>JASLDD010000264.1 GCA_030151725.1 Solirubrobacteraceae bacterium
CTCTCCGCCTCCTGATAGTCCGTGTGCTCCAGAATTGCGTCGCATATCTGTGGCCAGAGCGGCTCCGGCCGGTCGTGGCCCATGTCCTCGATCAGCAGCAGACGGGCGCCTGGAATCAGGGCGGCCGTGCGCTCGCCGCCGCTCGGCACGATGAGCGTGTCATCGAGGCCGTGGATCACCAGCGTGGGGATCTGCAGGCGCCGCAGTCCCTCTGCGCGCGATCCGCTTGCGACCATCGCCGCAAGCTGGCGGCTCACGCCCTCGGGGCAATAGCAGCGGTCATAGCTTTCGCCGGCTCGCTTGCGAGCACCGGCGAGCTCTGGATACCTCTTCGATCTCCAAATCATCGAATTCTCGGCCGCTTGCATGTAGCCGGCTCGGTCGGCAGGAGCGGGCGTGAGCAATGCCTGCCTTGCCTGCGGCGTGGACTGGCCGAACTCGGGCTCACCGGTGTTGGACATCATCGAGGTGAGCGTCAGCAGCCTCTCTGAGTGCTCGATCGCCATCGTCTGCGCGATCATGCCGCCCATCGAGGAGCCGAGAACATGCGCCCGCTCGATCCCCAGCTCGGACAGCAGCGCAAGCCCGTCATCCGACATCTCGCTCAACGTGTAGGCTGCGAGCGCCTTCGCCTTCTCGAAGTCGCCCGCGGAGGCCGCCGCGATGACCGACGAGGGGTCTGCGCCCTGGCCGTCGAGCTTCGACGAAAGCCCGCAATCGCGATTGTCGAAGCTGATCACAAAGCGTCCGCCCCGCGCCAGACGCTCACAGAAAGCACGTGGCCACGAGATCAGCTGCACGCCGAAGCCCGCCACGAGGAGCAACGGTGGGTCGGCCGGCGAGCCGACGGTCTCGTACTCCAGCGTCACGCCTTGCGGGGTCCTCGCCTGTGGCATCCGTTGAGGATGTCACGCCTCTATCGCAGAGCAATTGTGTTCATACCGCGCTCTCCGCCACGATCGGTGCCACCGCCGCACGCCGCTGGGGCGCCCCGATCGCAGCCAGCGCAAGCCCCGCCGCCAGCCCACCGCCGACCGTGATCAGCCACGCGCTGTGGAAGTCCCCCGCCGTGCGCGTCGCCGTGCCCAGCACAGCCACCAGCACCGCCACTCCCAGCGCAGCACCGATCTGGCGGCCCATCGTCAGCACCGCCGCGCCTGTTGCGAAGCGCTCAGGCGCAAGCGACGAGGCTCCGGCTCCGGTGAGCGTCGGGATCACCAGGCCGACGCCCGCTCCGCTGATGATCGCGCCGGGGAGATACTCCGAGAGGTAGGCAGGCCTGTCGCCCGTCTGGGTGATGTACCAGACCGACCCTGCCGCAAACACCGCGGCGCCGATCACACCCGGAAGCCTGTATCCAAAGCGCGCGCCCAGGCGTGCGGAGGGAACGCTGAAGGCCGTCGCCATGGCCGGGCCCGGGAACAGCATCAGGCCCGCCGTCAGCACCGGCTCGTGCCACACCGACGTCAAGAACAGCACCCCTGACAGCAGCATCGCGCCAAAGCCCCCAAAGAACAGCACCGAAGCGCCAACAGCCAGCCCAAAGCTTCTGACCCGCAGCATCGCCGGCTCCACAATCGGGGCCACATGGCGTTCCGAGCGCCACCAGATCGCCGGCAGGAACACCGCCGTCACGATCAGCAAGGCCAGGACCTGCGCCGAGCCCCAGCCCCATTCCTGACCCTTGACGATCGCCACCACCAGCGATCCGATCGCCACGATCAGCGCGCCCGCGCCGAGCAGGTCCGGGCGTCCCGCGCCCAGCTCGCGCCGCTCAGCCAGCGTGCGCGTACCGGCGATCAGGCCGATCAGGCCGATGGGGACGTTGACCAGGAACACCCAGCGCCAGTCCGCCTGCACCAGCAGGCCGCCAAGCGGTGGCCCGGCGGCTGCCGCTATGCCTCCCGTCGCCGCCCATACACCGATCGCCACATGGCGCTTCTCCACCTCGAACTCCGGCAGCATCAGTCCGAGCGACGTCGGCAACATCAGCGCTCCCCCTGCCGCCTGCACGATGCGCGCGGCGATCAGAAGTCCCACCGATGGAACGGCCGCGCAGGCGGCGCTCGCCGCCACGAAGATCCCAAGGCCCAACAGGAAGGCGCGCTTGCGTCCAAATGCGTCAGCCCAGCGGCCCGCCGGCACCAGCAGCGCCGCGAACACGATCGCGTAGCCGCTCAAGATCCACGACAGCGACCCCAGAGATGCGCCACCGAAGTGCTTGCCGATCGCCGGGAAGGCGATGTTGACGATGAACAGGTCGAGGCTCGACATGAACACCCCTACACAGACAATGAGTGAGACGCGCCATTTACGTTGCATGATGAAACTGACCGTAGCACAAGTAAGTTGCATGATGCAACGCGATCGACTATATTCGTCTTAGGTCATGCTTGGAAACCAGTACACAAGCCAAACTTGCAGCATCGCCGCCACTCTCGAGGTCGTCGGCGAGCGTTGGTCGCTGCTGATCGTCCGCGACGTCTTCCTCGGCCTGCGCCGCTTCGACGAGATCCAGGAGGACCTTGGCATCGCCCGCAACGTCCTGCAGACCAGGCTCGTGCGGCTGCTCGATCAGGGCGTGCTCGAGAAGCGCCTCTACCAGGAGCGTCCCCAGCGCTGGGAATATCGCCTCACCGAGAAGGGCCTCGATCTGTGGCCCACGATCATCTCCCTGATGAAGTGGGGCGACCGTCACGCCGCCCAGGCGGGCGGGCCTCCAGTCGTGCTCGAACACCGCGGTTGCGGCGGCGCGGTCGACGAGCATCTGACGTGCGAGCGCTGCGGCGCCAAGCTCTCGGCGCGCGAGGCGCGGGCGCTGCCCGGCCCCGGGGCCAGCGCGAGCCATCCGCTGCTGCGACGCCGCGAGCGCACCCGCGCCGCCGCCGTCAACCCAGCCTGAGCCGGCCCGTTCTCAGCTCAACCGCGCGATGAGCTCGGCGCCTTCGCGCGCCATGCGCGAGCGCGGCACGATCGTCTCGAAGCCGGCCGCCTCTGCCTGCTCGCGGGCGGCCACGTCCACGTGGGAGTAGAAGGCCAGCGTGCGCACATGCTCGAGCTCGCCGGCCTCTGTCAGCGCCGCGACGATCGCAGCCCCCTCGAGGCGCTCATCGGTGAGATCCGCCACCAGCACATCCGGTCGGCCCGCCTCAGGAGCGGACAGGCGCGCGCTCAGCCGCTCGCGGTCGCCGACCAGCTCGACCTCGTTGCCCGCCGCCACCAGTTCTCCCTGCACGCGCGATCCGAAAAGCAGATCCCCCGTCAGTAGGAGCACCCGGGCCATCTACTGAGCCCGCAGGCGGCGGAACTCCTCACGCGCGGACTCTGGGCGGCCCCACATCTGAGTTACCTCCACGCGTCCGCTGCGCGTCTCGCGCAGGGCCATCTCGGCCTCGATGCCGGCGTCGTCCAGCAGGCGCAGAGCGCCGTGCACCGCCTCAGGGGCAGCGGCGTGACCGAAGTTGTGAGCCACCAGCAGCCGCCAATGCCAGTCATGGTGGGAGTACGGGCGCGCGTTGCACGTCGCCAGGTACAGGGCCGTCTCCACATAGCGCGACTCATTGGCGATACGCAGGTCAAGCTCCAGATCGGTCCAATCCTCGGGCAGCGAATCCACGATCCGCTGAAACGTGTCTGCAAGACCCATTAGGGGAAGCCTAGCGCGGCTATTCTCGAACGAGTGGCAAGCACCGAAACACATGCGCTGAGCGCCGACTACGACACGCTGCTGCATGGATGCGGGTCGTTCGATCGCTCCGCGCGCGGGAAGCTCGCCCTGACCGGCACCGGCGCCGTCGAGTTTCTAAACGGACAGGTCACCAACGAGCTCACCACGCTCAGCCCGGGCGAAGGGTGCTACGCCGCCTTCCTCACCCACAAGGGCAAAATGCTGGGCGATCTGCGGATCCTCGCCGCCGGCGGCGACGGCGAGCAGACACCCAGGGAGCTGCTGTTGGACACCGAGCGCTCCACCCTGCAGGCGCTCTTCGACATGATCCGCCGCTTCAAGGTCGGCTACGAGGTCGAGCTGCACAAGCGCACCCTCGAGTCAGGCCTGCTGTCGCTGATCGGCCCGCAGGCCGCCGCCATCCCAGGTGCCGAGGCGTTGCCCGATGTCGAGCATGCCCACATGGAGGTGACCGTCGATAGGCTCACCGTGCGGGCGATACGCACCAATGTGGGCGTCGATCTGCTGTGTGAGGCCGGCGATCTCGAGCAGCTCAAGAGTTTGGTTGGCGAGCGTGGAGCCGTGCCCGTCGGGGAGGAGGCCGTCGAATGCCTGCGCATCGAGAGCGGCCGCCCTCGCTACGGAGTGGATCTCGATGAGAGCGTCATCCCCCAGGAGGCCGCCCTGAACGAGCGCGCTGTCAACTTCACCAAGGGCTGTTACGTGGGCCAGGAGACCGTCGCACGGCTCTTCTACAGGGGCAAGCCCAATCGCCATCTGCGCGGCCTGCGCCTCTCAGCGGCGGCGGAGGCAGGCGAGGAGCTGCGGCTGGGCGAGCGTGTTGTGGGCAGCATCGGCTCAAGCGCCCTCTCCCCCACCTTCGGGCCAATCGCGCTTGCGCTCGTGCGTCGCGAGGCCGAGCCCGGCAGCGCTCTCGACGTCGGCGAATCCGGCCTCAGCGCCGAGGTCGTCGAGCTGCCGTTCGCTCCGGCCTGAGCCGGCGCTTCCGCTCTGTGTGACGCATAACACAGAGGCAACCATTGCGTCGCTCATATAGTTGCGCTAGTGCAAGCAACTACGTCGACTGACACCTCGCGTCTGGCGCTCACGCGCGACATGTACGCGCTGGCCGCCTACCTGCTTCGCGCGGCCAACGTCGGGATCTTCAACGCGATCGCCGATCTAGAGCTGTCATTCACCCAGATCAAGGCGCTCTGCGCGTTGGAGAACGAGGGCGAAGGACGCTCCGTGAAAGCGCTGGGCGACTCGCTCGGCGTGTCCCTGCCCGCCATGAGCCGTGCCGTGGACGGGCTCTTCGAGCGCGGGCTTGTGGGACGCCAGGAAGACCCCGAGGACCGGCGCGTGAAGCGGGTGCGACTGACCGACGAGGGCCGCAAGGTGCCCACCGCCCTCAACGAGTCGCGGCTGTCGGCGCTTGCCGAGCTGATGGGCAGCCTCGAGGACGAGGAGGCAAGTGCGCTCGAACATGCGCTCGAGCTGATCCTCGCCCGCCGCGCCGACATCGCGGACTACAGACCCAAAGAGACGGGAGCCACCGGATGACCAAGAGGATCAGATCGCTGCAGATGAACGATGACAACCGCCGCTGGTGGGCGCTTGGAGCCATGTGCTTCGCCCTCTTCATGATCATGCTCGACAACACCGTGGTCAACGTCGCGCTGCCCTCTATCCAGCGCAGCCTGAACGCTTCCACGGCATCGCTTGAGTGGACCGTCAACGCCTACACGCTGTCCTTCGCCGTGCTGCTCGTCACGGGCGGGCGCCTCGGCGACATCTTCGGTCGGCGCAAGATCTTCCTCGCGGGCGTCGTCGTGTTCGCCTGCTCCAGCGGCGCCATCGGCTTCTCACCCAGCGACACATGGCTCGTGGCCTGGCGCGCAGTGCAGGGCGTCGGCTCGGCCATGATGATGCCGGCCACCCTCTCCATCATCACCAACGCCTTCCCCCCCGCCGAGCGCGGCAAGGCGATCGGCACCTGGGCAGGCGTCTCTGCGATGGCCCTGGCGATCGGGCCCGTGCTCGGGGGCCTGCTCGTGGAGAGCGTGAGCTGGCAGTCGATCTTCTTCCTCAACCTCCCCGTGGCAGTGGGCGCGATCGTGGTCTCGCTGTTCGCCGTGCGCGAGTCGCGCGATGAAACGGTCGCCCAGCGCGTGGACGTGCGTGGTGTGCTGACCCTCACCGTGGGTCTGGCTGCACTCGTGCTCGCGCTCGTGGAGGGCAACGAATGGCACTGGGGCTCAGGACGCGAGCTGGCGCTGTTCGCCGTCGCGGCCGTCGGGCTCGCGGCCTTCGGCCTGGTCGAGCGCCGCCAGCCCTCGCCGATGGTCGACTTCAACTTCTTCCGCTCGCGCACCTTCCTCGGCGCCAACATCGTCGCCTTCATCGTCAGCTTCGCAATACTCGCCATGTTCTTCTTCATGGCTCTGTACATGCAGAACGTGCTGCACTACTCCCCGCTGCAGGCCGGCGTGCGCTTCCTGCCCTCGACCCTCATGATCGTCCTGATCGCGCCCATGGCCGGGCGCCTGGCCGACAGGGTCGGGCCGCGGCCGCTGATGACCTTCGGCCTGCTCGCCGTCTCGGGCGCGCTGTTCTGGCAGTCCCAGCTCACGGTCTCGAGCGGCTACGGCACGCTGCTGCCGGGCTTCATGTTGATGGGCATCGGCATGGCCTTCGTGATGTCGCCCATGAGCATGGCCGCCATGAACGCGGTGGCGCAGGCCAAGGCGGGAGTCGCCTCGGGGATCCTCTCGATGAACCGCATGGTCGGCGGAACCTTCGGCGTGGCTGTGCTGGGAGCGATGGTCGCCACGCTCGGGCGCTCCAAGATCGACCAGCTGCTGCCGAGCCTGCCCGCCTCCGAGCGTGCAGATCTGACGGCCGGCCTCGGCTCGGTCGGCGTGCACGGCGTTCCCCAGCAGATCATCCAGGCCAGCGACAGGGCGTTCGTGTACGCACTCCAATATGGGTTGCGGCTGGGGTCAGTGGTCGCTCTGCTGGGTGCGCTGCTCGCATGGGCTTTGATCGGACGCCGTGCAGGTGCGGCGGAGGCACAGCCGACCGCAGGCGAAGCGCAGGAGCTCGCGATCGACGTGCAGTCCATTGATGGAGACAGGGCTCATGCTGAGACCGTTGGGGTATAGACGCCTGCGAGGCGCACGCTGTGGCCGGCTACTCCAAGACCCCCCTGTGGAAAAAGCTCGGCATACGCGAGGGAGACAAGCTGCTGCTGCTCGACGCGCCCGCCAAATGGAAGGTCCCCGAGCTTCCCAGCGACGTGACCAGCACCGCCGGGAGCGCCCGTGGTGGAGATGAGCACGCC
>JASLDD010000299.1 GCA_030151725.1 Solirubrobacteraceae bacterium
AGCGAGAACAGGTTCTTCCACTCCGTCCAAGTCACATGCAGCATCGCCCATGGGCCCGTGCGCGACTGCGCCTCGCCGAGGATCAGCGCCGCGTTGTCCTCCGCCGGCGTGTCCCAGAAATGGGTCCTGAGCAGCGCCGAGTGCAGTGGCAGCGGACCGGCGATGCGGTGCGTCAGGTCGAGCAGGTGCATGCCCTGATCGATCAGCTCGCCGCCGCCCGAGCGTGCCGGATCGGCCCGCCACTCGCGGTCGTAGCCGATTCGCCCGCCGTGGCCATAGCGGCCGCGCAGGTGCATCAGCTCTCCGTGGCGCCCCGAATGAACCTCCTCGGCCGCGCGCGCGATTCCCGGATGGAAGCGGTGGTTGAAGCCCACCTTCACAAGCCGGCAGCTCTCATGCTCGCACTCGATCAGCCGGTCGATCTGGGCGCTCGAGATGCCCGCCGGCTTCTCCACCAGCACATGCGAGCCCGCCTGCAGCGCCAGCTCAGCGATTCCCGCCAGCTGGTCGTGCGGCGTGGCCACCACGACCACATCGCAGCCCGTCTCCAACAGCTCCTCGAGCGTCTCGCAGGCCCTGCAGCCGAACTCCGTTGCCAGCCGCTCGGCCGCCTGAGCGCTCACGTCATGACAGGCCACGAGCGTGTCCTGCGTCCCGAGCGCGCCCGCGCGCTTGGCTCCGATCAGCCCACAGCCGACGATCGCAACACGCAGCCCGCTCACGCGCTTTCGCTCGCGTAGGCGCCACCGAACTCGAAGTCGAACGCCAGCTCCGAGGCGCCGGCTGCAGCCATCGCCTGCCTCGTGTCCTCTGGCTGTGTGGCATACACGAGCAGGAAGCCGCCGCCGCCTGCGCCCACGAGCTTCCCGCCCAGGCAGCCGCTGCGGCGCGCGAGCGTATAGAGACGGTCGATGTGCTCGCCCGTCATGCCCGGCGAGCGGCTGCGCTTGTGTTCCCAGTGCTCGTGCATCAGTTCCGCATACGCATCCAGGTCGCTCGCGCGCAGCAGGTCATAGCCGCGGCGCCCCAGCTCCTTGGTGTGGTGCAGGTTCTCGATCATCTCCTCATCGCCCGCCTTCGAACGCGAGTCCTGGTCGGCCAGCACCTTCGACGCCGAGCGCGCTTCGCCGGTGTAGAACAGCAGCAGCTGGTCGCGCAGCCTTCTGAGCACCTGCGGATCGAGCTCCAGCGGCTCCACATCCACAGCCCCGTCGGGGTGCACCGTGTATGCGCAGATCCCCCCATGGGCCGCCACATAGGGGTCCTGCTTGCCGACCGGCTCGCCTAGCACGTCGATCTCGATCTCGCATGCAGCCTCGGCGAGCGCACCCGCCGTGATCGCCGTCCGGCGTGCCTGCGCGAGCCCCTTGAGCAGGCAGACCGTGTAGGCGCCCGAGGAGCCCATCCCGGTCCCCGCCGGCACATCCGCCACAGAGGCGATCTCCAGAGGGTTCCCGCGCCAGTGGCGCACGAGCGTCTCGCGCAGGATCGGATGGCGGATCTCGGCGATCGTGTCGACCTCCTCCAGCTCTGAGTACTTCATCCTGTAGCGGCGCTGGAAGACCGTGTGCATGAGCATGTACACGTACTTGTCGATCGCTCCCGACACGAAGAAGCCGCCGTGCTCGCGATAGTAGGAGGGCAGGTCCGTGCCCCCGCCACCGAGCGAGATGCGCAATGGCGCCCGGCTGAAGATCACGCTCATCGGGCCTCCAGCACCGTCTCGCGCCAGGCGTACTCGTTGGCCTCGAACCAGTCGAGCGTCTTCCCCACAGCCTCGCGGATCGTGACCGTCGGGCGCCAGCCAAGGCTCTTGATGCGCCCCGTGTCGAGCTGGATCAGCGGGCTGTCACCCGTCCAGCCCCGTGTGCCACCCGTGTGCTCGATCCGCGGGCTCAGCCCGAGATGCTCAGTGATGATGGCGACCGATTCGTCGACCACGATCGTCTCGTCCGTCCCCAGGTTGTAGGTGTGCGCGCCCGGGTCGTCCTGGTGGCGCTCGACGCCCGTAAGGATCGCCCCCACGCAGTCCTGCACATACAGATAGGACTTCTCCTGGCGACCGTCGCCGAGCACGCGCAGATAGCTCGGGTCGCGCTTCAGCGCACAGTAGAAGTCGAACACGTGCCCGTGCGTGTAGCGCTCTCCGAGAATCGACACGAAGCGGCAGATCAGCCCCGTGAAGCCATAGCCGGTCGCATATGCCGCGATCAGCCCCTCGCCGGCGAGCTTCGATGCGCCATACAGCGACGTCTGGATCGGGAACGGCGCATCCTCGGGCGTGGGGAAGACCTCCGGCTCGCCGTACACGGACCCCGTCGATGAGAACACGATCCTGCTGACGCCCTGCGCGCGCATCGCCTCGAGGACGTTGGAGGTGGCGATCGTGTTCTGCTCCAGATCCCGGCGCGGACTCTCCAGACCGAAGCGCACATCGGCGTTGGCCTGCAGGTGAAAAACCCAGTCGCAGCCCTCGAGCGCCCCCTGCAGAAGCTTCTCGTCGAGCACGTCGCCCTCCACCAGGCTCACTCCCGGTCGCGTCAACGCGTCTGCGACGAACTCGCGTCGTCCCGTGCGGAAGTCGTCGTAGATGACCACCTCGACGCCTTCGGCGCTCAACCTGTCCGCCAGGTTGCTGCCGATGAATCCGGCGCCGCCGGTTATGCACGCACGCTTCATGACGTCGTTACAGCTTGAATCCCGCGGCTGCCGCGTCGCCATGGAACATGCGCACCGTCTCGAGCGAGTACTGCTCGAGGCTCTTGCCAAGGCAGTCGAGCTTCTTCAGCAGATCGTGGGTGACCGTGATGATGTGGCAGCCGACCTGATCGGCCTGCAGGAGATTCAGGATCTCGCGCGGCGAGGCCCAGATGAGCTCCGAGCGGGGGGCGTCGAGCATGATCTCCACCGATCGCGCCATGATCGGCATCGGGTCCACCCCCGCGTCGGCTATGCGCCCCGCGAACACCGAGATATAGGACGGTGCCCCGTCTTTGACCGCAGCGGTGATCAGCTCGACCTGGGCCGTCGTGAACAGAGCTGTGACGTTGACTTTGACGCCGTCCTCTGAGAGCTCGCGGACCAGCGGGGCCATCGACTCGCCGCTGGTCGTCGTGACGGGGATCTTGACGTATACGTTGGGGGCCCATGAGGCGATGATGCGAGCCTGGCGGCGCATCTCGTCCGCGTCGTCGGCGAACACCTCGAAGGAGATGGGGTGCGTCGTGATTCGCTCGAGCAGCCGCTGCGCGAACTCGCTGTAGTCAGTCAGTCCCGCCTTCCACATGAGCGTCGGGTTCGTCGTGAACCCCGCGATCCGGGGGTCGACGGCAAGCCTGAGGATGCCGTCCAGGTCCGCCCCGTCGGCAAATATGCGCGTTGAGATCCGCTCGAGCATCCGCGGCACCATATCGTCTGCCGGGGCGCGCTCGACTCGGATGGTTGGACTGTGGGCGATCACCTGGATCCCTGCACGACGCCTGGTCGAGATGCGGCCAGCACCATCGCGGCCGCCTCCTCGAGATCGCGTGCGTGGAAAGTGGGACGTGCCTCCCCCAAGCGCTTGTGGGCGCTGCCCGGATACTCGATCAGCACCGTGCGGCAACCGGCCCCTGCGCCCGCCTGCATGTCCGTATCGGTATCGCCGAGCATCCACGAGCCCGCGAGGTCCAGTCCCAGCTCACCTGCCGCATCAAGGAGCATCCCCGGACTGGGCTTGCGGCAATCGCATACCCCCACCAGCTCCGCTACGACTCCATCGGGGTGGTGCAGGCACAGTTGCGATGCCTCGATCCGCACGCCCTCCTCGGCGAGCAGCTCGAGCACACGATCGTGAACCGCGCGCAGCTGCTCCACCGAGACCTTCGCCTTCGCCGCTGCCGGTTGGTTGGACACGCAAACCAAGGCGAAGCCCGCCCGCGCCAGCGCACCGGCCCCGCCGGCCGCGCCCGGTAGCAGCACCACATCCTCGAGCCGCAGCGGTGACTCCGGCTCTCCCGAGACCGGGTCCGGCACAGCCGCGTTGAGAACGCCGTCGCGGTCGAGAAACGCAGCGGGGCGCAGGCTCACGGTCCCGTGTTGCCTGCCAGCGACTCCCAGTGACCCTGTTTGGTCGCGAGCTCCGGGTGTGAGACGACCCCGTGCCAGACGAGCGCCTGGAAGGACTCGACGAGCGGAGTTCTTAGCGTCGGGGGCGGGTCGATCAGCACGGCGACATCGGCGAGCTCCGCGAGCGTCCCGCCGGGGGCGCCCACCACGCCATAGATCGAAGCGTCGACCGCCCGCGCCGCCTCCATCGCGCCCACCAGGTTGGTCGAGACGTTGTGCTCGCGCGAGCCGCCGCCGACCGAGAACACCATCAGCGCGTCACGCTGAGATAGTCGCGAGACCTCCAGCCAGCCGCTGAAAGATGTCTCCCACCCGTCGTCATTTGTCCTCGCCGTGAGCTCGGAGACGTTGTCCGTCGGCGCGTAGCTCTCGATCCCGCAGAGCTTGCGGAAGTCGTTGACGGCGTGCGATGCGTGTCCGGCTCCGCCTCCGACCCCCAGAACGAACAGGCGCCCGCCCTGTTCGCGCACCGTTGCAAGGCCGCGCGCCAGAGCGTCGATCTGCTCGCCGTCGACGGCCTCGGCCAACTCGACGGCCGCCGAGAAATAAGCACGACTGTGATCGCTTGCCTGCATCGCGCCGTAGTTTGGCACGACGCGAGGTGCAATCAACCATCTACTAGAGGATCTTCACCTTGATCGTCTGCGTGATCGTCTTGCCGGCGACCACTGCCGTGAGCGTCAAGGCGACGCCGTGATTGCGGCGGATCAATCCCAAAACACTGTTGGAGATTCGGATCGGCAGGTGGCTGGTCTTGTTGGGGGTGAGGCTGAAGCCCTTGCGACCGACCGTCGAGTGGCTCACCCCACTGGCGCTCGCGTATCCCGAGGTCTGGGGCAGCGTCAGCGTGGCCACGCCCTTGCAGGCGGGCTGCAGGCGGCAGTACACAGCGATTGAGACGATTCGTTCGTGGTTGACGCCGTCCGTCTGTGGGCTGACGCGGATCGGCGGCAGCGTCGGCGGCAGGCCGGCGGTCCCGCCGTCGCATATGTGGGTCGCGTCGGTCCCCGTGCCGATGGTCGCCTGCAGCATCAGTTCCTCTTCCTGGCTCACCGCATAGCCGTCGTTGGCCGATTTGTCGGAGCTCGACATCGTCGCGCCGTTGCCCGTGCCGCCGTCGCGCAGGAACGAGGCGGCGCTCGAGCCGCGCACCGCGCCGAGCACCTGGTAGGGGACGCCGTCGCGGTACACGTTGGGGACGTAGCCGCCCTCGTCGTTGAATCCCACGTAGTCGCCCGCGCTGACGCACAGGTTGATCGGTTCGTAGGTCGTGACCGTCGAGCCGCTGGCTCCCCCCTGCCCACAAATCGGGATGTTGAATCCCTGCGAGGTGAGGTTGACCTTCGCGCCTCCGCCAGGCAGCGGAGAGAGGTCCTGGAAGTGGATTTCGGTCAGGGGGGCAGGTCCGCCGCTTGCTTCCTGGGCGCAGCCCTCGAGGCTGACCTTCACAGCCTGCCCGGTCGCCGGCGTCTGCGGGTTGCCGCTCGCCTCGCCGATGTTCCAGATCGCCGTGTCAGCTCCGTAGTGGAACGTGTGGAACTCCCCGTTGGGCGCATCGGGCGCCGGCGGCACCGCGGTGTAAGTACCGGGATAGCCGAGGTTTTCAGCCGTGTTGAGCGTCGCGGGCACCGACAGGGGGCTGCCGATCGTGAGGATCGCCGCACCGGCGCCGGCAGGCGCGAGGATCGCCAGCAGGACGGCCAGCGAGGCCACAAGGCCCATGAGCAAGCGGGCACTAGGCCGGCGAGTGCTTCGAATGTTCGGCAGCAACATCAATGGAGGAATCGGAAGGAGGGGGCCAAGGCTTGAGAGCAATGGACAACTTCTCAGCGTATGACCCCTGGATGGTCCGCGCTATAGCCCGACCGGCCGGGCGGAGAGCTCCACGCGCCGCATGAAGATCCCCAGCTCGCGCCGGTCCGGCGAGATGCCCAGCGCGTGCGGCGAGCAGGGGGCGCGGATCCTCCACTCGAGCAGGATCTCTTGCCCCCCACCTACGCCCGGCGGCAGCGACAGACGCGACGCGCGCGGTGCGGGCTCGGTGCCCCCATAGCGCACGGTGCCGAGCGCCCGCCCGTCGGCGAGCACGTCGACCGCAAACGCGTTCCGACCCGCAGCCAAGAAGGGGATCGCGTCGAACTCGAGCTCCAGCGGCTGCACGCCGGGCTCGAGTCCCAGCAACAGCCGGGCCTGCGGACCGACCGTCCAGCGCCCATCGGGCTCCTCCGCGCTCCAGCCACCGGCGAGCATCTCGCGGGCCGGCGCTCCCAGGCTGAGCGGGCTGCCCACTCGATACGCGCCCGGCGCGCGAAACCTCAGACGGCGCAGGTACACGCCGATGGCGCGATCGTCGTCGGCGATGCCCTGCCGCGCCTGAGAGACCGCGTCGGGAGCCGACAGGGCGATGTCCAAGCCACCGCCCCCGGCGAGCGTTTCGGCGGGAACCACCACCGACTCCTCGCGCAGGCTCTCGCCCGCCCGCACCGTCAGCTCCGCCAGCCGGCAGCCGTTGACCGTCACGCCCAGACGCTGGCGCTCAACGCGATCGGACAGGAACCCGTCGGCTGAGATCTCCAGCAGCAGCGATCCGCTCGGGGACTCGACCAGCTCCGCAAGCAGCCGTGCCTGCTTGCCCGCGATCCAACTGCCCTCGCCCTCCGCTCGCCACATGCCGTGGGCGGTGTGCGTCCGCGCCGTCTCCGGGTCCGCGAAGTCCAGCGTCTCGCCCAGGCCCACGGGCGCGCGCTGCGCCGGCTCGCCCCCGCCGATCGCCGCCGCCATCTCCGAGTCGGGCCTGCCGGGTCCCGCTCGCCCGCCCGTGAGAGCCTCGCGCAGATCTCCCAGGCGCTCGATTCCTAGTCGCGCTCGCGCCACCTTCAGGTGAGCCACGAGAGTCCCCTTGCTCCCCAGCGCGATCTCGCGGCGGGCGTGCTGCTGGTGGTAGAGGACCTGCCACTGGAGAGCCGTGCGCCGTCGCGGCTGGGTCATCTGGGCACGGAGCTCCAGGCGCTCGAGACGAGAGCTGCGGACCGCAGCGAGCGCCTGCAGAGCGCCGTCCGGGATCGACATATCGAGCACGCGGCGCAGGTATCCGAGGCCGGCGCCCAGGGCGCTCGTCACACGCCGCAAGCGTGCCTGCTCGACCAGTCGCTCCCAGTCGATCTCACCGATCTCCCCGCCGCACAGAAGCGCCGCATCCACCACCCACCTGTACGTCGGCAGGGCGTTCCAGCGCAACCCGTGCAGGACCACGAGCAGCAGCTCGTCGGTCGGGCACAGCGCGCGCGTGCCCACGCCGAGCAGCTCGATCGGCTGGGCCGCCGCCCAGAACGCTTCGTCCGCGTCCCCCTGGCAGGAGGCGTGCAGCACGTGCCAGTGGAGATCCAGCTGGCGATCCAGCGCGTCGCGGAAGCCGTGGCTGGGCACGAACCGGGGCGCGTAGTCGGCGATGTACCAGGGGGGCACGCCGCCGACGGGCTCGAGGCCGCCGGCAAGCAGGACCTCGATGGCGGCGGCCAGCTTGGCGCTCGACACGAGCACGTCTACGTCGTTCATGGGTCGCATCCCCGCGTCGAGGCGCCCGTCGGCCACGAACGCGGCGCCCTTCATCAGCAGCGTCCCAATGCCCGCCTGCTCGAGCGCCGCGACGATCGGCATCATCGGCGCGAGCAGCGTCTGGTTGCGAGCCCAGCTGTAGCGGTGCACGCCCTTGAACAGGCTGAGCAGCTCGTCATGCACCCCCAGCGCCAGGAGGTTCTTGCGCAGCTTCGGTAGCAGCGCCTGCGTCGCGCCGTCGAGGCTCGCCACGTCGATCAATGGACGCACCGCGCTCCACGCTTCGAGCGCTCGCTCGTCTTCCACGAGCGCGGCTCGAAGCAGCAGCTCCTGGGCCGGGGAAGGCCACACATCGCCTTTGCCAGGCTCCGCGCCCCACGGCAACGTCGGCGCCGGCACACCCGTGATGGGCATGCGCGGGCTCGTCTCGATCACAGCGCCAACCGGTTCTCGCTCGCGGCCCTGCGCCGATCGAGCGACGCCTTCAACGCGCGCGCGTACTCGCCGATCTCGGAGCGGTGGAGCACCGAGTTGTTGTCTGCGTGCACGCGCCGCCAGATCACCTGCTCCTCGAGCATCAGCTCACCGAGGGACAGCTCGCGGGCGCGCAGCAGCCAATCGAGACCCTCCGCCACGTGCGTGTCCGTGGGGAACGCCCCCACCGCATCGAAGGCGCTGCGACGGGCGAGCATCGCCGCCGGAACCTGTCCCGCGAGCGCCTTGCCCAGGGCAACCGGCGCCCCGTCGAGGATCTCCGAGAACTGGCGCACGGCCCCGAAGACGATGTCGAGCTCCGGGCGCTGCACGAGCGCGTGCGCGCGGCGCGCGATGCTCTGCGCCGTCAGCAGGTCGTCGGCGTCGAGGAAGCCCAACAGCTCCCCCTCGACTAGCTCCAAGCCGCGGTTGCGCGCGGCGCCGATGCCTGCGTTCTCCTGATGCACGACCCGCACGGGCCCTCCAAAGCCCTGGGCGACGGCGCGAGTGGAGTCGGTGGACCCGTCGTCGACGACCACGATGTCAACCGGCACGAGGCTCTGCTCGAGGACGCTTTCCAGGGCCTGCCCGAGCCAGCGCTCGGCGTTCCACGCCGGGATGATCAGCCCGACCTGTGGCTCAGCCGGCATGGGTCGATTCGCGCTGGCGCTCGGCGGTGGCGCGCAGCATCCTGAACGTCTCGCCGCGCATCGTCTTCTGGTCGTATGAGCCGTTGCGGTCGTGGATGCGCCAGCGCACGAGCGCCTCGGGCAACATCTCGCTCTGCAGGCCACAGTCCTTGGCCCGCGCCAGCCAGTCGGCGTCGCAGACGATCCTGTACTGAGTGTCGAAGCTCCCCACGCGCTCGAACGCCTCCCGGCGCACCAACCAGGTGCTCGGCAGGTAACCGGGCTGGACATCCGTCTCCCACGTCATCCACGCCGGGCGCGGCGTGCCCTCCTGGAGCGCCATCTCCACATGTGTGAGCGCGATATCGAGCTCCGGGCACGCGGACAGCAGCGCCACCTGTCGTGCCAGCTTGGACGGATGCCACAGATCGTCCTGGTCGAGGAACGCGATCAACTCGCCGCGGGCGGCAGCCACCCCGGCGTT
>JASLDD010000071.1 GCA_030151725.1 Solirubrobacteraceae bacterium
TGAAGGACGAACGCGAGATGACAGCGACGCTTGTGACGACAGAGGCAGGCTCGGCGGCAGCGGGTTCGGAGGGTGTGAGCGAAGGCGCGAGCGGCAACCCCCGCCAGGGGCAGGCGAACCCGATTCCGCTGCCGGGCAACCCACTGCCTGAATCGCTTCAGTACGTGACCGTCTACGACAATTCGAACGCCGGTGGCTTTGCGGGCTCGGAGCCCGTGAGCAGTCCCGAGAACTTCCGGTGCGCCTTCAACAAGGCACCAGGCGCTTTGAACAAACCGGAATCCTGAGGGGCCGGGCCACCTTGGCGATGAGTGAGGCGACGGTCTTCAGGCGGATCTCGATCCACCACTGGTGGCGGATGACCATGCTGCTCGTGGGCGTTGCGGCGAGCATGCTCGCGCTGCACGTGCGTCCGGCGCGCGCCGTGATCCTGCCCGCCGTGACGATTGCGGGGCCGAGCGAGGACATCGTTGGATTCGGTGGCGTCGCGATGGCTGAAGACGGCACCGGTGGGCTTGTGTATCTCGAGCGGGTGGAAGGCGTCGCGCATGTGTTCGTCTCCCGCTACGTGGCCGGTCACTGGCTTGCGCCGGTGCGCGTCGACCGTGAAGAGCACTTCGCCGCCAGCTCTCCTCGCATCGGCGCGGCCAACGGGGGAGAGCTCGTGGTCGTATGGGCCACGCCTTTCGCCTCTGAAGACGAGAAGCCCGTGGACGAGCTGCTGAGCTCGACGCTCGGCCCTGGTTCGCCCGCATTCGGTCCAGCGCTAATCGTCGATCGCGACATTCGCCAGGGAACGGGCACGAGCCCCGATCTCGCCATGAGCCCGACAGGCCAGGCCGACGTGGTTTACAGGGTGGTCGAGGAGACGGAAGGCACGCGCAGCAGCGTGCCGCTGTTGCGTCCGGGCGATGTCGTGGAGCAGGTCCGGGTGGCCCACTTCAACGGTGAACGGTGGTCTGATCTCGGCGCGATCAACCGCGATCCGGGGGTCTCGATGCGCGCGCCTACATCGGCCAACGCCCCGCAGATCGCGATCGGGCCGACCGGCAATGGCATCGTTGTGTGGCAGGAGCCCGAAATCAACGGCGTCGCACGTATCTGGGCCAGACGTGTGTTCGGAGAAAGCCTCGACTACGTGCTCCCGGTGAGCGCGACGACGCTGACGGGCTCGCCGATCGAAGATGACGCGGACGCCCCGAGCGTTGCCTTTTCCCGGCTCGGCCAGGCGGAGGTCGCCTATCGCCAGAGCGCTTCCGCCGGATCTCCCCTACCGGGACCGCGGATCTTCCTGAACATCCTGCCCGACGGCGAATCGGCCAACGGCGCGGTGTTCCTCGGCGCGAACGTCGTCGACACGGCTGTCGCGGGTGGCAAGGCGGCGAGCGTAGGACGACCGAGCATCGATATCGACGAACAGCAGTCGATGCGTCTGCTCTACGACAGCAACGGCACACCGCGCGTCATAGAGGGCACCGACCTCGGGCTCTCGGCCACGCTCTCGCTCGGCCCGCCGGTCGTCGGCTCCACGCTGATCTCCGCCAACGAACTTCCCTCCTCGAGCGTGATGAACCCCGAAGGTGGCGGTGTCTCTGCGTGGCCGAGCGCGGACCCACACGGCAGCTCCGCAGTGGCCGTCCGCGAGGACTTCCCCTCCGGCGCCGTGCAGACGGGGCTCGTGAGCGGCGGCGCCGGCGGCCCGATCGGCGAATTGGCCGTAGGGCGCTCTGGACTGGGCGATGGTCTTGTGGCCTTTCAGCAGGGGCCGCTCGGTAACGCGGCGATTGTGGCTGCGCATGTGAGCGCGCCACCGGCGAACTTCGTCGTCAGCGTCCCCAAGGGGTGGATCAAACCATCGCAGGCGCACATCAGTTGGGAACCGGCCGCCAGCTCCGACGGGCCGTTGAGCTACACCGTCGTCCTGGATGGTCACCGGCTGCCAACCCCCGCCGGGGCGTTTGCGTCCACGATTGACCCACGCCGGCTCGGCGACGGCGTTCACGAGGTGCAACTGCTGGCGACTGACGCCTACGCGCAAGCCACGCTCGTCCCGCCGTCCAAGCTCGAGATCGATGGCAGCCCTCCGACCGTCAGGGTGAAGCCCGCGTTCGGCGGATATGGCGTTGTCGTGTATATCAGCGACGCCCAGTCCGGGGTCAACGCGCATGCGGTGAAGGTCAGCTTTGGTGATGGCAGCTCTGGGGGCGGCAAGCGGACGCTTCATCATCGCTATGCACACGCCGGGGTGTACACGATCGTGGTGCACGCACGTGACAACCTCGGCAACCGAGGCACGGTCCGACGCCTGGTGAGCGTGCGATGAACCGGCGAGGGCTCGTGCCATTCCTGCTCGCGGTCTCACTTGGGGCGTTGGTCTCTCCGGCCCGAGGGGACGTGTTCGGATCGATTGGACTGCTCTCGCAGGGATCTGAAGTCGGGGCGCAGGCATGTGGCTCAGAACCACCGGCGCCGTCCTGTCAACAGGCGCTCTACGCCCACGACTCCGCCCTCGCGGGAGGGGGACGGTATGTGGCGTTTGACGGCTACTTTGGCGGGCGGGCGGGTGTCTGGCGACGCGATGGGCAGACGGGCGAAATCCAGCCGGTCGCAGTCGGCGTGGAGCTGCCAGGGTCGACGACGTGCGTGCAGGGCGCCTGCGACGCGGAGCTTCCCTCGATCAGCGACAACGGCCAGTACGTGAGCTTCACGACCGCAGCGGCGCTGGCCCCCACAGAAGACTTCAATGCCGCGCCGGACGTCTATGTGCGCAACATGGACATAGCTGAATCGCAGCCCGGCGCCTACACGCTGGCGTCGGCGGTCAACGGCAAGTCCGAAGGCCTCACCTATGAAGGCTCGAACGCCGACGGCGCAGTCGCTGCCGGTCGCTCGGCGATCAGCGCCAATGGCCAGAAGGTCGCGTTTGTGACAACGGCGATATCCAACCTGGACGCATGCCAGCCGGGCGCTCCAGCGGAAAGCCAGTGCGAAGCCTCATCTGCTCAGGCTCCCGCGGTGAGCACGCCGGCTCTCCAGGTCGGGGTACGCAACCTGGGCACGCGCGAAACACAGCTCGTCAGCGTCGAATTCGACCCTGAAACGGGCCTGCCCATTCCCGACAAGCCGGTGTCCGTCACACAGGGTGGCCTGACCTACGGGGCGGTCTACAGCCAGTCCGCCGGACCGCCCCAGTTTCCCTTCACGAACAACCGCGCCTATGCGCTTCCCCTGGACGCGGTCGGGGCTTCGATCAGCGCCGATGGGACGACCGTGGCGTGGATGGGGGCCACCGTCTATGAGCAGGCAAGAATGCTCTCGGCCGAAGATGAACCGCGATACTCCGAGCCGCTGTGGCGGCGCATAGCGGACGGGCCGAACGCTCCGACAAGGCGTGTGACCGGTGGCTCGGAACCTGAGAACCCGGCCTGCAAGGCCAGCGGTGAGATCGATGTCCCCTTCGGTGCCTCCCCGTCCGATCCATGCCAGGGACCGTTTGCGGTGGAACCCGGCTATGGCGTGTGGGCCGGCGCCATCGGCAACACCATCCCGCAGCTCAGCGCCGACGGCTACGCGGTCGGCTTCCTCGCCACCGCTCAGCTTGCATCCCTAGGAGTCGATTTCGGGCGCAGCTCAGAAGCGGGTTTGGACGATCTCTACGTGGCCGACATGCATGAAGGGTTGACGCGAACCCAGGCCCTTCGGCCGCTGACACAGTTCGTCAGCGGCGAAGGAGGCGACCAACAGATCGTCGACCTGGGCGTCTCACCTGAACTGTCGCTTGTGCCCGGCAGCGAACACGGTGAGGTGGCGTTTGCCACCCAGCGCATCATCTTCCCCCTCGGCTCTCCCGCGTATGTGAGCCAACCGGCTGCAGTCCTGGGTCTCGGTGAACTGTTCGACGTCGATCTCGCCAACGACACGCTCACACGCGTTACGAACGGCTACGAAGGCGGGGCGGGCGAACACCCGCACACGAAAGTGAGCTCGGCGGAACCCCCATACAAGCTCTTGACCGACGGCGCCCTCTCGCCCTCCTTCTCTGACGACGGCAACACCCTCGTCTTCTCCTCCACCGCCTCCAACCTCGTTTACGGCGACGGCAACACCCCCGCGACGGAGGAAGTCGGACAGGGCTCCTCCGACGGCAGCGACGTGTTCGACATCCAGCGCCAGATCTTCCCGCCCGAATCGCCCGAAACCTACGCCTCGGCCGCGCCCCCCTACCCGGCGGTCGCGCCGGCGTGGATGCTGAGCGTGAGGGCGGTGTCGTTGAGCAACGGATATGTGCGGCTGTACGTGGAGGTGCCAGGCGGCGGAAAGCTGAGCGCCGCGGCAGAAGGCGCGGTGAAGGTGACTGTGACCTCGCGGGCCGCGCGTGCCAAGAAGCACGGGCGAGCGAGCGCGAAGCGCAAGGTCCGCACCACGGTCGCCGAGCGGGTGGTCGCGAGGGCGGCAAAGGCAATCGGTGGGAGTGGCCTCGTGGAAGTGACGCTGGTGCTCACTCCGTCATTCAAGGCGCTCGCCACGAGACCGGGTGGATTTTCGGGGAGCGCAAAGCTCGTCTTCACGGCGCCCGGACATCCCGCGCTGCGGCGGAACATCGCGGTTTCCTTTGTGCACAAGGCGCGGGCATCCAAGAGCTCTCACTCAAAGAAGCGAGCGACGGCAAAGGGGAAGCGATGAGGCTCCGCCGCCCGTTCTCCGTCGTAGCTCTCGCGCTCCTCGCTGTCTTCAGTGGCGGTTCGCTCGCCCACGGCGCCGAAGCTCTGCAGTGGCACTTGGAACAGCCCAAGCCGCCGGAACTGGTCTCAGGCGAACAGCCCGGGACGCCGATCGGCCTCGGGCGAATCGGTGATATCGAGTTCTGGGCGCCCAACAGGGGTCTGCTGATCACGCACGGCAACGGCAGCACCGTCCCGTCAGGCGTGTGGGCATACAACGGCTCCGGCTGGCACGAGCTCGCAAACGTGTGCGGCGCAACCGACGGGCGGATCGCGTGGGCGGGCCCCGACGAATTCTGGACCGTCTCCGACGGTCGCCCGGGCCAGGCGGCCAACGCCAATGGAGTGCTGCCGCCGCTCGAAGACAACACGCTGTGCCGATTCTCCGGCGGACGGGTCGCGACCTCTTATGCATCCCTGGGCTTCCAGGCAAGCTCCTATCAGCCGATGCACGCAGCCGCTTGCATTAGCTCGAGCGACTGTTGGTTCGCCGGCGACCCGCTTCCCGCGCCGCAGCTGGGCGCCTTTCACCTGCACTGGAACGGTAGCGCCCTGGAAGCCGAACCGAACACGCGCGTCGATCGGGTTCAGGACATGCGCGCCTTCCAAGGAAGCCTCCTGGAGAGCATCGCGCTTCCGCTCGAAACCTCCGAAGGCGAAGAAACAGAAGAAGAAATCCTGCACCCAGCGATCCTGCAGGAAATATCGCCCGAAGGTGTGAACCCGGTCTTCAGGCCGCTGCACCCGCGCTCTGGCGCCAACCGAATCCTCCCCGAATACGCCCCGCCCTCACCTGAAACTCCCGAATACCCCTTTGGCTCATTTCCGCAGGCGCTCGACTTCCTACATCTATCCGCTGCCGAAGGTTCGCTGTGGGCAGCGGGCGGCCCCGTTGCAAAGCCGCCGCAACAGTCGGCGCCCGGTCAGCTGACGGTACTGCGTGACGCGGGGGGCGTCTGGAGTCAGGTGCTCGGCCCCGAAACCGAACAGACGGCAAGCTCCGAACAGGAACACACCGGCAAAGCCGATCCGCCGAATCTGCGCGAAGCGGTCGTCAACTCGATCGCAGCCGAACCTGGGACCTCGAACGCATGGCTTGCTCTGGACACCCGCGCGGACGTGGAATTCCCCAACCCGACGGCGGTGGCGAGGGTCGTTCATGTCGCCGCCGACGGGTCGGTGCTAGCCGAAGAACAGCTTCCCTCCGCGGCGGAACGGAGTGAAGGAGTGGGTCCGAAGGGTGCTGCCTACAAGATGACCTGCCCCGCCCAGAACGACTGCTGGCTTACGACCACTGAGGGCTGGCTCTTCCACCTCAGCGAAGCGGGTGCTCGTACGCTCCCCACCGACACCGACCCCGCTTTCAATGGGCCTCTGATCACGGTGCGCCCGCTCGATGAAGGACTGCCTCAGGTGGAATCCGACGCGCCGCCGCTGGACGACTCCGGGCTCGACGAATCCCAGGCGAGCTCGGCAGGCCAGCTGACGAAGGCAACGGCACCCAATATCTTCGCCACGGTCACGCTGCCCCTGCTCTCGGGCGTGCACACGCGTCTCGTCCACGGCACCACGCTGGAACTGACTTTTCACCTGTCGGCGAAGGCTCGCGTCCGCCTGGTTGCGCTGCGCCATTCGCGTGTCGTGGCCAAGACACCATCGCGTACGTTCAAGGCCGGCAAGCGCAGTCTGCAGCTGCGCTTGGATCGGCGCCGCTGGCCGACGAAGCTAAACCTGCAGACCCATCCGCTGGCACCCCTGCCGACGGCATCGAGCCGCAGCTCGGGCGTCGAAACGATTGGCACCCTGGCAGTCTTCCCGAATCAGGCTGGGTCGCTCGGGCTGGGACCGCTGCGATGAGAGGCTCACGGGTGCGTCTGCGCCGGCGGGGCCGGTGGGCTCTGGGCATGGCAGCTTTGGCCTGCCTGGTCACACTCGCGGGCGTCGTTCCTTGGTTTGGACAGACATCGCATGCTGCGAGCACCGGCGGTGAACCGACGGCTCAGACCGACGACTCGGTGCCGGCGAGCAACGTCACGATGATCGGCGCCACCCCGGCTGAATCCAACGGCGGCAAGAACGAGACCTGGGGCATCGGCGTGGGCTCAACGGGTCCGGTGTTGGTCCGCTACGAGGAAGGCGGGTGGTCGTTGGGCCCGGCGCTACAGGACGAAGGGGGCCAGCCGCTGTCCGACTTCGAAGTGGACACTCCCGCCGCCTTCAGCTCGCACTCGGGCCCCAGTCCGCTCGCCGGTCAGATGACCGCGGACGGGGCGGGCGTGCTCGCCGGCTCCGTCCAGCAGGGCAAACAGCAGGTGCTGCTGGTGCGCGACCCCAACAACCCGGGGAATCCGTTTCGTGAGACGAAGCCCCTGCCCGAAGGGACGCTCGAAGGGGGCGAAAGACTGCTGGGCCTCACACGTGCTCCGCTGGTTGCACCCCTGGATCTAGGCGGCGGGCATGCGGGCGCGCTCGTGGTACCGGTCAGAGAACGGGGTGTCGGTGCCGAGAACCGCGTGCTGAACTGGAATGGCGAAACGCAGGAATGGTCGTCTGAGAGCATCGAACTGCCGGCGAGCGCAACCCCGAGCGAATTTCGCGTGCTCGGGATCGGAGCAAGCTCGCCCACCAACGCCTGGCTGCTCGCTCAGGTCTCCTCCGAACGCGTCGCTCTCTTCACCCGTCAGATCGAAGGCACGGAAGCGAGCTGGCACGCGGTTTCCGTCAAGCCCGGTGGCGAAGCCGGAGAACCACTGGCCGTCAAGTTCAAAGGCGGCGAAGAACCGCTCGCGATCCCCGGCGCCCAGCGCGAACGGGTGCAGACACAGGTCCTCACGGTTACGAGCCAAGGCGTATGGATCGACGGCGAACGTCCTGAAGTCCGGGCATCGACGACCATGTACTTCAAGCCCGAAGGCGCCGGCGGTCCCTCGCTGACGAGCTGGTGCACGATCGAAGCATCCGCACCAGGCACCGAACCGTGCGAACACCAACTGCCGATGTCGCTCCCGACGGGCCCGTCGCGTAGCATCGCCTGGGCAAACTCCTCCACGCCGTTCGGCGAACGCGTCATCACCGGATTTGCCGAAGGGGAGAGCCTGCGTCTCGACGGAGAATCGTTCACGGCGGTGCTCGGCCTCGGCGGATCGGGAAGCCAGGATGAGGGTGCGACATACGGAGCCGCGTTCTCGAACGCGCGCGAGGGTTGGCTTGGAAACTTCCGTCTCCCGGTGCACCTAACCCTCGAACCTGTTGCCAGCCGCCTGACACCGTGGCCGGTGTCCTTCCGGCACGCCCTGCTCGCGGTGGCGCCGAAGCCGGGAGTGGCCATCGGATCGCTCTCCAGCGAAGCCGTTGCGGTCGGCGACGAAGGCGAGGTCGCGCGCTTTCAGCCGGGCGAGGGCTGGCTGCCTGAAACGCTGTTCGGGGCGGGTGGCCGACGCAGCACGCCACGGCTGCGGGCCGTCGCGTGGCCGACTCCCGGACGGATATACGCCGTGGGTGACGCCGGCGTCAACGAGAGCCCGATGTGGCTGTGGCGAGGAGAAACGGGCCTGTGGGAACCAGATCCGGCGGCGCCCTACAACTTCCGCGGCAACCTGCTCGGCATCGCCTTCGATCCGAACAACCCGGCGCGCGGGTACGCGGTGGGGGAGAGCGGCGTGCTGCTGAGCTACGGCAAGACGTGGACGCAGGAACCGTATCCAGCGGAATCTCCGTGTCCGCATTCCAGTTCGGCGAGGTGCACGTGGGCGAACGCCAGCTTCACCTCGATCGCGTTCTCGGGATCCGAAGCGCTGGTCGCCTATCGCATCCTCCCCGACATATCCAGCGAACGCTACGAAGGCGGTCTGCTCACCAACAGCGGTTCGGGCTGGCATGTCGACCGGGGCGCCGCCGAAGCGATGGGATCGAACGTGCCGTGGGCCGTCGCTGGTATATCCGATGGTGGCGCGGCGTTCGGGGCCTCGCACGTGGTGTATGAGCGTGAAGGAAGCACCGCGCAGTGGCAGGCCACCGCGACTCCGTTCCCCGGAGCGAGCGAACCGGGCACGCTGGCGCCATTCCGCGAAGGAGGCGCCATGCGGGTGGTCGCGGCCGGAAGCGTTCCGGACACTTCCAGGGTGGAACGTGAACCGGAAGCGCCCCCCGGCTCGCCTCCGACCCTGATCAAGCCCTATCCGCTGGCGTCGCACCAGGAAGCTGGGGTCGTGCGTCAAACGGCCGCTGGGTGGAGCGATGAGGAACATGAACAGAACAACGCTCAGGAACCGGAAGGCAACTGGACCTACTACGACGAGGTCTACCAGCCCGATCCGATCTCGGCGGTCCTGATAGACCCGACTGGGTCTCAGGGGTGGGCGGTCGGTGGCTACGTCGAACCCGAAGAACACGAAGGCGGTCCACTGGACACCGCCGACGTCGACCGCTATCCCAGTGACGGGGTCACCCCGCTCGGAGTCGGCACCTCGCCGATCGAAACGGAAGGCTCACAGGTGACATTTGCGATCGGTGGCAATGCCCAGTGCGCCGCGCCATGTGCGGATCGGGCTAACGCGAAGATCGGCCCGGATGTGTGGCTGGCTTCGGCGTTGGCACACGCTCACATACCGGGGGTGCAGGGCTTCATCTACACCGGCCCTCGCCTCGTCAGCCCCCACGCAACCAACGGGCCGAAAGAGTCGGTGGACACCATCTCCTATGGGACCGAACTCGGGCGCTACGCGCAGATCCTGCATGGCGGCTCGATCCCCAGCTACGTTGCTGCCACCCCCACCGACCTCGACGAAGCGGGCTCCGAGGCGCTGTTCGACTCGGCCTTCGCTCCGTTGACATCAGAATGCAAAGAAGGCGCGACCGAATGCCAGGCTGCGTACTACGCATTCCAATCCGCTGCACCCAAGGGAGGAACGGTGCGCGTCATCGTGCTCGACGACACCGCAGAACCGAACCAGGCACAGATCGGATGGCTCGAAGGCGAGTTGCAGGAAGCCAAGGGAGCGAAACCGTCGCAGCCGGCGATCGTCGTCGGCAACGCCGACCTCGCTGCCGAGGTGGCCGCAGGTAACCATCCACGCGCCGCGCTGGTGGCACAGGTGCTGGTCAACGGCGCGGTCGGTGCCCTACCTTGTAAACAGCAGGCACTATCACTATGTCACTCCGCCTCGGCGTACTTCTTCGACTCGCCCGAAGAGAACGTCAAGGGTTCCTTGACGGTGGGTAAACGTGGCGAAGAAGAATCGATCCCGACGTTCGGCTCGGGCACGCTCGGTTATGTGAAATCCCAAAACGAAGCAAACGGGGCGTTTCTCGGCGCCAGCGGCTTCATGTTGGCGCAGACAGAAACGACGCCCGATTCGGTGACCAATCGTGCTCACGTGAGCGTGCGCCTGATCCCCAACATCGGCGAACTTGCTCTGGAAGGCAAGAGTGGGACGCTTCTGCGTCGCAGTCAGGCAGCGCGGTTCGTGGGCCTGGCACGACGGATGCGCGCGGGCAACCGCTCGGCCGGGGGGGGATCTCCCTCGCCCGAAACGAGCCCCTACATACCAATCCCGTCCAATTGCGTGGGCGCCGCTTGTGCCAGTGGGGTGTTCCCGGAATACACCTTTAGCTCCTCGGCACCGAAAATCGGCCATTTCGTCAAGGCCAACGAAGCCTCCGCCAATCCGCTCGCCGTCCTCTACGACGCGAACGGCAAGCCTGTCGAAGACGAAAAACCCGAAGCCGGTCATCCTCAATCCGGTCTCTTCTGTGCGCTCAACCCCGGGACGACGATCGTGACGATCAAGGCGGGAGGACTCTCCGCGTCCCTGCCTGTGACCGTCCAGGCGGGAAGCGTGCGCCAGCCCTGCGGTACCACGCCACTCTCGGAACTGCCGAGCAAACAGCAGTCGGTTCCCGTGCCCCCGCCGGCTCCCACGCCGGCGCCCGCCTCGGCTGCCCCGTCGTCGTCTCCCACCCCGCTGCTGCCCGTGCCGCCGGCGCCCGCCGCGATCGTGCCCAAGCCCCCCGCACGTGTCACCCCGGTGCCGCCACCCTTCTTCGTGACGCCCGCGCTCACAGGATTCGTGCCTGCGATCCTTCCGCCGCCGGTCCCCACGCCGGCGCGTCCCACCCCGCCAACCGGAACCTCGGCCGTGACCTCCCCGGTGGAGGCGCCTGAGCGCGAAGAAGAGCAGGAGGCCGCCCCCGAGTCGGTGAGCGCCGAGGCCGTGGCCTACCGCTCGAGCGAACACGAGCCATCGCCGGTGTTCATCCTGGGAGCGATTGTGCTTGCCGCCTTCGCCGGCGCCTCCGTCAGGCGCCGCCCGCGGCGCGGGCGCAGGGACCTGCGGGTCGCTCCGGCGACCATATCGACAATACGTTCACAACAGCGGAACGACCCGCGGAGAGAGCGGCCTTTCTGAGACATCGATCTTCACTAATCGATTACACCTGTGTCGCCCTTCGTGCGCAACAGTGTGACTTGGTGCGAGTGGGTGGGCTGCGGCTGCCTCGCGTGCACTGAATGACCCGAATGCAATCGACGAAAGACCGGAGCATGATGCCCAACTTCCGCAGCACCCGTTGGATGGTTCTCTCAGCATTGGCAGCTGTCGTCACGTTGGGTGCGCTGATGAGCGGCTCGGCCGAGGCCGCAGGCAGCTATGGGGAAACGCTGCGTTTCAACGGTCTGGGGACGGGCACGACCAAGGGTCACAAGTTCGAACTCGAAGAAGAAACACATGCCTTCGGGGTCGATACATCTGACAACAGCATCTACGTGGGCGATGAAAAGGCCGGTGAAGAACAGTACCGGCTTCAGAAGTACCTTCAGACGGGAGTCTACGAAGGCGAAGCGCTTCTCAAACCCGGTCTGAAACTCCCCACTGGCATCGCGAACGTCGAAGATCTCGATGGAGTGGCCGTCGACTCGACTAACCACGTGGTGTATTTGCTCGTCAGCTACAAGCGCGAATTCTCAGACACGGTCGATCCGGGCAAGGAAGTCGCGGGCGCCGTCTACGCGTTCAAGACCACACCCGAAGGGGGCAAACTGGTTCCGGCGCCCGAAGCAAACCAAACCACGGGGATGCTCGGCACGGTCGAAACGCTCAAGTCGAACTCGGAAACACAAGGTCAGGCGCTCCTGGAACCGTCGGGCATAACGGTGGAACCGGTGAAACACGAAATCATGATTCTCGGCGAGGTCGACAAGGGCGGTGGCTCCGCCGGCGTGCACGTCGCGCTCATGCGGCTCAGCGAAAAAGGAACGCTGGGCACGACCTACGTCGACCCGGAATCGCTGAGAGCGGAAAAAGAGCCCGACTCCCCTGTGGTGTCCGCGGCCGGAAAGGTGTTCTTCGAGAACGCTGACGCGATCCAGCAGATTCCGTCGAACTTCACCTCGGCTCCGAAAACCGTGTTCCTCCTGGAAGAGCCGGAAAGCTTCGTGGAAGCGCCGTTCAAGGGCGAACTCACCGAGTTCGGCGAAGACGCCGCCGAAAGCTTCTACGGCGGCGGCCTTTCGATCATCTCCGAAGGCGCGAACAAAGGCCGTCTCGTCCTGGACGCCGAAGTGCACGAAATGCAGGAAGACGGGACGCTGGGTGCTCTTAGCACGGCGGTCCTGTCACTCGACTACACAGAATCGGGCGAACAGGTCACGGTGTCCGAGGAAGGCTGGGCGGGAGGCAAGGCAGGAGAACTCGGTACTGCCAACAGCTGTGTGATCGGCTTCGCCGGCAACTACCCGCAGGTGGCCGCGGCAACGGCACAGCAGATCTATGTGCTTGCTCCTGCCACCAACGAAGTCGTCGAGCTCGGGCCTGGAGGGAAAGCCTGCCCGACCGCCAGATCCGCGCCCAGCGGCCTGGAAGCCACGATCCTCGGCAAGAAGGTCAGCAACGTCAGCACCACCTCCAAAGTGGTCCTTTCGGCGAAGATCATCCAAGCGAGCGTGCTCAGCGTCGAATGGAAGTTCGGCGATGGAACGGCCGTCCAGACGACCACCGTTCTAGCGGGCGAGCAGACCCAGACCGCTGAAGTGGAACACACCTTTGCCAAAGCTGGCAAATTGACGGTGGAAGCGATCGTCCACACCGACAACCTCGCTACTCCGAGCCTCACGGTGAGCACGGTGCTGAACGTCGAACCGCCGACCGGAGGACCGAAAGTGACGAGTCAGCCCGCCAACCAGACGGTGGTCGAAAGTCAGAGCGCGACCTTCAAAGCGGCGGCCACGGGCGAACCCACGCCCACAATTCAGTGGGAAGAATCCAAAGACGGGGTCACGTGGACGCCGGTGGCGGGGGCCACGTCGGGGACGCTGACGGTCCCGAGCGTCACCGTGAGCGAGAATGGCCGCGAGTACCGCGCAATGTTCAAAAACTCGGTGGTCCCGGAAGGCGTACCGAGCAACGCGGCAACGCTGACGGTGGAAACCAAATCCGAACACGAAGCTAAAGAAAAAGCAGAACGCGAAGCCAAAGAAAAAGCAGAACGCGAAGCCAAAGAAAAAACTGAACGCGAATCCAAAGAAAGAGCCGAACGGGCAGCCAAAGAACGAGCGGAAGCCGAACAGGCCAATGCAGCCAAAAAAGCTCAAGAAGAAGCTGCTGCCAAAAAAGCTCAGGAAGAAGCCAGCAACAAAGGCGTGCTGCACTTCACCGAAGGCTCCCCGGAAGCCAAGCTGGCGAGCAGCTCGCTGACGGTGAGCTCGGCGGGCGCGGTCACGATCAAGGTGAGCTGCCCGACAGGCGTGAGCAGCTGCGCTGGCACGGTCGTGCTGCGCACGCTGGGGGCGGTCAAGTCGAGCGCGCAGTTGGCGAAGGCCTCGATCCTGACGCTCGCTTCCGGCTCATTCTCGGTGACGGGTGGGCAGACGAAGACGATCACGCTGCACCTATCCAGTAAGGCCAAGAAGCTGCTTGCGCACTCTCATTCGCTGCGAGCACGTGCGACTGTCGCCGCGCATGACCCGGCGGGCGGTGCTCACACCTCAGTCTCAACCGTCACGCTGCGCGCGGCGAAGCACCACTGACTCACCGAAGGTGGCGGGTGTTCGCCGGCCGACGGTGGCCACGGACACCCGCAGACCTTCCGTGGTGAAATGCCCTTGACTCGAGTGCAGGACGTTGCGTCTGTGCTCCTTGAACTCGACGAGTTAGCCCCACCGTGAACCCTCGTCGCGTTGGAAACGCGTATCAGAATCGTAACAGGGCTGGAACATGCCCGTAACCTCTCACCGCCTCGCAAATGGGACTGTGCTGGTGCGGAGCAAGGGGCTCCGCGATGCATCAAGTGCGGGAAACCAATGAGAGGAAGAAACCAGCATGAGACGACTTCAAGCGCGTCGCGGTATCACGGCGTGTGCCATGTCGGTAGCCGCTGTGGCGGCTTGCGCGGCGCCAGGCGTCGCGTCGGCCAAAACGGTGCCGCCCAGCTGTAACGGCTCGAACATCAAGGCAGCCGGCTCGACCCTGCAGAAACTCGCGCAGGTGTCGGTCTGGGACCCAGCATTCGACACGTCGAAAAACACCAAGGCATGCGGCGGCACCGAAAAACCGACGGTGACGTATGAATCGATCGGGAGCGGTGCAGGGCTGGAAAAGTGGGGCTACAACGGCCACGCGTTTGAAGCCGGGAACGTCGCGGTAGTCGCGACCGACGAACCGGTCGACTCAGTTGAGAAAGCCGAAATCGAAAGCAACGAGACCACCAAAGGATCGGCGCCGAACTCGATCCAGTCGATTCCGGTCCTGCAGGCGGCGGTTGCGATCCTCGTGCACCTGCCGGCCAACTGCACCGCTACGAGCACGGCCGCTCCGGGCCGCCTGGTCCTCAACAACGTGACGCTCGAGGCGATCTGGAACGGCACGATCAACGACTGGACCCAAATTAAAGATGGCGGCGACGCCGTCACCGGTGCCGGGTGCAACGCTGAAACGCCGATCACTCGTCTCGTGCGCCTGGATCAGTCGGGCACGACGCACATCCTCAAGAAGTACCTGGGCCTCATCAACAGCAACCCCCTCAAAACGACCGCCGGCGAAAAGACGTGGACGGCGCTCTCCGAAACCAGCCTGAACACGGTCTGGCCGGAAGCCGCCAACGTCAAACCGGCCGCCAAAGAAGGCGGCGGCGCGCTGGTGAGCGAAGTGGCCGCTGTGTCGAGCAGCATCGGCTACGCGAGCCTCGCCGACTCCCGCTCCAACGGCGGCTTCAGCAAAACGGGCGGCGCGGGGACGAGCAAGTTCTGGGTTGAGATCCAGGACAGCGGCCTCTCGACCACCAAAAAACCGAAGTACGCAGACCCCTCCACGGATGGAGACACCGAAGCGGTGGCGAACTCAAACTGTGCCAAGACCAAGTACACGAACGGCAAAGGCACGAAATTCCCCCCCGCCACCACTGCAGCCACGTGGAACGAAGTGACCACGGAAACCAAGGAGAAGAACTACTCCCTCTGTGGCATCACATACGACACCACGCTGAGCAAGTACTCGGCGTACCCGGGCACGTCCGCGGGCGAGGCGATCACCGCTAAGCAGTTCCTCGCATACGTGCTTGAAACGAAGGGCGAAGAATCGGGTCAGGAACTGATCCT
>JASLDD010000122.1 GCA_030151725.1 Solirubrobacteraceae bacterium
TCGGCGGCTGGGCCTATGGCGCGATCTACGCCTCAAGTGCACAGCGCACCGCAGCGCTATCCGGCTGGCTCGAGGAGTACAACTGGCGACGACCACACGGCTCCCTCAGCCACAAGCCACCCGGAACTCGCCTACACGAGCTGAACAACCTCCTCGGGTCTTACAACTAGACCGCCTGCGTCGAACGCCTCGCGGCCGTACAAGGCGACTGACGCTAGGGCATGTATTCAAATTCGCCGCTTGCTTCCAGCCCGTGCCCGCCGAAGATCGACGCATACAGACCGCTCGACTTGTTTTCGTAGCCTCCGCTCACAGCGCCGCCAATGTACGCTTCGGCGGTGTTCAGCCGTCCACCGCTCACAGAGTCGGAGTAGTCGCCCGCCGCCGTGTTTTCTTCGCCGCCGCTGACCGACGCGGCCGCGAAGCCGTTGGCGGTGTTTTTCTTGCCGCCGCTGATCGACGAGCCGAAGATGCCGCTGGCGGTGTTGTATTCCCCGCCGCTCACAGAGGAGGCGAACGTCCCGCTGGCCGTGTTGTCCTTGCCGCCGCTGACCGATGCGAAGAGGCCGTTGGCGACGTTGTCTTCGCCGCCAGTGACCGACGCGTAAGGTGCGCCGATGGTGTCTCCGAGGCCGGCGTCGATGCCGCCGTAGCTCGTGAACGACTGTTCGGCGCCAAGGATCAGGTTATGTGAGCCGCTCTGGACTCCAGCGGCTTCGTCGTAGCCGATGACGAGATTGCCCTCGCCGTTGATGGCGCTCGTTGCACCTTCACCGTCGAGGACCTGCACGTTGACGCCGGAGAACTGGATGGTCGGCTTGCCGTCGACGCCTGACGCCACAAATTTGCTGTAGCGCAGCATGCTCGTCAGCGGGTCGACCTGTTCGGAGGTGAGGCCGGAGGTGCCTTCGGGGCCCTGTTTGCCTTCAGGTCCCACGTCGCTGGTGCCCTGCTTGCCTTCAGGGCCGACCTTCCCGGTAGGGCCAGCTTTGCCTGCGTCTCCATGCCTGCCTTCGGGACCGGCTGGCGCTTCGGTCGTCAGCCTGGTCAGCTTGTAGCCCTTCCTGCACGCGCCGTGCCGGGGTGTGACCAGCGCCGTGGCCGCCTTCTTCGGAACGCACATCTCGAGCTGTGCTGGTGTCGCCGCTGCGCTGCTTGCGCTGATCACGAACGCTACCACGACGAGCGCACTCGTTTCTGCCACGCGAGCGAAACTCGCACGCGCGATCGCCAAATAACCGGCCATGAATGTCCACCTTCGTTTGTAAGGGGTTACCGAGAGCCTCGGCACAAACATGGACGGCCTTTAGTTTGTCGCGCTGAACAGGGGCGCGACAACGCAACCCGCGGTGACATTTGCACCAAGGTGCGCCCTGTGATGTCGAGCGCGCGGCCTCAGGCGCTTCAGTGGGCCCATGATTCGCTGACGCGGCCAAAGCGATAGCTTCACGACATGACACCACGCACGCTCAGCATTTCCGATGGGCCCGAAGGTCGAGGGCATCCCACGGGTTGGCGCATGCGGCGCCTTACCGCACTGTGGTCCGGCGCAACCCTTGCGGCTCTGTCACTCGTTGCCTCAGCCCAAGCGGCCACCTTCACCGTCAACACCACCGAAGACAGCACAGGCTGCGCGGCGACCTGTTCGCTCCGGGGAGCGATCGAAGCGGCGGACGCCTCCCCTGAAGCCGTCAACACCGTCAACGTGCCCGCCGCCACCTACGACCTGCTGCCCGCCAGCAAAAGCACCCCCACCACCGTCGGGCAGCTGCGACTAACCAACGGCCCAGGCACCACCATCCAGATCGTCGGCGCGGGCACCGGGGCGACGATCGTGAACGCAGGCAACGGCGACCGCGTGCTGCGCGTTAGCGGTGGCGGCACCGACGTGCTGCAGGGAATTACCCTCGAACGCGGCTATCCCACCGAACTCGACGGCACCCTCGAAGAATCCGTGCGTGGAGCAGGCATCCTGCAGATCGGCGGCACGCTTCAGCTCAACCAGATGCGTGTCACCGAAAATGAGGACAGCGGATACGCCGGCGGCATCGACGTCGAGAGTCACGGCGTGCTTGAACTGCACGAATCCGAACTCGACAACGACATCGCCACCAGCGGTGGAGGCGGTGCCGTCAACCTCGAGCCCGGCTCGCTGATCGCGACAGACAGCTCCTTCGACGCCGACAACTCCCTCTCCGGCCAGGGGGGCGCCCTGCAGATGCTCAATGGAAGTACCGCGACGCTCACCAACGACACCTTCGCCCAAGACGGCTACCTGCACTTCGGAGACACCTACGAGGGTGGCGCCGTCTACATGCAGGGCTCAACCGCCACCTTTCTCAATGACACGTTCTCCGAAGACGTCGCCGCCGGCAACGGGCATGGAGGCGCGGACATCTCAGCCAACGAAGGCAGCCAGGTGACCACGCAGAACGTGCTGCTCGGTGCAGGGATCGGCGGCGAGCCTGAAGAAGATTCCTGTAACGAACGCTACAGCCCGCCCGTCAGCACCTGGGTCGATCATGGCGGCAACCTCGCTGCCGACACCTCCTGCCAGCTGTCAGCGCCCGAAATGGGTGTCGCCCTTGGACTGGGCGCACTCTCCGCCAACGGCGGCCCGACGATGACGGTGCCGTTGCTCGCCGGCAGCCCCGCGATCGATCACGGCGTCGCAGGCTGTCCGGCCGCCGATCAGCGCGGACACGCGCGGGTGGGCACATGTGACAGCGGCTCGTTCGAGTTCGGCGTGCCGCTCACCGAAGCGGTCAAAGCTCCCGCGAGCATCAGCGAAGAAACCCAGAGAACGACCACGATCCAGCCCTTGGGGCCGTCCACCGACGCGGTCGAACGCCTGCTGCTCGGATGCGGCACATCGGAGCTGCTCCTCAGCGATGTCTACGTGCACGGAGAGCGCGTCGCAATTCGCGGCAGCGCCGCCAAGAGCCTCATCGGCAAGCGCGTGCGCATCCTCCTCAACGGCGAGCATCAGGTCGCAAGCGCGGTCGTGAAAACCGACGGGCAGTACGTCACCACTGCCCCGCTGCCGGCCAAGCACGGACGGAAGCTCCTCGATGCTCGCTACCTCGCGCAGATCGGCACGCTGCGATCGCTGAACCTCAAGCTCACCCGTCGTCTGGAGCTCGAAGCCCCGAGCGCCAGCGGCGCCACCGTCACGCTCAGCGGCAGGCTCGTGCCTCCGTTCGCCAAGCCGCCCAGGCAGGTCGTCGTCACGGAGGAAGTCGAATGCGGCAAGCCGCGTGTGGTGAAGAGGTTCACGCCCTCCCGCAGCGGGCGCTATCGCATCGCCGTGAGCCTCCCCGCCGGCACGCGCGCGGCAATCTTCAGGCTGAGCAGCACCGTCGCTGCCAGTACACACTCGGAGAAGCACGGCTTCGCGATCTTCAGCCTGCCGCTGCCTGTCGCCATAGCGCCGGGGTGATAGATCAGCCGCGCGGACTGGCGAGGCTTTCCAGAGCGTCAGCTTCGCGGGCTTCGAGCGCTCCCTTGGCGAGCGCAGCGAGCTTCGCGGCGGGGACTCCACCTCGGCGCAACTTCGCCTCCACAGCGCCGATCGCGGCGGCAGACTGCGCACTGGACAGGGCGCCGCTCACGCCCAGGCTGCGAAGGACCGCCGCCACCTGGGCGCCGCTCGACGCCTTGCTCCCGAGCACGCCGCGCAGCTGGCTGTGAAGGCTTCGGAAGTGGACGTACTGGCGTTGTGCGGCCGCATAGTCGTGAGCCTTGATCGCCGTGCTGTCGCGGTTGATCGTGACGAGCAGCGCATCGGTGATGGCGCTGGCCTTGGCGCTGCTGATGAGCATCGCCAGCTCGGCGGTGCGAAGGCTCGCGCACTTGCTCCGTTCAGCGGTGGGCACAGACGTGCACGAGGGCAGAGCCGGCCGCTTGAACGCGCGTGGCCTTGCCAGCTGGTGAAACCGGCGATCGGGTGGGTCTTTGATGATCCGGTAGTCGTTGATCACCCGTGTCGTCGCGCCTTCGCCTTCCAGCAGGGCGCCGCTCTGACCGAGTTCGTCGAGCACCGTGGACAGCGCGAGCCCGTAGTTCAGTCCGATCACGACCCCCAGTCCGTGCGCCTTCCAGGCTGCTTCGAGGGCCGGCCCGAGGTCTTCCTGCGCCTGTTCCTTGAGCGCTTTGCGCAGCGCTTCGCTCTTCTTCCGTCGCGGGGGTGCGCCTTTTGGGCTTCCGCCGGAGCCGCCGGGGGCGGGATTGGTTTTGAAGACGTTGCCCGGCGCCGAGCTGGTCGCGCTCACGGTCAGCGTGATGCTCTCCTTCACATGGGTTTCGCTGGGCAGGCAAGCGCAGTGGCTCATGCCATCGAAGGAGAACGTCCGCGTCCTCGTCGCAGGCCTTCCCGGTGAGAATTCGAACTGGTCCAAGGTGGCTTCGTATTCCGCCAGCTGCGCCGGTGCGAACGTTTCCTGTTTCAGCAGCATCTCGTTGGGCTGCTGAAGTTCTTCGAACTGAACCGAGCTGCACTTCCCCGTTTCGGCGTCGAGGATGGGAACGAGCTCGGGAGCTCCGAGGACGATGTACTTCCACCCCGGGTTGGGGTAGTCGCTCGTCTCGTTCAGGTTCCAGCCGCCCGCGACCGGGTTCTTCCCCGTGGCCAGCGACAGAGTCGAGGTGGAGTCGTAGCAGTTGTTGTTTTCTTGGATCGAGGCCGACCCCGTCACCGACGAGAAATCGAGAGCCAAGGCGCCGTCGGCACCGGCCGAGTTGGAGGTGGCGCTCCAGCTGAGCGCACGCAGTTGATGGGCCGGCTTGCCTGGGCTCGGGAAGACCTCGAGGGACATCTTCCCCGAGTAGGTGATCTGTACCGGTGGCAGGCTCGTCGCCGACGCAACGGCGGTTCCAGCGAGGGTTGTGCTCATGCCAGCAAGCGCGAGCAGCCCCCTCGCGCGAGCTCTCCGATGTCGCCGCACACCGCGAGTCCGGTCAGCGCGAGCCGACCGAACGGTCAGGACCCCTCCCCCTAGCACCATCCGGGCAAGCTATCAGCTGAGCTTCACCGCAAGTCTCTGCGCGTCAACACAAATGGACATATGATCGAAATCTCGCCGCCTCGCTCAACCGCTCTCGAAACGGCGCCACCAATATCTCCTCAGACCTCCCCTAACATGCGCAGACCCGCGCAGCTCCTGGGGTTTTCGGGCTTGACATTCCTTGCGCGCACCCCTTCACAGCGCTACATTTGACACATGAAGTTCAAGGTCACCCGACACGCCGCCACCTCGCCTCCCGACTACGCTCTCGACCGGTTCAGCGCACGCATGGGCCGCGGGTATGAAGACGAAGACGTCTCCTTCGTCCGGGTCGGCGCCGAGATCCGGGCGAACCTCGACCGCGACGACCCCGTGGCGATGACTCAAGACGAACGCACAGACATCGGCCGTCGCGCCGTGCTGAGCGCCGTGGCAGAGATCTGCGAGCGGACCCCCGAGCTGAAGCTCGACTGGTTCGCCGTGAGTCCCGCCCGCTAGCTCGCGCCCCGGTCAGGGCTGAGAGACGGGTCGCCGCCTGCGTAAAGAGGTCGCTGAAGTCCAAATATAGGTACGATGCCGGGATGCAGTCAGCGATGCTCGGGGGAGGGATAAGCGCTTCCAAACGCGGCTATATCTGGTGCTCACGAACGGCGCGACGACTCGTCGCTGTCGTGAGCTTTGCATGTGTCTTGCTTCTTGCCGTTCAAGCCTCGGCCTCGGCTGATCTGCGCTCGTCGATCGTCGCCATTGCTGAATCTCAGGACCAGTACGGTGCCTCCGTCGCGGACAAACCGGCAAACTCCGGATGCAACCCCTACACGGGCTATTGGGGCGATGGTCCCGTTTGCGGCACTGGACTTCGTGCAAACGAATGGTGTGCCGACTTCGCCGCCTGGGTTTGGCGCCAGGCCGGGGTCGGCTTCACCTATGGCTTTTCGGGATCCGACATCAACGCATGGTCGGCAAGCTTCTACTTCTGGGGAGTGGCTACTGGGAACTGGCATCCGCTCTCGAGTGGCTACGCACCTCAACCTGGAGACGTGGCGGTCTACGGAAATCTCACGGAGGCGTCGGGGCCGGGACACGTTGGCATCTACGTAGGCGGGAGTGCAGGCAGCCCTACCGTGGTCAATGGCAATTGGGCTGTCAACTGGCCAAATCCGACCAATTACGGTGTGATCAAGCAATCTGGCGAGAGTAACACCGGCGTCCCCGGGGGGTCCCTCGACGGATACGTCTCACCAGGGGGCGGTGGCGGTGGGCCCCCGATGTCCAATGGATCGTTCGTGCGCACCCCCGACGGGTCGATCTACGTCGTGGCCGGCGATGCGGCGATACACGTCGACAGCTGTGTCCCGCTCGGAGGTTGCCCTGGCGTGGTCGAACTTCCTAACCTTGCCGGTTACGCCAGCGAACCGCAGAACGGCACGTTCCTGCGGGTTGCAGACGGTCCGTCTGCTGGGCTCATCGCCCGCGTCGCGGGTGGCGTGCCGCTCGGACTGGATACTTGCGAAGGCATTCCCGAATGTGGCTCCGCGGTGAACATCGACTCCAGCGGCTTCGCCGAATACGCGGCTGCGCACCAAACAATTGCCAGCGGCACAGTCCTGCGCGTCGCAGACGGTGCCGAGAACGGATTGATCGGGCGCGTTGTTGGGGGGGTGCTCTTGGGCTTTCTCACCTGCGAAGGGATCCCCGAATGTGCCTCAGCGGTGAACGTCGACGAAGATGCATATAACTGGTACGTCAACCAGCATCATTCGATCGAAAATGGGACAGTGGTCCGAGTCGCGGATGGCTCAGAGAGCGGCCTCATCGGGCGCGTTGTGGGTGGAGTCCTGCTCGGCCTCG
>JASLDD010000151.1 GCA_030151725.1 Solirubrobacteraceae bacterium
CGGCGATCCAACGAGTGGAGGACAGCCGAACCGTCTTTACAGTCCTTCTGCACGGCGGCTATCGCTACGCCGGGGGTACCGAGCCGCCGTCTCTCCTGGCACTCGAGGCGATCGCCGCAGGTGTCTTCGAGATCCTCTACCGCGCCGCCCGTGAACGCGAAAGCCGTGACACGGCGAGCCTGCTCCCACACGTGGCGCACCTGTGCCTCACGCCATTCATGGGGCATGAGGATGCCAAGCGCTTCATCGATAACGAGCTGGGGGGCAAACGCGGCAGGCCGGCGCGGCGGGCACCGCGTGGGCCGCAGCTCAGGCCGGCTGGGTCGGCCCACGTTGTCTAGCATCATGGGGTGCTGAGAGAAGTCGCGCTTTGGCTCAGTACATCGGCGAACTCGGCCGGCAAGGAGCCGCGCACCCCTGGATCTTTGAGACACCGCTGCACATGGATTGCGACCCACGGTAAGCGCCGTGTGCAAATCCCGCGAAGCCGCTGGATTGCTCTCCTGGCATCACTATGCGCACGAGTGGGTGAGCTTCGTCATCAAAGTCGCGCTGCTGCTGAGCGCATTCGCGTTTGCCCGCTCCGCATGGCCGAGCCGGCTCGCGCGACTGGTCTTGAGCGGCGCGATGCTGTTCCTGGTCGCGGGGATCGTCACGTTCGTGCTGCACGACCCTTCCATCGGCTATCAGGGCCTCGAAGAGCGCCTGTAGTCACTCGACGCGCACGTCTGGGCTCTGCTGTGTGCCACGGTGCTGATCCTCGAGGCAATGCTCGAGCCAGAGATCCTGCGCATCCGGGCGGCAGCTCGCGTTTAGACGCCCGACTGGTAACGCGCCCCGGCTTGGGTTGCAAATGACCGCGGGAGGGCCACCCCACCGGCCCCTCGTTGGCACCGGGGAGGGCGGCCGGCTCAGCTGGATTGAGACGACTTTGTCCAAGTTGGGGTGGAGCCTGGACCCGCGCACCATAGGTACGCCTACGTACACAGACGCGACGAGGCTGCGTTAGATCCCATAAGATCGCGCTCGCTCGCATAAGCCACGGATCTGATGAGACCCGCGGGGCTGCGAGCAAGAGAGCTCGATCTATGACCGCACGGCAGATCCTAAGGATAGGGATGACCGCTTTGTCGCTGCTGCTCGCGGGCGCGACGGCGTCTGCGACCGCGCAGGCACAGGCGCTTGCCGGAATTACTCCGGCACTCGAAATCCAAGCTCCGCCGAGCCCGAGCAACGATACGGTGCCCTCTTTGACAGGGACGGCGGCGAGCGCCCCCGGCGATGCGACGAGCGTGGTTGTCACGGTGACCGGTGGTGGGACCCCGTACATTGCAACGGTGCCCGTGCGTGCAGGCTCATGGTCTCTGACCATGCCAACGCTCGCGCAAGGCACCTACATAGCGAGCGTGACGCAACTCGATGTGGGCCGCGTGACCGTGCACAGCAACGAAGTTAGCTTTAGCGTGGATCTGACGCCGCCGGCGCTGACGCTGAGCACGCCCACCTCTGGGACCGCCAGTAGCGACCCGTTGCACCTGGAAGGCCAAGCTGGGGCTGAAGTCGACGATCTCCCGTCGGTGACCGTGCTGGTTTACGCCGGCGCCACCATTACCTCAGGTGAGACTCCCGTCGAGACGATCACCGTGCAGGCGGTAGGCGGCAAGTGGTCGGTGACCGTGGCAGGCCTCGCCCCGGGGGAATACGTTGCGCGTGCCGAGCAGTTCGACCTGGCAGGCAATGTCGCCATCACCGCGTCAGCCGGCTTCCAGATCCTCGTGCCCCAAACGGCACTCGCTTCAGCCGCACCTCCGAGCGCTTCATTTACATGGCTTCCCGCAAAGCCGCACGTCGATGAACCTGTCGCGCTGCTGTCGACATCACTTGCGGGCAGTAGCCCGCTGACGGAAGCAGCATGGGCGACCACGCCAGCCGGCCCGTTTGAACTGGTCGGCCTCGCGCACAGTCTCACCTTCACCAGCCCCGGCAAGCACCTGGTGCGTCTGAAGGTGACTGCCGCTGATGGGCAGACGAGCAGCATCAGCAATGAGCTCTCGATCCTGCCGAGAGCAACCGGCATGATGGATCCTTTCCCGGTCGTGCAGCTCGCGGGCTCCTACTCGAGCCGCGGGATGCACCTGAAGGAGCTGCATGTAGAGGTGCCCAAGGGTGCGCACGCAGACGTCAGATGCATCGGCCGCGGCTGCCGGATGGCATGGGAAAAGTACAACGCGCCGGCTGGACACGGGAGCCTGGTGGGAGTTCATTTCCATAGCTTCGAGCGGTTCTTGCCGGCGGGCGTCGAGCTGGTGGTGATTGTCTTCCAAGGAGAAGAAATCGGCAAGATGACACGACTCTATGTGCGCTCTGGACGCCCGCCGCGACGGATCGACAGCTGCGTCGATCCCGCGGGCGTGAAGCCCGTGGCATGCCCAGCGTGAAGGGACCCGCCCGCAGGCTGTCGCGCAGGCAGGCCGTTCTCGGTCTCATCGGGGCTATCTTTGTGGCACTGGTGGTGTTCGTCGCCTTCTTCGCGCTCGGCCGGGCCGGCAATCGTCAGACTGCGGGCGCGGCCCCATCAGCACGAGCGGTCAACCCTGACGCAAGTAGCTTCAATGTGAGTCCGGCGCCCTCGATCGCCCAGCCCCGGTCTGCAGCCCCAGCGCACTCGATCTCAAGCGCCCCCCGACCTCACTCAGAATCGTCGGCCACACCCCCGGCCGCGGACGTAGCGCAGAGCGCCGTTCCCAAAGCTTTGCTCAGCCCGACGCAAACGGAAGCGTCGACACCGGTAGTCCCGAGCAGCAACGCGTCGGCCCCTTCGACGTCCTCTGCCGCCACGCGGCCGCACTCGAGCGGCACGTATTACAGCTCCGGCTGAGCGCATGCAGCGATTTCGCCACCACGGGCTGCGAGTGGCCGGCGTCGTGTTGCTGCTGATTGCGTGCGTTGGTTACCTGATCGGCTATGACAGCGCCAAATCGGCGCACAAGCCGGCCGCGCTCACGAGCTCGGTTTCCGGCGTGGCCTCGCTCCAACATCCCGTCAGCTGGCAGAGCGCGAGGCTACCGCTGGCATACGCTGCTCTCGCGTCGTCCATGCGCCAGCCGCTGGTTCTATCTCCAGGGGGGCAGAGCGCGCAGGCTGGCCTGGTCGTGGGGATGCTGCAGTCTTCTGGCGGGCCCCTTCCAACGATGCTGCTTACTCATTTGAGGACCAACCCTCAAGCAGAAGTCGTGTTGATGGTCACAGCGCAGGCGTACCGCTACCGAGACCTGACCATGACCGACTCTCAGCTGCGTCTCACCGCCTATGCGGTGCCAACTGGCCCGGGTCAGGAGGCGCTCGAGATCTGTTACACGCGATCCGCCATGGTGAAGGTGCAGCACGAATGCGAACAGATTGCGGAAGGGCTCACAGCGCAGAGCGAACCGGTGGAACTGACGCCCTACGGACGTCTCGTGGGCGTGCTCCAGTCGATGATCCCCAAGCTGCTTGCTCAGCGCGTTGCCATCCGCCGCCAGATGCACGCCGCCAGTTCAAGTGCGGAACTCGCGAGCCTCTCCGCCCGCTTGGCCGCTGCGTTTGGCGCGTCGGCTTCCAGGCTCGCGTCGTTGCCGCCTCTGGCCACCAGTGAGAAGGCGCTCAGGAGCCTGATCGCGGCGCTACGTGCGGAGCAGCGTGCCTTCGGCGCTTACGCGGATGACGCACTCGCAGAACAGGCCGCGCGTTACCCCTCGGCTTTGCAAGCGATTGACGCAGCTGAATATAGGCTGCGCAGCGCACTTGAGAGCCTTGCTCTGGTTGGGTATTAGACTCCACCGCAAGCCTGGGAGGCTCAGCGAGGTGGTGTTGTGTCAGCGGCGCCGTGGCACCAGGCGGAGCGGCGAATCGCGAGAGCGCTACAATGACGCACATGGAGTTTGTCGGTATCCGGGAAATGCGCCAGAACCTCAGCCGCTACGCCCAAAGGGCTCGAAACGGGGAGTCGTTCCTGATAACGGATCGCGGACAGGAGATCGCGCAGCTCACTCCCGCGCCTGGGCGCGCCAGCGCTGTGGACAGGCTGGTAGCCGAACGGGGAGCCAGGCGCGGGCAGGGGAACCTGCTCGATCTCCTAGAGGAGCTACCCGCCCCGATACCCGGGCGACCCACGGACGAGGTGCTCGACGAGCTGCGCTCTGAGCGGCTGTAGAGCGCTTGCCGGACTATCTGGACACATCGGCGTTTATCAAGCTCGTACGCTCTGAGCCCGAGAGCATTGCGCTGCGCAAAGAGCTCGCCGGCCGTGAGCTCCTGAGCAGCGCCCTGCTGGTCGTGGAGGGGCGTCGCGCAGCGCGGCGCTACGGCGACCTTGCTGCCAGACGCGCCCACGTTGCATTGAGTGCGATCACGCTCCTGCCACTCGATCACCAGATCCTCGATGCGGCTGCCGACTTGGACCCGGTCGAGCTTCGCTCGCTCGACGCTCTTCACCTGGCGAGCGCCATGAGCCTCGGAGATGACCTCGAGCGCCTCTACTGCTACGACGTACGCCTCACAAACGCCGCGGGGTCCCTTGGCGTCGAGGTCTCCTGCCCCAGTTGAGACTGGGGGCTAATTCGGCTATCACCGACTACATCGCCGCTTCCCAGCTCGCGCGAGGGCCGTAGTTCACCACGCCTGCCCGTCTTGAAGTTCTGCCTCTTCGATGAGTGATGAGACGGTGAGCCCGAGGGCCGCCGCGAGATCGCATAGCGTGGCCCAAGTGGGCTGCCTTTGCGCGTGCTCCAGTTTGGCGAGCGAGCTCGATGGCGGCGCGCGAACATCCGCCTCGGGACGATGCACGCATTCGGCATCCCGGGCCAGGGTGGAGACCCCGATCTGCAGTGCCCTTGCGACCAGCCAAGCGTGCGCCATCCAAGCTGTGAGCCGCCGCCTCAACACGCGCCATGTGAGAGCGATCGACGGCCGCCCGGCAGCGCTAGCTCGGTCAGGCTCATGCTGCTGATCTCCCGTCGGCGGCGGATCGCGTTTCCCAACTCCACGCTGCCTGGGCCGAGGGGCAGTTCGTCATAGCGGCGCCTGTTTGCCTGATGAGCACTCGCGGCGGCCAGCCGCCTCTCGCGCGCGGATGGCGCGGGCGGGTCGGCCCGTTGGGGGCAGCCGGTAAAGGCGTGTGTAAGGGTCGCGGTCGACGAGTCCGATCTCGAGCAGTGTCGAGAGGTAGCGGTGGCAGGTGCTGGAGTTGAGGTCGAGTGCCTTGGCGAGTGTTGCGTTACCGATGTAGCTGCCGTCGGGTGGGAACGCGGCAAGCATCAGCAATCCGATCAACAGCGACCTCGACAAGCTCGGGTTCTCAAGCCATGCCCGTGAGAACTCCAGACGCTCTCCCAGCTCGCGTCTATGAGAGAGGAGGGCCGACATCAAGCCCTCCTCGCGGGCCGCACCGACGACATGGCGGACCTGGGCCGGGGTAAGCTCGATAGACAAGGTCCCTGATCTGGCTGGCAAGGCGGCTGTCCGGCTCTCGGTCAGTACGCCTGCGTTGCCTGCTCGAGCTGTGTCCCGCGCTCGGTCAGATACCAGGCGTTGGTGCTTCCCTTCGTGTGTCCCTCGCCGTGGTTCTCAACGAGCCCGAGACGCTCCAGACGCGCGACCAACTTCGAGATCTGCCCCTGGTCGGTAATCCCACACGCTTGCGCGAGCGCGCGGTTGGTCGTCCCCGGCTGTTTGCTGATGGACCGCAGCACCTGCACCGTCCTGTAGGTCAAGCGCATGTCCAACCCGGCAAGTGGATCCTCCCGACGCTGGGTCTCCCGCTTCGGCGTCACAGTCCGAGCGCTCACAACAGGCCTCACCAGCTCCCGCTGGGCCGCCGCGGCACCGAGGTAAGGAAGGACGATGAAGCTCATCAGCTCAGGGCCAAGGCCGGCGAGTGGCCCCCGCTGAGGCTCGTGCACACGCGTCTGCAGGATCGCCAACACACCACCAATGACGCCTTCCGCCATCGGAAAGGACGGCCACGACGCATCTCTGACTCGGCGACCGCCGTCGATCGCACCGGCGAGCTCCCCCAGGACCTGTGATCGACGTGCGAGCACCAGCTCCCCAGCAGCGGATGACTCGACCAACAGCAGACGCGCCCGGTCGGGCTCTTCATCGAAGAAAACGAGCACTCGTGTCAAAGCAGCACGAATACCGTCGCGCCAACCCCCCTGCCGCAGATAAGCATCTTCTGCGAGCAAAGTCACCTCCGCCACGGCCACCTCAAACGTGCAAAGAAAACAATCCTCACACCCTTCGAAGATCTCATAGAACGTCTTACGCGACACCCTCGCACGCTGAATGATCTCCGCAACCGTCAAACCCGACCAGCCAACCTCCGCGATCGCCTCCGCCGCCGCCGTAAGAATTCGACGACGCTGCATTTCTTTAATGCTCTCTCGCGCCAGAGCATCACGCCGGCCAACAACCAGCCCACTAGAACCCCCGCGACGACGAACACCACTCACGGACAACACCAGCCCAAAACGACTACCGGGATGACCCATCGCGTCCGCCCACACACGCCGAGCGCCTCGGCACTAAAAACGGCCACGACACCCCTTTTGCACGCAAACCAGACGACGGATGGGTGAACCCCCCGTGTCCCACCTGCTTCGCCTGCTCGCCCGGCTGCCCCCTACCAAGAAGCCATGTCAAATCAGCCCGCACCTCCCGGTCCAAGCGGACGCGCCAATCCCAGTCATTGTCGTTGTCATCTTCCATAACGTAGTCGGTGCTACCTGGTCGATCGTGAGCCCATCATCTTGCGCATATCCGGGCTCCCACACCATGGGCACAGGTCAAGCACACTTCAATCCTCGCGCCGGTCGCGGTGCGGCGCAAGACATAGCGTAAAACGTTCTATGTCTTGACAATATGTGTAGTTGCTTTGCTATTTCTCAACTGTCGCTTTCGCCCGAGGGATGCCTGGGCAAAGCTTTGAGCTCCCGCCGGACTTGAAGCACCCAACAGCGCTTTGCCGCAGCCGTCAGCTGGACCTCTCCCGAGAGAAGCGTTGGGATCAATGCGGCGTCGACTCCACCTTGGAGATCGTCAAGAGCCACCTGCCCCCCTCCCCCCTCCTGCTCCTGGAGCCACGCCTGGTCGTAGCGCTCGAGGATCTCAAGGGCGGTGCCCGTGTCGCTGAGCAGCGCTGACAATCCCAGCACGAACATGACCTGACGACGCCGATCCTCGCGAACAGTGCCCACCAGCCACTCCCCGTAGCTCTGCACCCCGAGAGGGGTGGGACGATATTTTGGCTTCGGCTGACGGAGCGGACCCGTGCCGGGAATTTGTTCGATCAACGATCTTTGCTGAAGCGCCCCTAGCGCCGCGTAGATGTGGGACTTGCTGCTCAGCGGAATGATATTCCTGTAAACGCGCTGAAAGCGCGTTGCCAACTCAAATGCGTAGCTCTCACGCTCGATGACCAGGCCGAGCAGCGCCCAGTTCACGGGAGAGATCATCTCTGGAGGCGTTCTACGGGTCACGCCAAGATGCGAGCGGGAACGCGCGCTGCGGGCTTTACCAAATTTGCGCACATGCGTTCACCAAAACGAGCAATGTGGACAGCGCGCGCCAAGCATCGCATCATCCCGAGCGAGGAGCCGTAGTGGTAAGTCAAGGCATATAAGGTTCTAAGTCGCACAAAACATCTCGCGTGACGCTCTGGCCTAGGCAAGAGGAGCCGAGGCCGGCCGTCTGCGCGCGCCCACCCGTCTATTACAAGGTCTGCAACGTTCTAGTGCTTGACATTTGAGCAAGTGATCGGTAGTCAGTTGAGGTACGCTGTCAAGTCATGGGAGCCGGGAGGTGGCGGGAGCAGCACAGTCGGATGCAGTCGCCGGTCAACTGGGCGCTGTTGGGCCTTGTGATCGAGCGTCCCAGCTATGCGTATGAGCTGGGACAGCGCTTTGACCGGACCTACGAAGGCGCGCTCGCGCTCAGCAGCACGTCCCACGTCTACACAGCCTTGTCCTCTTTGCTCGAGCGCAGGCTGATCGAGGAAGTGCCCGGCAGCGGCACCGAACGCCAGCCCAAGCCCCGCTACCGGGCCACCCGCGAGGGCATCGAGCTCTACCGACAGCGCCTCGTCGATCAGCTCACCGAAGAGCGTCGGCGTCAGCGGTTGTTCGCAATCGAGCTGGCGGCCCTGATCAGCGAGCCAGAGCTCGCCCAGGGAGTGATCGACGGCTATGAGCAGGCATGTCTGCTGCACGCGGGCGAGAGCACTCCGAACTCGCAGGCGAGCTCTGATGACACGCGCTCGCTGCTTGCGGAGAGACTCGCAAGCGAGGAGCAGCGCCTGGCAATGGGAGCCAAGCTCGCCTGGGTCCAGTACATCCGGCGCGAAATGAAAACCTTCGCCGAACGCAAGAGCAGCGCCCGATGAGCCTGCTCGGCCTGGAGAAGGTCGACAAGCGCTACAGAGGTCGCGCACATGAGCAAATTGTGCTCAGCGAAGTCTCACTCGAGGTCGAGCCTGGAGAGCTCGTCGTCGTCTGGGGTCTGCGGGGCTCTGGTCGCTCCACACTGCTGCGCCTCGCCGCAGGCATCGAGCCCCCCGACGCGGGAACGGTGCGCTTTCGCGGACAGGATCTCGCCAAGCATGGAGATCGCCTCCTAGGCGGCCCAATCGGCTATTGCGAGTCCACGTTCCGCTGCGCCGAAGGACAAGGAGTGCTCGAGCAGGTCACCGTTGGCCTGCTCGCGCGTGGCGTTGCTCCCCGGGAGGCGCGCTCCCGCGCACAGAGAGCGCTCACACGGGTTGGCGCTCAGAGCTTTGCAGCGCGCAGTTTGAGCGCCCTGGATGCGGGCGAAAGCGTACGCATCGCGATCGCTCGGACACTCGCTCTGGAGCCCGCGCTGCTCTTGATCGACGAGCCGACCAAGGGCGTGGATCCGCTCGAGCGCGACGAGGTCATCGCGCTGCTGCGCTCGCTCGCCGACGAGGGCATCGCAATCCTTGCGAGCACGACGGAGTCAACCGGGCTGGCCGGCGCCAGCCGAGCGCTCGCACTCAGCGAAGGGCAGCTGCGCGGCGCTCCACCGGCAGAGCTCGCAACCGTCCTACCGCTGCGCCGCTCTGCGGGTGTGCGAGCCGCCCGGTGAGCAGCCCGGGACGCTGGTCTCCTCCGAATGCTTGAGCTCGACCGCCTCTTCAAGCACTACCGGACAGGCGAGGAGGAGGTGCGCGCGATCGAGGACGTCAGCTTGCGCGTGAGCCCAGGCGAGATGGTCGCCGTGCAAGGGCCGAGCGGCTCGGGGAAGACCACGCTGCTGCTGGCGATCGCCGGGCTTGTGAAAGCGGATGCCGGGACAATCCGCTTTCGCAAGGGCGCGAGATCGCCTCCTTCTTCACACGCTGCGCGACGGCCAACTCTCAAGCCATCGAGCAGCTGCATCGAATCGGGGAGGGATACGGCTAGCATGACAAGCAGGCGGCGGAGGCATAACCGCCGATGACCACCTCGCGGCCACCCCAGACACATGCGCTGATGCGTCCCTACGCGCTAGTCTATCTGTACCGCCGTCGACTGCGCGCACATGGCGTACAGGAGCTGCTGGCCGGCATAGGCGTGGCGATCGCCGTCGCACTGCTGTTCGCGGCGCTCGTCGCGCAGGGAAGCATCGCGGGCTCCTCTCGCGAAGTCGTTCGGGCTGTCGTCGGACCGGCGAGCCTGCAACTGCTGTCGCGCAACGACGACGGCTTCAACGAAAAGCTGCTCACCCGGGTGGAAGCTCTGCCGCACGTCGAGCAGGCAGCACCCCTGCTCGAGCAGAGCGCAACGGTGATCGCCGCTAGCGGCCGCCGCGTCAGGGTCGATCTTGCCGGTACCGATATCGCGCTCGCGACGCTTGACGGCCTGGCACGCACGCTGCCGCTCGGAGCGCTGTCCCCCGGCGGAATCGGATTGAGCAGAGCCAGCGCCCGGGCGCTGTCGAGCACCGGGACAGGTGCCGTCTCACTGCTCATGCGCGGACGATCGAGCAGGCTAAGGGTGTCCGCGGTGCTCGGGCCCGAAGCTGCCGGCGCGCTGTCGGGCGCGCTTGTCGCGGTGATGCCGCTGCGACGCATGCAGCAACTCGCGGGGCTGCAGGACCGCGTGACGCGCATCCTCGTCGAGAGCGAGCCAGGACAGACGGCGGCCGTGCGCGGCGAGCTCGCAAAGCTCGCCGGTCAGAAGCTCACCGTCGCGGGGACCGATCGGGATGTGACGCAGCTGCAGCAGGCACTGCGCCCAAGCAATCTGGCAAGCGAGGTCTTTGCCGCGATCGGGGTGCTGATGGGCCTGCTGCTCGCGTTCAACGCGCTGCTTATGACGGTCCCCGAGCGGCGCCAGACGATCGCCGACCTGCGCCTCGCCGGCATCAAGCGCACGGCCGTCGTGCAGATGGTGCTCTTCCAGGCGATCTGCCTCGGGCTGGTGGCGATCCTGGTGGGGCTGGTTCTCGGCTACACCCTTTCGAGGGGAGTCTTCCACCAGCCCACTGGGTATCTGGCGGAGGCGTTCACGCTCTCGAGCGCGACCGTCGTCGGCGCCGCGCCGCTGCTCATCGCCTCGATCGGCGGGATGCTCGCGACCTGTCTCGCCTCGGCGATACCGCTGCTGGATCTCCGTCGTGGACGGGCGCGCGACGCCGTGTATCGCGAAGCGGGCGTCCCCGGCAACGCGCTCGCCTCGAGCATGCAGATGCGTCTGTTCGCGGCAGGCATCGCTCTGATCGCGCTCGCGAGCGGGCTGTATGTGGTCGCGCCATCGGCTGCGATCGCCTCGTGCGCAATGCTCGCCGCCGCGACGGTGCTCGCCGTGCCGCTGACGTTTGCCACGGTTCTGCGAACGGGAGCCGTTCTCACAGAGCACTTCGAGCGGCTGACGGCGCTCCCAGTGGCGCTCGCCAACCTGCGGGCCAGCACCGTGCGCTCGCTCGCGCTCGCGGCGACCGGAGCGGTCGCCCTGTTCGGCAGCGTCGCGCTCGGCGGCTCACGCGACGACCTCCTGCGGGGCATCGACGCATTCTCGGGGAGCTACGTGGCCGACGCGCAGATCTGGGTGAGCAACCCCGGAGACAACCAGGCGGTCGAGGACTTCCCGTCCGACGCGCGGACGGCGGCACTCGCCCACCTCCCAATGGTCGCGAAGGTGCAAGCCTTCCAGGGCGGGTTTTTGACGGTCGGAGGGCGACGAGCATGGGTCATCGCGCGGCCGCCCGGCGCAAGTCGGCAGGTGATCTCGAGCCAGATCCTCAGCGGCAGCGCCCCAGCTGCGACAAGGCGGCTGGGCGAAGGCGGATGGGTTGCCGTCTCCCAGCAAATCGCCTCAGACCAACTCACCGGCCTCGGCGGAACGATCGGGCTCGACACACCCACGGGGGAAGTCCGCTACCGAGTCGCGGCAACGACCACGAATCTCGCCTGGCCACCCGGCGTGATCTTCATGAACACCCGCGACTTCACCCGCGCATGGGCCAATCGCTCGCCGACCGCGCTCGGCATCACGCTGCGGCCGGGGGCCGACGCGGCGGTGGCGCGCAGGGCGATCGTCGCGGCGTTCGGAGCTCGAAGCGGCCTGGAAGTCTCGCTTGCCTCCGCGCGCGCGAGGAAGATCAACGCGCTCGCCGGGGAAGGTCTCGGCCAACTCGGCGAGATCTCCACGCTGCTGCTGATCGCCGCCGTCGGCGCGATGGCCGCGGCGCTCGCGTCGAGCCTGTGGCAGCGGCGCAACTCGCTCGCGAGCCTGCGGCTGCTCGGGGTCAAACCCGGTCGTCTGCGGCTGATCCTCGCCCTCGAAGCGGCCCTGATGCTCGCCGCGGGCTGTCTCACCGGCGCCCTCGTCGGGATCCACGGGCAGCTAGTGCTCGACGGATACCTGCGACACGTCACTGGATTTCCCGTCGCGCGCGTTGCCACCGGCGCGCGACCGCTCGAGATCTTCGCGGTCGTGCTCGGTGCGGCGTTCGCCATCGTGGCTGTTCCCGGATGGTTCGCTTCGCGCGTCCCGGCCGCGTTTGCCTTGGAGGAGCAATAGCGAGATGGCGAGCTACGTCGCGGTCATCGCCGACGGCAACCGCCGCTGGGCACGAGGCCGGGGACTGCCTGTGCAGGCAGGTCACGAGGCCGCGGCCGACACCCTCGCCGCGCGCATCCGCGACGCCGCGAACCTCGGAATCGAGGAGCTCACCGTGTACGTGTTCTCGACCGAGAACTGGTCGCGGCCGGATACAGAGATCGAGGGGTTGATGGAGATGCTCTGCCGGCGCCTCCGGATCGAGGCGCTCCCTTTGCGCGACGAGGATGTGAGGATGCGTTTCCTCGGCGACCGCGATGGGCTCTCAGGCGCCCTGCGCGAGCAGATCGAGCGCTCGGAATCCCTCACGCGGGACAACGCCGGCCTGACGCTGTACATAGCGCTCAACTACGGAGGTCGCCACGAGATCGTGGATGCGGCGAAGCGCTTCAACGGCTCCACGCACGAGGAGTTCATGCGCTGCCTGGACGCGCCCGAGATGCATGACCCCGAGGTGATCATCCGCACGGGCGGCGAGCGGCGGCTCTCGAACTTCCTGCTCTGGCGCTCGGCATACGCGGAGCTGGTCTTCAGGGACGAGCTGTGGCCGGAGTTCACCCGCCATGCCTTCGAGCAGTGCCTGCACGAGTTCGAGATGCGCAAGCGCCGGTTCGGCGGACGCTGATGGCCGTAGAGGCTCTTGATGATCGCTGTCATCCGGTCGACCAAAGCCATCATGAGCCTCGTAGAAGGCGGAGAGGACCCCTGAGCCCTTGGCCACGTCCAGATGCCGCACAATCACCCGGTCCCTATCTCTTCAGCGATTCTTCTTGGCCTTCTTGTGCTTGCTCGTCTTCTTGGCTTTGACCTTCGGACAGCCACTGACTGCGACGGGTGTGCTCTGGTGGATTTCGAGGCCGTTCTGCGCTTTGAAGAGCGTCGGCATCTTGAGCTTCTGTCCGCAGAAGCTGTAGTGAGCCTTCGCGGGCAGGTTCACGCCGAACTCGGAGAACGGGCCGGTGGGCAAGCTCACTTCGATGCTTTCGAACGGCACGTCCGGCGTGTTGCGGAACGTTGCGCTCGTGACCCCTGTCTTGCCGTTGATGAACGTTTCACCACGTAGATCGATCTTGACGCCGTCCCCATGAAGGACGATCACGGCATCGGGGAATTTCGCGCCGCCGTGCGAGACGAAATAGATCGGCCCTTCAAGCGGTACCGGCAGCACGGCGGTCCGCACCACCGCGGTGCCGATTTTCGATGCCCCCGGACAGCTGCCAGGGTTCGCTGCAAAGGTGGTGTCGGCACAGGCTTTCTGGATCGTGGTCAGACGTGCGGGGATCTGCTTGGGCAGGTCGAACTTCGCCTCGTTGAACCATGACTCGCTGCCCTGCGCTCCCTTTGGATAGCTGATCTTGAATTTGAGGCTGGTGCCGTTGGCTTTGGATGCGTGTCCGATCGTGCTCACCGAGATTTTGGGATGAAACTCGAGGCTGCGACAGGAGCCGACCCCGAAGTGACTCGAGATCGGAGCCGTCGCTCCTGGGCCCGCAGCGCCCGGTGGAGGAGTACCCCAGGCTGTGCCCGAGAATTCTTGAGAGCTGCAGTTCGTCGGGTTGAAAAGGAAGCCGGGACGGTCTATGACGGAATCGATCAAGCGCAGATCTGTGGGGACGCCGGCCACGATCTGCGGAAATGGGTCGGTCGTGATCGTGATCGCGGCGGTCGTGGGATCGATTTCGATTCGGGCTCTCGTCACGATCGTGCCCAGGTTGAAAGGCCCGGCGATCACGTGCGTGACGATCGAGAGGCCAAACGGCGCGCCCTCGTAGGGGCCCGTCAAGTAGATCGGCGATTCGGGGTTGCCCGGCTGCGGAATCGTAAGCGGATACGGCCCCGGTCCGGACGCGACGGCGGCGTGACCGATCTTCGCGGATTCAGCGCATTCTCCGTTGGAGGCCTGTGGCTCGGGACAGAGCGGTACGCTGGAGATCATCCCCGCCAGTCCCGCGGGCTCTTTGAACTGGAGCCTTTCGATCCGCTGTTGGCCATCGCCGCGCTGAAGAAGCAGCGAGAAGCCTGTGAAGCCTCCGGCTTGATCGGTCGTGGAACCGGCTGTCAGCGAAGGCGCGAATGGCAGCGGTGAGGGCAAGCAGGCTGTTCCACCCGGACCGGCTGTTACACCGAAGGCCGCGCTCGTGAGGAAGTCGGCGACGAACGGGCTGCTCCATGGGCTGAAGTTGGCGCTGGTGGTGTAGGAGCCACACTGGGTCGGCGTGTCGAGGGCCGCCTGGGCGCCGCCGCTGAAGGACAGCTTGAAGTCGGTGAACGGCAGCTCGGGCGTGCCTTCGAAAGTGGTCGTCAACCGGCCCGTCTGTTCGTTCAGATGCACGACTCCCACAAGCTTGAGGTTCACCCCGTCCGCCGAGGCGGCGACCAGGAGCTTGATTTCCGGCGGGTTGGACTGCAGGACGTACACGCTTCCCTGCAGTTCCTTTTCAGCGGCGGCTTCGAGCAGCGGGGTCCTGATCGACACCGTGCCGACTTTCGACGCGTCCGGACACGACGGCGGTCCATTGTCTTCTTCGCCGGCGGCCTTTTCGGCTTCGCTCGTCAACCCGTCCTGCCCCGGCTGGCACGCCTGCAGCCCAGCCGCCTGGCCTGGGTTTATGACGAGCCCTTCCGGGAGTGTCACAGTCGTGTTCTGGATGTCTGCAGTCGAGTCGCCTTCAGGGGATTCGAGGCCTCCGACCGGTGGCTTGACTTCGACGGTCAACCCCGCCGGCGTGTCCGCCTCCGACGTGTCGGGCGCAGTCGAGATCGTAGGGCTGAACCCGAGCCGTTCACATCCGGTGTAGCCCTGCGGCGTGTCGTTGCTGTCGTGCGAGTCGACTGCCGTCGGCTGGTTGAACGCTTCGTTTTCCCAGGTGTTCGCGCGAATCGCAAAGGGCTGCGGCCCGGCGCAGGCGGTGGGCAGCGTCAGGAAGGGCTTGGCGGTCCCCCCGTTCGGGGCCTGGCATTCAGGGGTGCCCACTTGAGCTTCCCTGCAGCCGCCCTCCTGTTCGTCACGCCAGCGGTCGTGGCTTGGGTCCTCGGGCACGCCCCATAGCGTCAGCACGTTACCTAGCACGCCTCGCTGCGGCGTGTTGTCTGCGTTCGTGGTGATCCCGTAGTCCGAGCCTGAGCGCACGCCCGAGTTGAGGAAGACGTTCACCCCGTTCAGCGTGAAGGCGAACTGGGCTGCTACCCCCGGAGGCGGAACCATGTTGAACACAAGCCAGCGGTTCTGGGTGCCGCTGAGGATCGTTCCATCGTCGATCCCGACCTGGGTGTCGGCAGGACAGGATGTTGTGTCGAGGTCCTGGAGAGTGCACTGTGGGACCACATTGGGGTTTCCGACCAGCCCCGGAGGCAGCTTGACTTCGATGTTCTTCACATCGCCGCCGGCGGCCGCGAATTCGTCTTCTCGCGGCGCGGGGCGGGGGACGTTGTTGAGGTCGAAGCTGAATGTGGCGGCGTAAGGATGCGAGCCCGCTTGAGAGTCGATCGTGCCGTCGGCGTTGCTGAACCACACGTCCCAGCCGGCGAAGCCGAATGGTGGCGGCGATGAGCTGATCGTGATCGGGGCGTGCGTGCTCGCGGGCGTCACGGCGCCCCCGCCGGCGATCGTGGCGTATGTGGTCTCGCGTTCAGGGGCGCCCAGGAGAGCCCTGACCTTGATCGCGACCTCCGGGACGAAGTTGGGCCCCCGTCCGCCAAAGCCGCCCGCGCCACCCGCGATGCTTGGCATGTTGGCGAGGTTGCTGGTGCATGTGACGATGCTCGCGCCTGTGCAGTTCCAGAGCTTGTGGCCGATTATCGGGTTGATGAGCGGATTGCTTTCCTTGGTCAGTTCTCCGGCTTCTGTCGCTTCCAGCCCTTCGGGGAGCACCGCCGTGACCGTGACCGCGCCTGCGCTGTCTCCCGCCCCCACGTTGAAGATCTGGATGTCGAGCAGCCCGGTGCCTCCCGGTGCGATGTTCGTCGGGTAGGTGCGCTCGGTGATCTCCCATCCCGGCGCACCGGCGAACGCTGGGCCGGCAAGCAGGCAGAGCGCTCCTATGAGCAAAAGGGCGACGGAGGCCAAGCGCCGGACCTTGAAAATGTGGCTGGGTGCGACGCTCATCGCTTGCCGCCTTTCTTCTTCGTGGGGGCATACTTCCGTTTCGCCTGTCTCCTGCACGCCGCTCGCTTTCGTCTCGGCCGCTTAGCGCATCGCTTCAGCGCTCTCGCGAGCTTCCCGGCCCTGATCTGCGCAGCCGTCGGCTTCGGCTTTGGCTTCGCAGCGGTTTGGGTCGGCTGGAAGTTGCCACTTTCGGTGAACGTCACCGTTGCCGGGGTCGCGAAGGGCGGGGGGGCTGGCGGCACGCCCTGGCAACCCGTCCCGGTACAGGCCGTCGTGACCACCGGGAAACCTCCGCCCACGCGGGCGTCGTACAGCTTATTGCTTTCCCCGTGTGCTTGAGGGACGAAGTCTTCTCGGCTGGTGAAGAACACGTCGCTCCCGTTGGCGCTCGCATCCACCAGGAACGAGTCGTCTGGACTGCGGCCACCGGAGAGCACATACGTGCACCCCGAGCCCTGGGAGCAACTTCCCGTCCCACCGAGCTCCCACTCGTAGACGTTCCATCGGCCGTCTGAGACCTGCGGCAGAAGTGACTGCTTGTCATCGAAGAGCACACGGTTTCCGCCTTCGGACAGCCAACGCTCCATGTAGGTGGCGCCCCCGGGCTCGGCCGAATCCGTGACCGGTACGACGACCGCTTCGGCCAGCGGTGGCGCGCCACTGGAGTCGCATGAAGCGCACCACATCTGGCCTGTATCCGCGTGATAGACGTAAAGCTCTGTCGCCCCCTGGTTGCCATAGCCCGTGAGCTTGGCGTGGGAGAGGAAGCCTATCGCCCGTCCGTCAGGTGTCACCTCGGAGGTGCGGTCGCCGAGATTGTGCTGCCAGTCGCCGATTTCTGCCGAGTTGTCCTCGAGCGGCCCGTGTAGTTCGTTGTCTTCGAGCGTAAGTGTGCCGATGAAGCTCGTCGTGCCGTGACTGCGGACGTAGAGATTCGGGGAGCCTTCCGCCGCTTTTTCGCCGTTCGCGCCTTCGTTGCCTGCAAGGGCGCCTTCGGCGACGAAATATACGTACGCCCCGTCTTCGCCTGTTTCGTTGATCCCCATGACTCCCAGCGCTCCCGAGCCGGCGGGCGTGATCTGTTCACGTGCTTCCGCGAGCGCTTCCGCTTCCGGCTTGCTGCTTTCGTCGTAGGTGTCGACGTCGAAGCGCCACAGCGAGGCTTCGCTTTCTTCGCCTTCGGTGTAATACACGTACTTGCCGTCGGGGGTTGCCGTCCAGAACCTCGAATCGCCGAGCGATATCGGGATCGTCCTCGTGTCGTTCTCGCGGAGATAGAGATTGTCAGTGTTCCTGTCGGTCCAGAAGATCCGCGATCCATCCGCGGAGATCGCGTTGTCGTTGCCCGCGGGGTTATTGTATTTCCCCACCCCGTTGTGTGGACCGCCGAACGTCGCATTCGGGTCCGGTTCGGGGTTCAGTCCCGGTAGAATGTTCACTTGCCGCAGACGTCCGCCCGCAGCATCGTAGAGGTTGTACTCGTGTTGCCCACTTGCTTCTTCAGCCCCTTCGGTCAATGCCCCTTGGCTCTCGAACAGCAGGTGTGAGTAATCCGCCGAGGCGCCGAGGAACGCCGGTTCTGCGTTTTCGCCGCCTGCGCAGCTCGGCACGGAGACCTGTTCGGTGAAGAAGGCGTGGAGCCGTCCATCTTCGGAACGTGTGAAGAAGGGATCGCACGGAGCGGCGGACGTGGTTTCGGGGTCGTTCAAACCTTCTGACGTCAGGACGCCTGTCGCGAGGTCGTTCGAGAATGCCAGGTACTTGGTCTGTCCCGTAGCGCCAGGCGGCACGATGTCCGTGTCGGCCCAACCATTGGAAGTGCGCCTTCCCAGGTACTCCTCGCCCACGCCCTGGCTCCCGGAGCCGCCTTTGGCCGGTGGTTCGCCGAGATAGACGATGGCATTCCCGTCGGGCGAGGCCCGAAACGGGCGATGCGTCACGGTCTGTCCTTTCACTTCGTGACCGAGCGCCCCCGAGTCGACGTCTGCCTGGTTCGCCGTGGAGACCAGCTCATAGGCCCGGCCGTCGGGGAGATCCGACGTTGTCGCGCCGACTGCGGCCAGCGTGGTGAAAGTGAGATCTTCGCCCGCCACGCCGCCCAGTTCGTTGCTGGCGACCACGCGTGCGTGGTAGAGGACGCCCGGCTGCAGACCGCTCAGAGGGATCTGCACGCTCGCAGCTCGTAGACCCGCTCCGGCGCTCACTTCGCCCGACAGCGACCCGTATTCAGAGCTCGCGCCGAATTCCACACGAATCGTGGTCGGCAGGCCCCCCGGCTTGACCTGAGCGGTCAGCGTCGCCTGAGTCGATTCGACACGCGATACGGTCGACGCTTCGATTTCAGGCTTGGCGGTGGTGTCGAATGTTTCGTCCTTCCCGCTCTTGACGCCGTTTGCATTTGCTGCGGTCAGCCGGAAGTGATACACGGTCAGAGGCAGCAGGCCCGAGAGCTGGCCGCTCACGGCGACAGGTTCGGATCCTTCTCCGATCGCGGACGCATTCGGTTCGCATTCACTCGTCCCGCCGGTGTACTTGCCCCCATTTTCACTGAATTCTTCTTCAGTCGCATATTCGAACCGGCATTCGTCGATCGCTTCGCCTTCGGGGTTGACGCTCCCGTGCAGCGTCGCCACGGTGCCGCTGGTAGCTGTCGGTCTCCCGGTGATCACTGTCGGCACGAGGACGTATCTGAAGATCCTGACGTCGTCGGTTTCGAGCTCGCTCACGTACGCCGTCTGCGCGGCGTCGGCTCCATTGACTGCCAGCCCATCGGATTGTGAGAGGCTTTCGGCTTTTGAGACCCCTTCGCCCGGAAAGTTTTCGAGCGGGGCCGGGTTGCCTTCGGTCACAGGCGCAAACAGTTCGACACCCGAACCCGTGTCGAAGAGCACGTCGCCGCTGCCTTGGCTGACCGCCACGGCACCGCCCGGCGCGCCGATCAGCTTGGGGCTGCCCAGTTCGGCGACGTTTTCGCCTTCATCGAACTTATGAAGACGTTCCCCAATCATTGCGTAGAGGTCTCCATTCGCGGCGACACCCAAGCCCGGAAACGTGCCTTCGCCGTGTGTTTCTCTCAGTTCGACGGTCCGCATAAAGGCGCCCGTATCGCTGAACTCATCCGCTTCCGGTCCCGCCGTGACCCAGAGGTCGCCCGATGAGTCAACTCCTATACCGTGTACTTCACCATTGAAACCGATCGCTTCGCCGGGGCACGTGCCGGGCGCTGCGCAGGTCCCGGTCAGGTCCAATCCGGTGTATTTGCCTTCAGCCGTGAATTGTAGTATTTCTTTAGCTTCGCTGACCACGTACACATCGCCCGCCGATGGGTCCATCGGATTGGGAGAGTTGTCAACGGCAATGTTGTTCACGTCGTCTTGTGGCGCGCCCCCTTCTGCGCGACTGTGCGCGAAGCCAAGTTTGTGTGCGGGAGTTTCCGAGCCGTCCCACTGCGAGATGTAGGCGCCGGTCGAGCTGAACCGCTCGATGCGAGCATTTTCGTTGTCCATCACGTATACGTCGCCGGCCGCTGGCTGCACCAGGGGTTCGAGCGAGTCGTCCACCGCGATGGCCGTCGGTTCGTCGAGCTGGCCGTTGCCAGCTCCCGGTGTGCCGAAGGAACCGGCCGGGATGTATTGCCTCGTGGCGAGTGCGGGCGCGCTCATACACAACATCGCGACCACGGAAGCACACAGCACGACGAGGATGAGAGAGAGCTGCCTGTGTGCTCTTAGAGCCATGTTGTCTCCTTGCGCGTAGACGTGACGAATCCCCGGACACGGCGACCGATGGCCTCGGGAGACCAAGCTTTATGCGCTGCTTCGCCGCTGCATGAGAGTCCCATCCGCCTGCCGTACGCCGGAGAGTCCGACAGGTCCGATGAAGGGTCGCTGGCTGGGATGTGCCCGGGATGTCTCATGTGGCTCCGTGTTTCACTTGACTTGGTAGACGCTGCGTTCCAATGAGAGGTGGGACCACGATCTCGTGATCCCACCTCTTCCGATTCGTTCAGGCGTGCTGCAAGCTGAATGCTTTGCCTGACGTCAATTGAAGTTCTTCGCTGTTGGTCATTTCTGCGTGCGTGAGGTGCACTTTCAGGCTGCTTCCTGGCGGGGAGCACAACACTTCGTGCACGGCCAGTTCGGTCGTGGCGCGTGGGATTTGGCACTTCTGCGTGCCCGTGACTTTGCCTTCGTATTCCTGTTCGCAGCCGGTCACCGAGATTTCACCCCACGTTTCTTTCACAGGCGAGGAAAATATGATCTGACCGATTTCGCCCGTCTCGGACAAAGCGCCGTTCAGGCCTGTGGTGCCCCCAAAGACGAACGGTTTGACTTTGCAGTTTGGCCGACCGCCAAGTTTGCACTGAGACCATTCGATGGTGTCTTTGGTCACTTCTACGTGGGTTTTGGTCGCCACCAGGTCACCTTTGCCCGTGGACGTACTGCATTCCAAGGTCATGATTCCTGAGATCGTGAACTGCTCCGCTGTCAGGGATTTGTGTTTGCTCGTGAATTCGAACGTGCCTTCCAGCGCATGCCCACCGCTGCAGAGCGCGAGCCCTTCTCCCGTGCCGGGACATTCTGCGGCCGACGCAGACGCCGATCCGATCACGCCCAGCACGAGCGCCGCCAAGATGACTGTCAGTGCCACTCCGTGTTTCGGTTTCATCTGCTAGATTTACCTTTCGTAGTGCAAAGGTGCCGAGGCGCTAACCGGTCAAGGGATGGCGTCCGGTACCTGCGTTTTCATTGACCTGCGTTACCCGCAGCGAACTGCTGACGGGCTGCGCACTTGGGAGGCTCCGGGGAGAGCTCCTCTAGCCTCTAGCGACGGACGCCATGGGCCGAAGCCCTGCGCAGGTGCTTGACGTCCACGCGCGGCTCGATTCGCACTGCAAGCGTACGTCCGCTGGAAGCAGACGCTTCGCGCTGGAATCCCACAATCGCCTGACTGCACCAGAATGCTCCTCTCTCCCCTAACGATCTCCATCTCAGATGAAGAATTGCGGCCCCCCGTTTCGACAGTCGTATAGTCGCTCATGGCAACCGATCTATATAAGTCAAGAGGTAGAAGGTTTCAGGCTCGCAATCCGGAGGGCACCGTGGAATTGCGTACGCTGAAATGCCTGCGCGACTTGCGGCTGGGGCTGTCTGCAACCACTCAAGCGGAGGTCGCGTAGGCGAGAGCTATCGTCGCGGACGATGCGGTGGGCAAGGCACAGCAGTGCCTGCTCGGGAGTGCCTTCCATCGATGAAGGCAAAGCTCGCGGTAAACGGAAAGCCACCGTGAGGACAGCTGCGAGGCAACCCGACGCCGGCGGGGTGGTAGGCGACGTTCTTGCCGGCCACCCGTTCGTAGTAGGTCAGGCGTCCGCCTAGTATCAAACGCATGTAGGACACCGCCACGTAGGGCCCTGATGGAAGACTTGGGATGGGCGGCATGGCGATGTTCAGGTGGCCTGGCAGAAGTACACCGGAAAGCACGACCCGCGCTTCGATCGGGAACAGCCCCACGACGTAGGCGAGGATATGTAGATAGCCGTCCGGCGAGGGTCCGGCGAACACTTCGATCGTGACCTGCTCCCGCACGACCTCCGGACCTATCGGGATCTCCACCTCAGCCTCACCGTGCCCCATCCTCGAATTCGCCGGGCACGCCGACTGCCCTATGGCTTCCAGCTGGGCGGTGAGACAGGGAGCCACGCCGAGGCCGCTCGTCGCGAAACCGAGGTTGCTCGGATATCCGACATCGATCTCACTGAGCGCCGACGGAGCGCGACCCGCGTCGCTGATAGCGAACCCGAAGGTGAGGGTCGTCGCGGAACCTAGACGCTCTGGAGCGAGGACCGCGGAGATCCTCGCCGAATCGGAGGCCGATGCCGCTGTCGCCCACCAGCCGCAGAGGAGGAGAGTCAGAAAGAGCGGGAGAGCCGTTCTGGGTGCCATCGGCCGGCTGTCGACTAGTACGGAAGCTTGGCGATCGCCTGGACCGTCAGCCCGTAGTTGCGTCGGTTGTAGACGCCGAAGAGCTCTCCCCCACCGCTGATGTGGATGTAGCGCCCGGTCCCACCGGTCACATGCAGGCTGCCCTTGAAGCTCGGGTCTCGGCTCGTGGGACTGCTGAGCCTGCCCGTGCCACGTGCGCTGATTGACCCTCCAGCGCCGGAGATCGTGAGCTGGGCGGTGACGGTTGGCTGACCGTTGTAGACGAAGCGAGCCTTGACCGAGGCTGGAAAGCTGCCGGTTACACGCCCTTCGTCGAGCAACAACGAGCCTGAGGCGCGCTTGAAGGCGAGGTATCCTTCGTCGTGGACGCTCAGAGTTCGTGCCGCATGGGCCCCCGTCCGTCGGGCAGTGGCAATTCCCAGGCCGACGACCAGACTGAGCAGGGCAGCGACGCACGCGGCGAGCAGGCCGCGGATCCACATGAGTCCTTGGTCGCGCATCATTGCTCTCCCACCACTCACAGCTCCTCTCCGGGCCACTCCAGAGCCCGGCCGGCCTGGACGCCCGGCACGGTGACGATGATAGTCGAGCTCAAGCGGCATACGTAGTGTCAAGGCGTCCGTACACGTAGGCTGCGGGCACGGCGCCATGCGTGCATCATCGGCAGCGTCAAGCGCATCAGAGGCCCAAGATCGCGCTTGACCTCCGCCAGCAGGATCTTGGATGAGCCCGGCGCCGAGGCATAGTAGGCAGCGACGCCGCTGAGGATCACCAGGTGGAACGGCGCATCGGGCAACTCCTGCGCGGCACGACGTGCGCGGCGCGCAACGGCGGCGAGCGTGCCACCGAGCAGCCCGCGACCCTCGAAGAGATCGACATACGAGGTTTCTCCCGAGAGAGCGTCCTTCCGTCTGTCTGCGACCCCGTCGAGTAGCGTCAGCAGTACGCCGATCGACAGGTAGCATGCATCTAGTTCTGCCGCCTGCTCGGGGGTTGCGCCCGGATCGGCGGCGAGCGCGATCAAGGCATGGACGGCGAGTACCGACGACGCCGCCCCAGCCAGCAGCTCGCGCCAGGAGAGCGATGTGTCGCTCTGCGCCTGCGCCCATTCCCGTAGCTGGGTGTCGCCCAATTGCGGCGTGGCGTGCATGTGGATCTGGGCCTGTGCGGCTCGCACTGCGCTCCGGCGAGCGTGCTCTCGCACGACATCTGCCGCGGGAAGCTTTGCGAAGGCGCTCCGCGCCACGGCTGAGAGCTCACGCAGATACTCGTCTGGAACCTCGTCGAGGGTGATCGCAAGGGCATCGGTGAATGCGAGGTACAGCTCCTCGCCTTCACGCAGCGGTTCCTTCAGAGGCAGCTCTGTGAGGCCGTCGAGCACGTCGAACAAAACCTCCATGGCAACAATCGCACGAACCACATTCGCGCGGTGTGCCCTTGGTGCGAGCGTCGCGAGCATCCCAGCCGCCTCGGCATTGAAACGCTCGTCATCGAGCTTCTGCAGAGCGATTGCGCGCACCGCGGGGTCGACAATCGCTTCGGCACGTGGCTGCCAGCGGCCAAGCTCTCTGCGCACCACAGGCGCCACCGTGACCCAGTAGCGCGCGTTCACTCTCAGCAGCGCCAACACGCCCCGCGCAGTCAGCCTAGGATCGCCGATGCAACTCACTTACCCGAGGCTATCCGCTTGACAGATGAACGAGATAGCGTGACCGCAAAGAGCTATTGGTCCTCGAGCGCCAATGCCGCCGGAACACGCGAGGCAAACCATCCCGGCAAGGCGACGATCAGCATCGTCGCCGCGAGCACCAGAGCAAGGATCTCAAACGGTCGCGTACCGGTCGCCACACGAGCGAGGGGAAAGCCGGTTACACGCTTGAGATAGCCATCGAGGATCAGCTGGCCATAGACACCGGCCACCGCGCCGGTCAGTGCGCCAATCCCCAGGATGAGGCCGCCTTCGATCGCGAGAATGCGCCGCAGGCGAGCCGGTTTGATGCCCAGAAGACGCAGGCCGGCGAGGGAGCTACGACGCTGCCATACGGTCGAGGTCAGCGCCGCCGCCATCGCCGCAACGGCCGCCAAGAGCAGCAACGTCGAGATCTCGCCCAGCTGTCCGAGTCCTTCGGAGGCAAGGCCATCGATCCGTGCGGCCCGTCTCGATGCGAGCGACACTTCAAGGCCGCTCGCGTGGCCGAGGGCTCTCGCGATCGCGGCCCGCACAGTCGGCGCTCGCGCGCCCGCCGTGAGCGCGACTGCGAGCGTGCTCGGCGAGGAAGCTTTCCAGAAGCGAGCGTAGTCGGCCGCGCCTATGAAGATCGCTCCCGGCGGCCAGGCCAAGTTGGTGCTCTCGGCAGCGATTCGAAAGGCTCTCGTACCATCCGCGGTGGGCAGCAGGATCCTCCCCCCGACCCCCGTGTGATGTTCCGCGGCGATCTGCGCCGAGACGACGACCCAGCCCCCCTGCCCGAGGCGAGCGTTGACCCGTGCGCGATTCCCAGAGACGATTTGACTATCGAGCACGTTCCGTGCGCCACCGGGTGGACGTGCGATGACCCATACGCGCCGGCTGCCCAGGATCAGAAAGCCACCCTGGAACTGACGCACGGCGGCAACGCCCGGCACATCGGCGATCGTGGAGAGACGCGAACCAGCCGAGAATTCCTGCACGGCCTGATTGTCCCCGGGCGTCGAGACCCAGATCGGCGCATCGGCCACATAGCTGGATGCGAACGCGTGGATGCCGTGCAGAAGATCCTGCCGGGAACCGCCGAGGGCGACGCTCCCGAACAGCGCCACCGCTCCTGTGGCCGCGAGCGCAAGCGAGCGCAGCGTGGTAGCCCTGAGCGTGTCTAGCGCAACGCGCATCGCGGTCAGTCGCTGACTGCGCTCGGTGAGATACTGGGCAAAGCGCAGCGCCCCTGCAAACGCCACAGGGACGGCGAGCACAGTCGCGAGCGCGAGCATCGCGCCGGCAAGGATCGCTGCCGAGGGCGCCAGCAGGAACACGAGGCTCGCCGCAACGAGCAAGGACAGCGCGAGTCCGAACAAGAGGCGCTGGGAGCGTGCCCCGAGTGCATCCCCCGGCGTTCCCCCTTCGCGGAAGACGCTGTCGCGGGGGCGTCCGGCGCGCAGGTCCAAAAGCGGGATCGCAGAGGCCAGACAGGTCGCGGCGACACCGCCGAGGCCCGCCAGCAAAAGCGGTCCGACGCCGACCACCGTCGAGCCCGACAGGGTGAATGCCTCCGCGAGATAGCCGGTCGGCTGATGAAAAACCCACACCGACAGCGCGCAGCCGATCGCGAGCCCGACGAGGGAGGCTGTTATACCCAGGCAGAGCGCCTGGAACAGCACGATCTGGATCACCGCGCCGCGCCTAGTACCCGCGACGCGCAGATCGGCAATCGCCTGTCGGCGCTCGGGAACGTTCAACAGGATGGCGTTGAACGCGAGCAGAAATCCAAGCAGCGCGCCGATCGCGGCGAACAGCTCACTCGCAAGATCGCTTGGCCGGAGCGCTTGGCGCAGTTGTGTGACGTCCTGTTCAGCAGACGCGACAGACAGTCGCCCGCCGGCGATGCGACGCAGCTCGGCGCGAACTCGCGCCTCACGGCCGACGTACGGCTGCACGAGAATTCGCGTGATCTGTCGCGGGGCGCCTGCGAGCTGTTGCATGCGGGCGAGCGGCATCACCGCCACGAGCGCGCCCGCGACGGCCCCAGCGGCTTCGCTGCCGAGGATTGCCGAGACACGCAAAGACTGCTCACGACCGCGTAGCGCAAGCGTCACTTGGGTTCCTGTGGCGCGGATGTGCAGGGCATTCGCGCTGGCCCTGCTCAGACCGACTCCACCAGGCGTGAGGGCGTTCAACGGCAGTGTCGCCGCCAGGCCGTCCAAGACCGCAAGGCTCACATCGGTGCCGGCCAGGTCGACCGTGACCCTGCGACCGCCGGCCGCGAAGACGGTCGCGGTCTGCTCCAACAGAGGGGCCGCCTGCTTGACGTAGGGCGCCGCTTCGACGCGCGTGAGCAGACGTTCGTCGATCGTGCCATTACCGGGAGCGCGGAGCTGCAGAGCAGCCTTTCCGACGACGGCCTTGACAACCTGGCGGGAAGAGCCGGCGATGCTGCCCTCGGCAACGGTTGCGGCGAGTGCGAGCGCCACAGCCACGGCCACGCCAACCCCCGCCAGGATCTCCTGGGCGCCTTCTACCCGCAGTCGTCGCCGATAGAGGTAAAGGAGTGCGTAGGGGTGCAGCGCACGTCGACGCATACGGCCCCAGACCAACATCGAGCTCAACCGCCGAAGATCGGCGCATCTTGAGACAGGACCGCGCCAGAGACGCTCTCATGCGCCAGAGGAAGCAGGGACCCGTCACGCAGTACATAGCGACGATCGGCCATCGCAGCGGCCTCGGCATCGTGGGTGACGAGCACAACCGAGGCGTCGTGTTCGTGAGCGAGCTCTCGCAGCAGCTCGATCGTCTCGATGCTCCGGGCGCTGTCCAGGTTTCCCGTGGGCTCGTCGGCGAGGATCAGCCGCGGACCACCAGCGAGCGCGCGGGCAATGGCGACCCTTTGGCGCTCGCCGCCGGAGAGCTGCTCGGGCGTGTGCGCCAGCCGCTCGCCAAGTCCCAGCCGTTGCATCAGTGGGCGCACCCGCTCGTGAGCCTCGCGCGGGCCGACGCCGCCGAGGAGGAGCTTCAGGGAAGCGTTCTCCAGGTTCGAGACGCGTGGCATCAGACGATAGTTTTGATAGATGAAGCCGACGTCATACATCAAATAGTCAGAGATCTCCTGCTCAGAGAGCTTCGACAGCTCGCGCCCCTCGAAGCAGATCATGCCCTCATCGGGTCTGAGCAGCGCGGCGATTAGCGTCAGCAGTGTCGTCTTGCCTGAGCCTGAGGGTCCCTGCAGGGCCACCATCTCACGCGGCGCGACCCGCAAGCTCACGCTGTCGACGGCGCGGAGCAACTCGCCACCAGCGCTGTAGGTCTTGACCACGCTGTCCAGCTCGAGCATGCTTACGCGCCGGAACGCTGCGCCGCGCGACGCAGCGGCAGCACAGGCGCGAGATCGCTCGCCGACGGACCGCGCAGCACCCCCTGACTCAGCGAGAGGGTGAGATCGGCGCCCGACAGAGCTGTCGAATCGCCGGTGCTCACGAGCACTGCGAGGCCACTATCGGCAAGCGTGCGAAGCAGCCCCAGCAGTCCATCCCGTCGCAATAGGTCGACGCCGTGGATCGGATCGTCGATCACGAGTAGGCGCGGTGCGAGCGCAAGCACTCGGGCGATCGCCACTCTCAGCGCCTCGTCGGTCTCGAGCGCCGAGATGCGAACGTCAGCGTAGTCGGCTGCTCCCACGCGCTCGAGCGCCTGTGAGGCTTCCAAGCGTGCTCGTCGAGGCGCCGCCCCGGCTGCGAGGAGCGGGATCATGACCAGATCGAGGGCAGGCCGATAGCCAGTGGTGAGGGGTGGGCGCTGACAGAAGCCGATCCCGTCACCCAATACCTTCTCGGCATGCTCGGCCAGGTCCTGTCCGTTAAAACGCACGGTCCCGCTGTCGGGCGGCTCGATGCCAGCAGCAATGCGCAGGAGTGTCGAGCGACCGGAGCCCCGCATCCCCCAGACGACAGCCAGCTGGCCGGGATCGACCTGCAGGCAGGCATCTCGCAGAACGCGGCGCTCGAGCTCACCGAGGCGGTAGCGCTTACCCACATGTTCCAGCTCGAGCAGGCTCATTGTCGCGCGAGCCTGAGGGCGCTCAGCTCTTGCCGCGCGTACTCGACCCACGCGAGCTTGGCGCCGAGCGCCAGTCGTGCCTGCTCACCGGCAAGGCGGACTGCAAGCTCTTGGCGCCCGCCCTCGCCAGGCATGACCTGAGACGCAATCGCAGTGGCGCGCGCCTCCGCCAGACAGGCCTGCTCGTAGCGATCAAGGATCTCGAGGGCCGCTGCGGGGTCCACGGTGAAAGTCCCGAGCTGCAATACGAAAAGCCAGCCACGACGGTGGTCTTCGTCGACCTGGCTCACCAGCCAGTCCCCGTATTCGCTGAGTCCCCGCGCGGTCACGCGGTAGTGCGGCTTGGGCTGGCGACCGGCTCTCGTTCCAGCGATCTCTTCGATCAACGAGCGGGCCTTGAGCGCCGAGAGAGCCGTATATATGTGCGAGACACTGCTCAGGCTCAGCACCTCGCCATAAGTGCGCTCGAATCGCTGCGCCAGCTCATAGGCGTAGCTGGGGCGCTCGATCACCAAGCCGAGCAGCGCCCAGTTGACCGCAGAGTGCATCGGAGCAGCATGAGCGTCCCTCGCCGCTGTCATGACCTGCTGAAGAGTAATGGAAACGTAAGTGTCCCGTGCTGCCGTGGTCCTGGTCACAGGACATGAGACCGGAGCCCGCCGGCTGCGTTGGCGAGCGCACCAATCTCACCGCAGATCGCGAGATGGCGAGACCGGGACTCGAACCCGGGACACCACGATTTTCAGTCGTGTGCTCTACCAGCTGAGCTATCTCGCCGCTGGCCGATCTTAGGCGGCCTCGATGCTACCGGCTCGCCGGCGCACGCAAACCCTACCCGGCCGCCGCCTGCTCCCAGGCTTCGAGGTAGGGCAGCGGGTCGATCGGATGCCCGCTCGACGCCTGCCAACCGCCCACCCACATCTCGAAGTGCAGGTGCGGCGCCGTCGCATCGCCCGTCTGCCCGGCCTTGCAGAGCGCCTGCCCCGCGGCGACCGTCTGCCCGGCGCTCACAGCAAACGAGCCGGCCTCGCAGTGGGCGAACATGAAGTCGAAGCCCACTGTCGTGTGCTCGACCAGATAGTAGCCGGCCCCACCGGGCTGGTTGCTCGTCGATTCGATCGTCCCCGCCATCGGCGCGAGCACCGAGTTGCCTTCGGCTGTGAGGACGTCCTGGCCCTGGTGGATGTGTCCTTCTCGGGCTGCCCCAAAACGGTTTTCGGGACCGCCGAAGCTGTGCGCGCCGGCGACAGGGAAGACGGCGCCGTCGGCGACCGACTGGGCCGGCGTAGGCACTCCCGCTTCGGTTGCAGGCGCAGGGGGCTTGGGCGCGATCACGGTGAGCGTGGCCTGTCCCGAGGCGTGCGCCCCGGCGAGCAGCGAGCCTCCGTGGTGGTCGTGGGCGCTCACTTTGACCTCATAGCTGCCAGCTGAGAGCTGCGCGCCTGCGGGCCAAGGGACCGTGAGGGTGCGGCCGGTGTGCGACCAGCCCATGGTGGATATGACCGACGAGTGATGGGTGGCGAGGTTGATGACTTTGACCTGCACATACACCGTCCCCACGCCCTTCTCATCCAGACGCAGCCTGATCCGCGGCAGGGCACCTGCGACCGCGCTCGAGGGAACGCTGAGCGCGGTGATGGTGGGGTGAGTGATGTGAACGGGCCGAGCGACGCCGTACTCACTGCCTCCCGCCGCCGGCGAGGAGGGCGCCTGCGCACCTCCGGGCGCGCCCGCTATCGCCAGCGCCGGCGCAGCCGAGCAGCAGAGGGTCAACGTCGTCACAGCGCACAGCGTGCGGCCGCGGGAGAGCTTCATATGAATCCGTCGGCCGGTCAGGACGGCCGTGGAAGAGTTGGGGGCCGAATTGCACGGGTGTCCGATCGCCCCAGGAGACCAGAGGTCGAGCGCTACCGACTTTCGAATTCGGCTATCAGCGCCTCATAGGTCAGGCGCAGGCCCTCGCCGATCGGCACCTCCGCGCGCCAGCCGAGCTCCCGCTCAGCGCGGCTCGCATCCAGGCAACTGTGCTTGAGCTCGCCGGGGCGCAGGTCGGCGAGCTCGGGCTCGATCTGCTTGCCTGCGACCTTGC
>JASLDD010000036.1 GCA_030151725.1 Solirubrobacteraceae bacterium
GTCGAGGCTGCCATGGCGATGTAGTGCAGGCCGGCGACGCCCAGTCCGAGCAGCACCGCCGCAAGCAGACGGCGCGAGAGACCGAAGCCGTCTGAGCTCAGGCGTATGCGCACGATCAGCCACAGGGCGAACAGCGACGCCAAGAACCCGATCGCCACGGAGGCGATCACGAGCGGGATGTCCCAGTGGATCACAGCGGACATCTGCATGCTTGCCATGCCGAGGTAATGCATTGCAGCCACTGCAAAGCCCATGAACGCGGCCGCGGAGAGGACGCCCCACCGTGAGACCTGCGGACGAGCGACGGTTGCCAGCGAGACGCATGCCCCGAGAACCGCCGCCACCAGAGAAAGCAGGACCAGCGCGTTGTTGTAGGACAGCGGCATCTGCATCTGTAGCGCGAGCATCCCGATGAAGTGCATCGACCAGATCCCGAGCCCCATCGTGGCGCCGGCGCCGCCGACCCAAAGCCGCCGACGCGAGCCCTCGGCCTCCCCGGAGCGCTGAGCAAGATCGAGCGCTGCATAGCTCGCGACGATGGCCACCACGAGGGAGAGGCAAACCAGACGAGCGTCGACATGAGTCGTGAGATCGCTTGCCCTCATCCGCATGCCAACCCATCGACGCCCTGCGCCACACCGTGAACGACGCCGCGAACGCTAGCCGTTGCTCCTAGCGCAGGAGCGTGGTCAAGCGTCGATCCGGAAGAGCTCCGCGAATCGCTCAAGCAGTTTCAGGTTGCCCTTCTGGATGATGAGAACATCCTGCTCTACGGCCTGGGCAGCGGTCAGCGTGCCCGCGATCAGGTGGCGGATGTCGGGGCCGGTCGCAAACCGCAGTTCGGGCTCACCGCTGGGCAGCGAGCCGCCCACCGGCGGCGTCGGGGGAGCGATCTGGGTCACCTTCAGCTCGCCGCCACTGACCTGAGCGCGCAATTCGACGGCCCCTACCTGGATCTGGAAATCCAGCGACGCTGAACCGACCACCGGGTTGAAGGCGGTTCGCAGAGCCATCGTCAGCGAGTCGGCCGTGATGACGTCGTCCTCCTTCGGCTCGCCCATCGAGCGAAATCCCCACCGGCCGAGCGCCAGCACGATTGGCTCTAGCTCGCGCCCGTAGTCGGTGAGCTCGTAGACGAGCCCGCAGCTTGGCAGCGCGACACGGCGGATCATCCCGTCCTCCTGTAGCTCCTTCAGGCGCGCGGACAGGATGTTCGTCGAGATCTTGGGCAGGCCCTGTTTCAGGTCGGTGTAACGACGCGGACCGACGAGCAGGTCACGGACGATGAGCAGCGTCCAGCGTTCTGTGACCAGCTCGACGGCAGCGGTGATCCCGCAGTACTGCCCGTAGCTGCGGGTGGTCACTCAGACCTGAGCCTGCTCGGCTAGATATGCCTCCGGGCCTTTTTCTGCTGCCTGCGGCTCCATGAAGAAGAAGGACACCACGTTGCCGTCCGGGTCTTCAAGGTCACGGCTGTACATGAAACCGAGATCCTGGGCCGGTCCGTGCTCGCAACCACCGGCGGCCAGCCCCGCCTCGATCACCGTGTCGACGTCCTCCCTGGAATTGCGCGTGAACGCACTTTGGACCTGTGCAGTGGTTGCCGGGTCGGCTACCTGCTTGTCGGTGAAGGTGGCGAAGAACTCGCGCTTCAGAACCATGAAGTAGATGTTCTCCTCCCACGCCAGGCAGACGGCGTTCTCGTCCGTGAACTGCGGATTGATGGTCGCGCCGACCGCGGTGTAGAAAGCCTTGCTGCGATCGAGGTCGGCGGTCGGGTAGCTCACGAAGATGTTCGTCGGCATGGCAGTTGCTCCTTGGTGGCTGTTCAGGGAGCTCGATACTTGCAAAAAACAAGTCTGCTTGTCAATAGCAAGCAGGTGTAGGGCCCTTCGCCTGGCGCCCTCGCGCCTATCTAGGCCACCACGAGAACCTGGAATGTCAGGTCTGCCTTCTCAGGCTCGCCCTCGACCATCAGTCCCATGCACACCTGCACCGCGTTGTCGCCGAGCGTCGGCACGCCGTAGGCGGTGATCCACCCGGCGGTCTCGGGGTTGGCGATTGACGCCACCTCACACGCCTCCGCAACGCTGAAATCGAAGTACAGATTCCACATGCCGGGTTCGACATGCTGCTTTTTCGCCAGCCCGGACGACTGCCGCTCGTCCCCACCGGCTCCAATCACGGCATATCCGAGTATCTGTGGCATGAACGATCTCCTTTTTGGGTTGAGGTTTGGCGAAACGGAGCTCCGGCGCCTCCAAGCGCACCGCTAGAGACGCCGAGCGTAGAGGGCGGCGGATTCTAACCGTGCGAACTAAGGCGTAGCTGGTGGGCGCTCGCGACTCTGCTTTGCCAAGCCGCCTCGGGGCTCGCGGGGGAGCCGCGATACAATTCCTACTTCAGAGCACAGGATTCTGAAAGCGACCGCAACGAGGAGCCCCATGGCCACGATTGACCGCACGAAGATCGCCAAACCCAGCCCGATCGTCGAGGACGAGCAGGGCCAGCTGCGCGCCAGGCAAGGCATCTCGCGTGAGGTCGTGAGCGAGCTCTCGAAGATCAAGGGCGAGCCCGACTGGATGGCCGAGAAACGCATCAAGTCGCTTGAGATATTCGAACGCAAGCCCGTCCCCACCTGGGGGCCGGACCTGAGCGGTCTGAATCTGGACGATCTCGTCCTCTACTCCCCTCCCACGGCCGGCCGCTTCAACAGCTGGGATGAAGTGCCCGCGGAGATGAAGCAGACCTACGAGGACCTGGGGATTCCCCAGGCCGAGCGCGAGCACCTCGCGGGCGTCGTCGGCGTATGGCGCCAGGAGCCCGTCTATGAGGGTCTCAAGGAGGAGTACGCCAAGCAGGGAATCCTGTTCTGCTCGATGGACACGGCCATCACGGAGTACCCCGAGCTGGTCCAGAAATACTTCATGAACAAATGCGTGCCGCCGCAGGACAATAAGTTCTCTGCGCTGCACGGCGCGGTCTGGTCGGGTGGGGCCTTCTGCTACATCCCCAAGGGCGTCAAGTGCGACCTGCCGCTGCAGTCCTACTTCCGCATGGAGGGCGCCGGCGAGGGCACCTTCGAGCACACGTTGATCGTGGCGGACGAGGGCTCCGAGGTCAACTACATCGAGGGTTGCACCGCGCAGACCTACAGCGTCAACTCGATGCACTCGGCCGTAGTCGAGATCTTCGTGCACGAGGGCGCCAAGGCCCGCTACACGACTGTGCAGAACTGGTCCAAGGATGTCTACAACCTCAACACCAAGCGCGCTGTGGTCGACGCCAACGGCACGGTCGAGTGGGTCGGCGGCTCGATGGGCGCCAAGTACGTGATGCTCTACCCGGGCTCCTACCTGATGGGCGAAGGCGCGCGTGCGGATCACCTCAACGTGGGCGTGGCCGGCAAAGGCGTGCACAAGGACACGGGCGCCAAGGTCGTGCACCTCGCACCCAACACAACCTCCAACATCCTCGCCAAGTCGATCTCCAAGGACGGCGGGATCATGGGCTACCGCGGCCTGGTCAAGATGGGCCACAACTCGGCCGGCTCGAAAGCGCGAGTGCAGTGCGACGGACTGATGATGGACGGGGAATCGAAATCAGACACCTGGCCCGACATCCAGATCCAGAACCCCCACGTGACGGTCGCCCACGAGGCAACCGTGGGACGCATCTCAGACGACCAGCTCTTCTACATGGGCTCGCGCGGCTTTACCGAGGACGAGGCGGCGGCGATGATCGTCAACGGCTTCATCGAGCCCGTCACCAAGGAGCTGCCGATGGAGTACGCGGTGGAGCTCAACCGTCTCATTCAGTTGGAGATGGTAGGCAGCATAGGCTAGGAGGCACGATTCGCTGCGCCTGGCGGCGTCCTCGATCGCTCGTGTGCTGAGCACACTTCGCTCACTGCGTCCTTGCCAGACTTGCGACTCGCACCTCCTAGAGGCGTACTGACTGACCAGCCGTGCGCGCGCCTATCGACACGATTGCTGCTCCACTCTTCCCCAGGGCGCTGCCGTGGGTGAATGTTGTGGGCAGCAGCGGGCAGGCGAGCATCATCCAGCGGGGGCGACCCATGCTGGTGGAGTTCTGGGACTTCTGCCGGCCCAACTCGCTGCGCACGCTGCCGTATGTGAAGGCGTGGCACGAGCGCTACCAGGAGTTCGGGCTGCGGGTCATCGGCGTGCACTGCCCTGGATTCGACGCCTCCAAGGACGAGCAGGCGGTCCGCCACGCGGTGGCACGCCTGGGCATCGAGTACCCAGTGCTAATCGACAGCGAGCTGGAGGTGTGGCAGGACTACGGCAACGAAGGCTGGCCGGCTCGCTACCTGTTCGACGGGCGAGCGCGCCTGTTCGACTACCACTACGGCGAGGGTGGCTATGTGGAGACCGAGCTTGCGATCCAGGAGCTGCTGGAAGTACAGCGCGACCCGGTGGCGCCTGTGCGGGCCGAAGATACACCCGACGCGCAACTGCACGCCCAGAGCGCCGATCAGCCAGGCGCCTACTCGGGCCCCTATGAAGCCGGCGGCGTGTGGGCTGTGCTCGACGGGGTGGGCACCGTCGCGGTGCGCACCGCGGACACGGCTCCGGCACGCGAGCTGCAGGTAGCCGGCCCGGGCGCATATGCGCTGGTGGAGCACGATCGCCATACGAGCGGGGTGCTGGAGCTCGATATCGGCGAGGGAGTCCGCTGCCTGGCCACGTGTTTCACGCCGGGCCTGATCTGAGAGAGACGCTGGTGAGGCCGCTCAGGGAAGATGCGGCGGGCAGATCTGAGCGTGAGTACGGTCCTGCAGCAGCCGTAGGACTGTCGGAGGGCCGGAGTCCTCCACGAGCACAGCGCCGCCGGGCCAGTAAGGACTCTCTCCGGGTGTTGGCGTGAGAAAGGTCGACGTGTAGGTCCAACTGCCGGTGTTGATCAGTCGCGCGCCGCCCGCTCCCTTCCACTCTTGCTCGTCGTCACCGGGCAGCGGGCCGGTGCGGTGGGTATGGCCGAAGACCACATGAGCATCGCCCAAGGCGAGCTGTGCGGCCACCTGCCCCATGGCCCTCAGCCCGGCGCGGCGCAGCTCGCGGGTGGAGATCACGGGACTGATGGGGCCGAGCCCGGCGCGATTTAGCGCAGCGACTGCGAGGGGAAAGGCTCCGACGATCGCGCGCCTGCGCAGTGTGCGCGCTAGCGCTGCGCCGTTGAAACGCCGCGCGGGACCGCGCAGGGGGTCGTCCTCACGACGCAGCGTCCGCCACGCACTGACGGTGGCTATGCCGTTGAGGGCATTACCCGTGCGAGCGTCCCTGGCGACGGCATCGCGCCAGGCGAACACAGGTGAGCCGATCGACTCGTAGTCGCTGACGCAGTCGAGGGTGGCGGCCGGTCGCCCGAGTACGCGGCTCATCATCGCCACGCTCAACCGCTCCAGCGTAGGGACCGTGAGATGGCAGTCCAGGTAGTGGCCATGTGTGGCATACACATCGGGGCGCACCCACAGCCCGGGGTAGGCCACGCGCATTCGCGCCCGCGCCACCCATCCGGCGATTCGCTCCAGCGGCCTGGACACCTGAGCCGGCTCGAGCAGCTGCTCGAGGCCCAGGGGCTCCGGCTCGATCTCCTCTCCGCGCCCCGTCAGCCACGGTTCCACCAGAGCGTGATCGTGGTTGCCGGCTGTCACGATCAGCTCGCCGCCGCCGAGAGCCGCGCCCAGATCTTCGAAGAAGGGGCGCGCCGCGGTCATCGCGTCACGCAGCGGCCCGTGTCGCAGCTCGAGCACGTCTCCGAGCAAAACCACACGATCGACCTGCCCCGCCATCTCCAGCAATGGCGCTCGCAGCTCGGGTCGGCGCAGCAGGTCTGTGCCCGTCAGGCTGCCCAGGTGCAGGTCGGAGATGATCAGCGTACGCATAGCTCAGCGGTGCTCCCCGCTACTGCAGCCGCGATCGAGCGGCGCGCCCGCCCGTTCTCAAGACTCAGGAGACCCCGCCCGCCTGGGGTGCGCCGACCGTGTCGCGGATCTGCTTCGGCAGCATGAAGCGCACATCCTCGCGAACGACATCGAACTCCGACACGTCGCTCACACCGCGACCGCGGAAGAAGTCGACGAGCTCGCCGACCAGGACCTCGGGAGCGCTGGCCCCGGAGGAGATGCCCACCACGCGCACCCCATCCAGCCACTGCTCCTGCACCTCGCCCGCGTTGTCTATGAGGTGTGCCTCGGTGCCGCAGTCGCGTGCAACCTCGACCAGGCGCACCGAGTTGGAGGAGTTGCGCGAGCCGATGACCAGCATCAGATCGCAGCTGCTGGCCATCTGCTTGACGGCAGCCTGCCGGTTGGTCGTGGCGTAGCAGATGTCATCTGTGCGCGGGCCCCTGATGGCTGGGAAGCGCTCGCGCAGCCGGGTCAGGATGGCGGTCGTTTCATCGACCGCAAGCGTGGTCTGGGTGACGTAGGCGACGCGCTCGGGATCCTCGATCTCGAGCGCGTCGACATCGGCCTCGTCTTGCACGAGCACGATCCGCTCGGGAGCCTCGCCCATCGTGCCTTCGACCTCCTCGTGGCCGTCGTGACCGACGAGCACGATCGTGTAGCCCTCCTCGGCGAAGCGAACGGCCTCGCGGTGGACCTTGGTGACCAGCGGGCAGGTGGCGTCGATCGTCTGCAGGCCGCGCTCGCGAGCGCCCTCGCGCACGCTGGGGGCGATCCCGTGGGCCGAGAACACGCACACAGCGCCCTCGGGCACCTCGGTCTGCTCGTCCACGAAGATGGCACCGCGCTCGCGCAGGCGAGCGACGACGTGCTTGTTGTGGACGATCTCCTTGCGCACGTACACCGGTGCGCCATGCAGCAGCAGCGCGCGTTCGACTGTCTGCACCGCGCGATCGACGCCCGCGCAGTAGCCGCGGGGCGCCGCCAGCAGCAGCTTCTCGACCGTGTTGGGCATGGGTGTCATTGTAGGGGGCGTCCAGGTACGCTAAGCGCTGATGCCTCAGCGCCACCTCGACAGATTGACTCCGGTAGACGCCTCGTTCCTGCATCAGGAGGGGCCCGTCTCACACATGCACATCGGTGGGCTGACCCTCATAGAAGGGCCTCCACCAACGATGGACGAGTTCTTGGAACAGATTCGCAGGCGCCTGCACGTGGTCCCGCGCTACCGCCACAAGCTCGCCTACACGGCCCTCGACAGCGGCCGTCCGGTGTGGGTCGACGACCCGAGCTTCAATCTGGAGTACCACGTCAGACACACGGCGCTGCCGGCGCCCGGGCGCTGGGATCAGCTGCAGGATCTGACTGCGCGGATCTTCTCCCAGCAGCTCGATCGCTCAAAGCCGCTGTGGGAGATGTGGCTGATCGAGGGTTTGGAGGACGATCGCTTCGCGCTCATCACCAAGACCCATCACTCGCTGATCGACGGCATCGCGGGCGTCGATCTGGCGACTGTGCTGTTCGACCTCTCACCCGACCCTCCCCCGCTGCCCACCTCGGGACGACCGTGGCAACCCCACCCCGAACCAGGGACCGCCCATCTGCTGGCGGCGGGCCTGACGAGCGCGGTGCGCACGGGGATCGCATTGGCCGAGGGTGCGATGGACGCCCTGACGCACCCCGAGCGCGCAATGACACGTGCACGCGAAGCAGCAGAGGGCGTCGGCGAGATCATCTGGGCGGGGTTGAACCCTGCCCCGGAAACCCCCCTAAACGTGCCCATCGGCCCGCACCGTCGCTTCGTGGCCGTCACCAGCCAGCTGGCTGATCTGAAGACGGTCAAGAACGCCTTTGGCGGCACGGTCAACGATGTCGTGCTCGCCGTGGTCGCAGGCGCCCTGCGCTCGTTCTTGATCTCTCGAGGCCGGCGCACGGAGGGCGTTGAGATGCGCGCACTGGTGCCCGTGTCGGTGCGCACCGAGGCCGACGACGGCGGCAACCGCATCGTCGTGATGCGTGGCCCGCTGCCGGTCTACATCTCCGACCCGCTCAACAGGCTGCGCTTCGTCTCAAGCGCCATGGATGGGCTGAAGGAGTCCAAGCAGGCGCTTGGCGCAGAGGTGATCTCGGGCGCGCAGAACTTCGCGCCGCCCACCATCCTCGCGCAGGCCTCGCGTCTGAACTTCTCCACGCGGCTGTTCAACCTGATCGTCACCAATGTGCCCGGGCCGCAGTTCCCGCTGTATGTACTCGGGCGCGAGATGCTGCAGGCAATTCCTGTGGCCTTCCTGCCAGAAAACCACGCGCTGGCGATCGCGATCATGTCCTACAACGGGCAGATGAACTTCGGCCTACTCGGCGACTTCGACGCCCTGCCCGACATCGACACGATCGGCGAGAACATCGCCTCTGAACTGGCCAATTTGGTTTCACTGGCGCGCGAGAGCGCGGCTGCGGCTGTTTAGCTCGTAAGCGAGGAGCACCGGCAGCGAGCCCTCGCGCCTCGATCAGGGTATATGCCCCCTCCGCGCGAAAGGTGCCGACACTCTCGGGCTCCCCTGCAACAGAGCCGGTGCAAGCGGTTCAGGGGGTGGCTGATTGCGACGCCTCCTCATGAGCGCTGCGAACATGCCAACTAGCAGGAGGAGGATGACGAGACCAGCAATCAGACGGTATGACCGGCGAGGTGTCACAGCTGCGGGGAAGTTAATAAGGGCACGTACGCTGTGTTCGAGCAGTCCGCTGCGGAGAGTAACCAGCGCGTGCCACGGGCCGTCGGGTATTCGCCTGTCCAGCACGATCATGATTGGCTCGGTAGCGCCAATCGCGAGAGTTGTACCGAGGTTGGCGGGAAACGGGCCGGCGCTGAGTCCACCGGGCCCGGCTGAGAGTTGCAGGGTGCCGCTCATGTCCAGTGCTCGTCCGCCCGTGTTGTGCACACTCGCGAGAACCTCCGGCCGACCACCGGATGACCGTTTCCCGGTAAGCGACTCGATCGTGAACTTTGATGCGGGCGCACCCCCGGGACCAATGGAGATGTAGAGGCGAATGCCGACCCGGCTGAGTTGGGTGATGCCACTACCAACGGGGGCAGAGGAGCGCGTCTCGGCCCAGACCGCGCCGTACTGTTCCCCGGGGGGCGCATTGTGGGGAACAGTGATCGTCACGGTGGCAATCTCGTGCCCACCGGAAGGGACGTCGGAGGAGCTAGGAAGAACGGAGGTCCAGGTGGACAATTCATTCGGGGTGTGCGCGGCGCCGATGAACGCGCCCTGGGCAATGACGGCAGAGGCGGGGTACATGACGACGTGCAGAGCTGAGACTGTCGTGTTAGAGACCTCGATTCGACGATGAATAGTCATTCCGGGGTGCAGATGATCGACGATGTAAATGCGCGCTCTAGGGTCGCTGTATGCGCTTAGAGGGACTTCGAGCAGCCGCACACCCAGGCTGCCAGCGGGGACCGCCCGCGCCTTCGGGACAAGCGCAGCTGCGGAGACGCTCACTGGCGCTCCCACCGCGGCAGTAAAGACGACGACAGCTAGGACACCTCGCGTGCGCTGGATGAAGCGCTCGCCCGCCCGTCTAGATGACGGAAAGCTCACAGCTACAACACGGACTGCGTGATCGTTCCGGCATATACGCCTACGGCCATGCCTCCAGCGACGAAGACAGTGATCGTGGGATCCCACGTCGCGGAGTTATCGCCCGTGATTCCGGTTGCGGTGACGGCCGCGACGACACCGGTGAGGCTGGTGGGATCATTCGCCGTGAAGGTCGCCGTTCCAACCTTCGTGATCGCCCCAGCGGTGTAGCCGACCTCGGCGGCGCCGATCGTCGGGCCCGAAGGCGGCGTGAACGCCGTGGAGATGACGGTCGCGACCCAGCCGGAGCCAGCGGCGGCAGCCCGAGCGTCGCTGACCTGAACTTCGCCCAACTGGCCGCTGATGGTCCCCCCGGAAACAGTGTTTTCCCGTGTGCCAAGATTGCCTGCACTGACGGGCACAGTGATCGACAGCGCTCCGCCCGTGACGGTCACGGTGGCGGACGTTTCCGCCGCCGAAGCGGGACCGGCGAGACCGAGCATAAGCATCCCAGCGACACCGGCAAGTAGCACGGCGCGCATTATCGAGCTTGTCATGGTGATCCTATCTCCGCAACGCAGCGGTGAGGGTAACTCTTGACATGCATCGACGGCCAGGGCCAGTCACGACCCCGTAGTCACCCACACTCGTATATGTGGACTATGCGCACCATTGCTGGCTACGAGCATCGGGGCGTCGAACAGGTCGAAAATCCAGAGCCGTCTGAGTACGTCTCAATAAGGCGGGTATCGGTCCCGCCCAGTAGACGCACCCGCAACCTCGCCGGACGCTAACGCTCCCTGCTCGTGTCCGGGGGTAGCGCTCCAGCTCGCCAGGAGATTGAGCCCCTCCTCGGAAGAGCTGCCGGGCTCGGCGGTGAAGATTGCCAGCCGTAGTCCAGTGTCGGCGGCCAGCTCCATGACCTCGTAGCTGAGCTCGAGATTGCCGGCGACGGGGTGGTGCAGTCGCTTGGTCCCGGTGTGGTGATGGCGGACATTGTGCGCGGCCCACCAGGTGCGGAAGGCGTCGCTGCGGGTCGAAAGCTCGCCAACGAGATCTGACAGGGCACGGTCGTAAGGGTTGCGGCCGGCCATCGAGCGCAGCGTCGCCACGAGATCTTTGGCCGCCTTCTCCCATTCGAGGAAGAAGTCCTGCGCGGTGGGGGCCAGGAAAGTGAAGCGTGCGCTGTTGGGTGGTTGCTCGCGACTCTCGAACAGCGGCGCGTACAGCGCGCGGCCGAGCTGGTTGGCTGCCAGATAGTCAGCGCATGTTGCTCACGGTTGCCGGGGTGTTGATGCTGTCCAGGATGCGCTGCACGACCGGCCGCACACGATTCGGCGCGGCGCGGCGGGGACGGCGCGTCGGCACAGGGCTAGCGGCACGAGCCAGATCGAGGAGGTGTGCACGCTCGGCGTCGTCGAGCTGCATGGCGTCGGCGAGAGCCTCCAAGACCGCGTCTGAGGCACCCGTTGCGTTGCCGCGCTCCAGTCGCTTGTAGTACTCCACGCTCACGCCCGCCAGCGAGGCGACCTCCTCGCGGCGCAGGCCGAGGACGCGCCGCTGGCCATAGCTCGGCAGGCCGGCCTGCTCGGGCGTGACCTTGGCTCGTCTCGAGGTCAAGAACTGCGAGAGCTCGTTTGCGCCATCCACCCTCCCCACTGTACGCCGTGCCCAAACCCTCAAGGGTGTCCTCTCAGTACCCCTCTGACAGGGCCTCTCAGGTCGCGGCGATTGGTGCCACAGTGGATCGACCGCACGACTTCGACAAAGCAAAGGACACGAGAGCCACGGGCCACTGACCGATCCACTCATCACCAACCTCGCGACGAAGTACGACAAGACCCCCGCGCAGATCGTCCTTGGCTGGCATATCGAGCACGAAGTCGGCGCGATCCCGAAGTCGATCAAGCCCCACCGCATCGCCGAGAACTTCGACGTCTTCGACTTCAAGCTCGAAGACGCTGAGGTCGCTGCGATAGACGCGCTGAACACCGGCGTGCGCGGCGGTCCCGACCCCGAGCAGCTGAATCGCAAAACGCACCCCAAGGTCGTAGACAACTCCTAAGCCTCCAGCCCCTCAGAAAGGAATCCATCCTCATGGAGCACCGCCCACTCGGACGCACCGGCGTCCACGTCTCAAAGCTCTGCCTCGGCACGATGATGTTCGGCGCCTGGGGAAACACCGACCACGACGACTCGATCCGCATCATCCACCGAGCCCTCGACGCCGGGGTCAACTTCCTCGACACCGCTGACGTGTATTCCGCCGGCGAGTCCGAGCAGATCGTCGGCAAGGCGCTGAAGGGGCGCCGCGATGACGTCGTGCTTGCCACGAAGGTCAACGTGCCGATGGACGAGGACCTCAACCACCGTGGCAACTCGCGCCGCTGGATCATCACCGAGGTCGAGAACTCGCTGCGACGCTTGAACACCGACTGGATCGACCTCTACCAGATCCACCGCCCCGACCCGGACACCGACATCGAGGAGACGCTTGGTGCGCTGAGCGACCTCGTCCACCAGGGCAAGGTCCGCTACATCGGCACCTCCTCCTTCTCACCCGGACAGATCGTCGAAGCACAGTGGGCAGCACGCGAGCGGGGCTTGGAGCGCTTCCGTACCGAGCAGCCGCCCTACTCGATCCTCGTTCGCGGCATCGAGCTGGACGTGCTGCCCACCGCCCTGCGGCAAGGCATGGGCATCCTCACCTACAGCCCGCTCGCCGGTGGCTGGCTGTCGGGAAGCTGGAGCGCCGACAGCTCCCCGACCTCACCTGCTCGACAGCGACTTGCCGATCGATTCGACATGTCGCTGCCGGAGAACCAGCGCAAGCTCGCGGCGGTCGAAGCGCTGGCGGAGGTCGCCGAAGAGGCCGGCCTGTCGCTGATCGAGTTGGCGATCGCCTTCGTGACCGAGCATCCCGGGGTGACCTCGGCGATCATCGGTCCGCGGACGATGGAGCAGCTCGAGAGCCAACTGCCGGCTGCCGACGCCGTGCTCGATCCCGCGGTACTCGATCGCATCGACGAGCTCGTCGCCCCCGGCGTCACTCTCAATCCGGCCGACACGAGCTACGGCGAGCAGATACTCAAGCCCTCGCTCCGGCGGCGGGGAGTGTGGTGAGAAAGTCTTGAAAGGCCTGGGCGGTGCGTTCGGCATCGCCCGTTGCGTCGAGGTCCATGAGCAGACCGCGAATAACGGCGAGCACGACGGTGGCCAGCTCGGGCCGGCCTAGGCTGCGCATGCCCTCCTCGAGGGGCGCAAGCCAGTCAATGCTCGCAGCACGTCGAAAGCCTGGCCAGAGTGGTTCGCCTGCAGTGTGGTGCAGGCGACTGAACATGCGCAGGTAGGGCTGACCCTGCGGGCCGATCATCGCGGACCATGCATGGCTCAGAGTCGCGGGGTAGGGCTCTCCGGGTCGGAGGCGCAGGAGATCGGTGAAGGCCTCGACCTGGCGCCGCCGGGCCTGTCCCAGCACCTCGCGGAGGAGGCCGTCACGGGTTCCGAAGTGGTAGACGAGCATCCGGCTCGAGGTGCCGGCGGCAGTGGCCAGCGGTCCGAGCCGGTCGGGAAGTCCGTGCTCGAGCGCATAGTCGGTGCACGCGTCGAGCAGTCGCTGCCTGATCTGTGGCTGGCGCTGCCTGCCCATGGTCCTAGCTTTTCACGTAACGACCAGTACGTCTACTGTTGATGACAACTGTTCGGATCAAGACCCCAGGAGGTCGTTATGAGAGTTGTCTTCGTGCATGGGGCATGCGTCAAAGACGGGACGTGGTGGTGGCACCGGGCCGCTGAGCTGCTGGCCGAGCGTGGTGTCAGCAGTGACGCGCCCGCCTTGCCGAGCTGCGGCGAGACGGGGAAGTCGACGGATGCGCAGGGACCGGGCCTGGCCGAGGATGTCGCGGCTGTTCGGGCAGTGCTGAGAGCTAGCGACGAGCCGACGGTGGTGGTTGCCCACAGCTACGGCGGGATCGTCACCGCGGAGGCAGCGATAGGTGTCGACGCCGTGCGCCATCTGCTGCTCGTGTCCAGCTACCTGCCCGAGGTCGGACAAAGCCTCTCCTCGTTCGACGGTGAGGAGCCCGCCCCGTTTCTCGACATAGATCCCAACGGCGGCACTTTCACCGTCCGGCCGGACAGTCTGGCCGAGACGTTCCTCCACGACTGCGATCCGGAGATCCAACAGCAGGCCGCCGAGAAGACGGCCCGCCAGAGCCTGGCGGTGCTCGAGCAACCGGTGCAGTCCGCAGCTTGGCAGCAGGTCGCCTCGACATATCTCCTGTGTGCGCAGGATCGGGGTACCCCCGCGGCGCTGCAGCGCGAGTTCGCCCGCAGAGCCACCAGCGTCGTTGAGCTCAACGCCGGCCACCACCCGTTCCTGTCCCAGGCCGCCGCCGTCCGTGACCTGGTGCTGAGCCTGTAACGCTCTCGCAGCGCCTAAGCGCCCACGAAGCCCGGAAACCGAGGAAGCCCGTCATCGGGGATCGGCACCCAGACGGCGGCACTTGCTACATGCGCCCGGCCCCCCGGCGACGACCCGGAACGATCCCGGCTGGCACCCCGGCTGATGCCCCGGCGGCAGATCCGTGCGGCGCTGACAGCGCGTGCAGGGGCAGTAAACGGCGCCCAGCAGCGGCTTGGTGACCTCAAAGCGGACGGCCCCCCAACCCCTAATGTGGCGAACGCGAGATTCTCCGCAGTCGACTTGCTCGGGAGTGCCCTGCTGAGCGCGCAACCACCACGCTCAGGGCAACAGCCACACCAAGGGTCTCGAACCCGCCGACATAGGCAGGCCCGGCCGGTCCGAACGCGGCGATGCCGAGCGCCCCGGCGCCGGCGCCGATCGCATTGGCAAGGTTGAAGGCACTGACGTTGACAGCAGCGGCGATCAGTGGCGCTTCCTGGGCATGGTGGAGCACATCGCCTTGAAGGATCGGTATCGCAGCGAAGGCGCCCAAGCCAAAGAAGAAGCACCCCACGACCATGAGCAGCGTGGAAGCGGCGAGGGCAAGCGTAAGCAACGAAACGCCTGTCATCGCCGACGCAACGATCAGGCCCCAGCGAGGATTTCGATCGAACGCTCTACCGCCGAGCGCCGTCCCCAATGCGGCTCCGATCCCGAAAGCGACCAGGACAAAGGCGACGTCGCCGCCCGCACCGCGTGCGACGAGGAGCGGGACGAGGTAGGTGTAGGCACAGAACAAGGCAGGGTCGACCAGGACGGTCGTCGACAGGGCGCTGCGCACCCCTGGGCGCAACAGAGAGCGGAGTTGTCGTGCCCTGGCGATGTCCGAAAGCTGGCCGGCACCGAGGAGACGGCGGACCGGTTGGAGGGCGAAGGCTGCCATCAGAGCGAGGACCCAGAAGGGAGCCCTCCAACCCAATCCATTGGCGAGCAGGTTCGCCGCAGGCGCCGCGACGACGGTGGCGAGACTGATCCCGAGCGCGACGGTCCCCAGTGCCTTGCCCCTGCTGCCGCGCTCGGCGAGCCGATATGCGACCACGGTCACCGCCGCGAAGGTCGCCCCGGCGATCAGACCAGACAGGCCGCGGGCCACCAAGATCAACGCCATCGTCGGGGCGGCGGCGGTCAGTACCTGGGAGATCGCAAAGGCTGCGATCAATGCTCTGAGCAGCAGCCGTTGGTCCACCCTCACGAGAGTCAAGGTGAGTAGGGGCCCCCCGACGGCGACACCGAGTGCGTAGGTGATCACGAGTAGCCCGGTCGCGCCAGCCCCCACGCCCTGCTGTTCGCTGAAGACGGCCGCCACGCCGACCGGCACGACCTCCGTCGCCATGACGACGAACGAGACGAAGGCAAGCAGGATCAGGAGGCGACGCTCCCGCCGGTCCGCGACCCCCATCTATGACCGCGGCTGCAAGTCGTCCAGGATCTGTGCGAAGGCCTGCTCGCCGGCGCCGATGAGCGGCGCCTCCTCCCCGAGGCTGCCGGCTGTCAAAGGCGCTGGATCCCTTCTACGGGTGCCCATCAGGCCTCTCACGTAGCCGGCATGAACCTTGCCGGGAGCGACCTCGAGCAGACGCGGGGCGAGCCCTCCCAGGATGACCGCGTCCGGATCGAGGGCGTTGACGAGACCCGCGATACCCCGTCCCAACGCCGCGCCGACTCGTCCTGCGACCACACGCTCGCGACCGGGTCGCTCAGCAGCTGCCGCCAGCGTCGATGTAATGAGGCTGATCTCGTCGTCAGACTCAGAGCAGCCAAGCCCGCGCGCGAAAGCCGCGCCATCGAGCAGGGTGTTCCAGCAGCCGAGCGCACCGCAGCGACACTGCCGCGCCTTCGGTCCGAACGGGAGGTGTCCGTACTCCCCACCCATTCCCCTCCCACTGGCGAGCAGCGTGCCATTGGAGATCAGCGCTCCGCCGATCCCGGAGTGCATGTAGATGTGAAGCGAGGTACCGATCTCACTCGCTGCTCCCCGCCGACTCTCCGCGAGCGCGGCCAGGTTGGCGTCATTTCCCAAGAGGAACGGTTGGGAGCGGAGTTCCTCGGGGAGCAGGAGGTCGACGAGGTCCAAGTCCTGCCATCCGAGGCCTGGAGCTTCGACGAGCGTGTCCCCGATGGTGGTCCCGGGCACCGAGACGGCGACTGCCCTCACGCGGTTGAGCACCGGCGAGCACACCCTGCCAAGGGCTTCTCTGACTTCGGCGCAGACCGCCGCGATCTCCCGATCGTGTCGACCTTCGAGCCGTCCGCAGATGCCTCCACCGAGCTCGATTACGGCCACCGTCCAAGTCTCGTGGCCGATCATCGCGACACCAGCCAACGGACCTTGCGGGTTGGCGCCCAACTCCAGCGTCGGCCGACCTCGTCGACCACTGGCAGCAGCGGGCGACTCCGCCACCATCCGCCAGCTCTGCAGACGGCCGACGAGATCGGCCGCCAGACCGCTCGAGATCCCGAGCTCCCTGGTCAGCTGGACGCGACTTATGCCCGGCGTCGCGTGCACCGTCCGCAGGATCTGAGCGGCACGCGAACCGGGAGAGATCTCCATTTGACCATCGATGAATTTACTCTAGCAGCGAGTTTATTTTGGGCGCCGACCCCGGTTGTTTGCGTTGAAGCGGGCCAAGCGCTCCTCTACCCTCCCCGGATGCTGTGGCAATGGCTCCTCGGTACGGCCTGTGCGTTCCTGCTGGCGCTCCTCACGACGCCAGCCGGAGTCTCGGGCGCCGTGCTGCTCCTGCCAGTGCAGATCAGCGTGCTCGGCGTCCCCAGTCCTGCGGTCACTCCAACCAATCTGCTCTACAACATCTTCTCCACCCCGGGCGCGTTGTTGCGCTTTGCTCGCGAGGGACGCCTGCGCGCTCCCCTCACTGGGCTGCTCGCCTCCGGCACATTGCCGGGCGTGATCGTCGGCGCGATTGTGCGCGTGGAGTGGCTGTCGAACTCGAGGGACTTCGCGTTCGTCGCGGCCGGAGTGTTGCTGCCCCTTGGCCTCTGGCTACTGCTGGGCAGTCAGCGAATCGCAAGGCCGCAGCCGGCCCTATCGCGTCGCTTGCGCGGCGGGGTGTGGACATTGGCGCTGGTCATCGGTGCTGTCGGCGGCATCTACGGCGTCGGCGGCGGATCGCTGCTCGCCCCCATCCTCATAGCGCTCGGATTCAGCGTTTACGAGGTCGCTCCCGCCACGCTCGCCGCGACCTTCCTCACTTCGATAGTCGGCATCGCCACCTACCAAGTCCTCCAATTGAGCCACGGGGGAGCCATCGCGCCCGAATGGACCCTCGGCGCGTTCCTTGGGGTCGGTGGCTTCGCCGGGAGCTACTGCGGCGCTCGGCTGCAAAGTCGCCTTCCCGAGCGCGGGCTACGGCGCTTGCTCGGCAGCGTCGCCTGCCTGGTAGCCGCACGTTACTTCGAGCTGGCAGCGACCGAACGGCCAGCGCCGAAGATCGTCTCGCACCAGCGGTTAGCTGACGGGCTTTTGCGCGCGAGCGATTGCTGAGACCGCCTGCGCTTGCTGCTCGCGCACATCGCTCGGTTGCGTCGAATCGATGCCGGCAGCGCAGCCACAACCGTCCTCGTGGCCGCAGCACTCAGCCTTGGCGCTCGGCTCGCAGCAACTCGCCTGCTGTTCAGCTGCGCAGCACGCAGCGGCGATCGTCTCAACAGCGGTCAACTCAGCCACGCGGACAGCTCCTCCAAGGCGTCGGGGATCACGTAGTAGTAGGCCCATAGACCCTTCCGCTCGGAGTCAACGATCCCGGCGGCGCGAAGCTTGCCCAGATGATGGGAGAGCGTGGACTGAGATATGTCGAACAGCGGCACGAGCTCGCAAACGCAGACCTTGCCCGCGTGCTTGCGCAGCACGTCCACGAGTTGCAAGCGGATCGGGTCGCCGAGGGCCTTTGCGACTTCCGCCATCCGCAGCGCTTGTCCACGCTGAACATCGGGGTAGACGACGGGCTCGCAACACGGCGAGCCGTTGGCTCGCTTCTGCTTGGGCGACAGCTCCAGATCGACGGGCATCAATCTACTTATATCAATAAGACTCACATCTGTCGATGTAATACGATCCCCAGCATGACCGAACCTCCACTCGCGCGCCGCTTGCTCGCCGAGCTGTTGGGCTCAGCGTTCCTCGCGGCGCTCGTGATCGGCTCGGGCATCGCGGCGCAGACCCTCTCACCGAGCGACGTGGGGCTCCAGCTGTTCGAGAACGCCGCCGCGACCGCGATGGGCCTCGCGACGATCATCCTCATGTTCGGTCCCGTCTCAGGGGGCCATTTCAATCCGGTCGTCTCGCTCGCCGATGCGACGTTCGGAGGCATCTCCTGGCGCGATGCGCTCGCCTACATACCCGCCCAGGTAGGGGGTTGTGTCGTCGGTGCGATCACCGCCAACGGCATGTTCGGGATCGCGGCAATCAGCATCTCGACCCATCACCGCGCAACTGGCGCGCACCTGCTCTCCGAGGCAATCGCCACCGCGGGCCTGTTGCTCGTGATCTTCTCGCTGGCCCGCACCAAACGCCTGAGCGCCGCTCCAGCTGCCGTGGGTGCCTACATCGGAGCCGCCTACTTCTTCACGAGCTCGGCGAGCTTTGCCAATCCAGCGATCAGCGTCGGGCGCATGTTCTCCAACACATTCGCCGGCATCGCGCCCACCTCCGTCCCGACGTTCGTCCTGGCACAGCTCCTCGGCGGCACCTGTGCCGTGCTCGCCATCCGGGTCCTCTACCCAGACGTGTCGCCCAGCGAGGCGTCCGAGCTGGTCGTGCCCCATCACGAGCGCGCGGTCAGCCAAGCGGCGATAGGCGGCTGAATGGCAAGCGCCCTATTCGTCTGCTTGCACAATGCGGGGCGCTCGCAGATGAGCCAAGCTTTGTTCGAGCGCGCCGCAGCGGGGCGGCACTCTTCCCTCTCGGCTGGCACCACTCCCGGCGAGCACGTTCATCCAGAGGTGGTCCAGGTCATGTGCGAGATTGGCATCGACCTCTCCGATCGCGTCCCGCAATTGCTGACCGTCGAGCTTGCGCAGCAGGCCGACGTGGTTGTGACGATGGGCTGCGGCGACGCTTGCCCGTATATACCCGGCAAGCGCTACATCGACTGGAACCTCCCGGACCCGAAGGGGAAGCCGGTCGAGGAGGTCAGAGCGACACGCGAGGAGATTCAGCGACTCGTCTCCGCGCTCGTCGCAGAGTTGGACGGTTAACGCGAGCCCCCCTGTCTCGCTACAGTCGAGCGCATGACGATCAAACGCATGGACCACGTGGGCATCGTGGTCGAGGATCTCGCGGCCGCAACGGCGTTCTTCGTCGAGCTCGGACTCAAGCTGAACGGCGAGGCGTCCGTCGAGGGCAGTTGGGTGGACCGCGTGGTGGGCCTGGACGGTGTCCAGTCGGAGATCGCGATGCTGGAGACCCCTGAGGGCCACGCAAGGATCGAGCTGGCGAAGTTCCACGCCCCTTCGGGCCCCAGTGGCGACTTCTCAGCGCCGGCGAACGCCCCGGGCATTCGCCATGTCACATTCGCGGTCGACGATCTCGACGACGTCCTGGCCGGTTTGCGAGCGCACGGCGGCAAGCTCGTTGGCGAGGTGGAGCGCTACAAGGACAGCTATCGGCTCTGCTACGTCCGCGGCCCGGAGGGAATCATCGTCGAGCTGGCGGAGGAGATCGGATGAGCGCCCAGGCGGCCCACAGATCTGCGAGCCGCCAGATAGTGCCCGGCGGGGTGGTCCATAAACTCCCTGCGGACCTGCGCCGGGCGCTGCTCGCCAATGCCACGGCGCTCGATGCCTGGAAGGACATCACGCCCTTGGCCCGCAACGAGTTCATCTGCTGGGTCGAGGATGCCAAGCAGTCGAGCACCCGTGAGCGCCGGATTCGGCGCACCCAGGAAGAGCTTGAAGAAGGTCAACGCCGGCCCTGTTGCTGGCCGGGGTGCAAACACCGAGAGCGCACCGGCAAGTAGAAGCAATGCGCGAGCTGCGGGGTGGACTTTGGCACTCGCAAGCGCCGCACCCAGGCTGGACGCCAGGCGAGCGATGGCCGCATATGGTCTCTTCGTGTGCAGTCGAGGACGGGGAGCGCTTGCTGTTCTTCGATCCCCTCGCCGTGCCGGACGCGCTACTCGCGCTCGCGCGTGAACGCAAGGCGGTGATCGTCCTCACCGCACCGTGGCACGAGCGCGATGCGCAGACGCTCGTGAAGCAGCTCGACGCCTCCCTGTTCGCGCCGCCGCCAGACACTGCAGCAGACTTGATCGAGAAGTACGGCATCACCGCCGAGCAAGCCGGTGACGGCAGCCCCGACCTGCAGTGGCTTCGCCACGATGCCGCAACGCCCGCGGGTATGCGGCCGGCGACAGGCTCCCAATCGGGATCGAGGCTTACGCGGGTCGGGAGCACAACGACCTCGTCCTGTGGATCGAGAGTCTCGGCACGGTCGTCGTGGGTGACTCGCTTGTCGACTTCGGAGATGGCCTTGCACTGAACGAGCGCCCGCGCGGCGGCGTCACCCGGGAGCAGGTCGTTGAGCGACTGCAACCGCTGCTCGGGCTTCCAATCGATGTCGTGCTCCCAGCCCACGGAGCCCCGACAGACCGCGCCGCGCTCGAGCGCGCTCTAGTCCGAATTGACCATAGGGCTCAGTAGCCCAGAGCGAACTTGGCATCCTCGCTCATCATCTCCGGCGACCACGCCGGCGTGAACACCATCTCGGACTCCACGCTCTTCACTGCGTCGAGTTCACCGACGAACTCTTCGATCTGTTCATTGACCTGCGGACCGATCGGGCACCCGGGCGTGGTCAACGTGAAGGTGACCTTCACGTGGCCTTCGGAGACCTCCACACCGTAGATCAGGCCAAGCTCCACGAAGTCGAGTCCCAACTCAGGGTCGATCACGTTCGACAGGGCGTCCATCACGTCTTCCTCACTGAGAGCTGCAGCGATCTCGGTCATGTCGTGAGTCTAGCCGCGCTGCGGCTCCCCGCCCGTTTACGGCGCCTCACGCCATCCCGCGAGCACGGCAAAGTGCAGGTGCTTGAAGAAGCAGTCGCAGTCCTCCAGACCGGCCTCTCCCATCCAGCCCAGCTGCGTGGCGATGTCGATCGAGCGATCCATCTCCATGCGTGTTTCCGCATGGCCGACCTCATCCGCAGTCGCACCCGCCCTGCCACAGGCCTCCCGCCAGGTGCTGCGATAGACACCGTCCAGCCATGCCGTGGGTCCGGCCACATGCTCGGCGTTGACGAACACGCCACCCGGACGAAGCGCCGCGTGGATGCGTCCAAACAGATTGCGCTTGTCGGCGTGCTCGAGGTGATGGATCGCGAGCCCTGAGACCACCGCATCGAACGGCCCTGCCGGCAGTTCATCGCGCATGTCGCTCAAAACCGTCGTGATCGAGCTCGCCGGGAGGCGATCTTGGGCGTGGCTGAGCATCTCCGCGGCCCCATCTAGCAGCACTATCTCCGCATCGGGGTACCGCTCGAGTACAGCTGCGCTGAGCAGTCCAGTGCCCGCCCCCAGGTCGAGCACACGCCCGATGGGCCCTCCGCGCAGCCCCAGCAAGTCAACCGCCGTCCCGTAGAACAGCTCAAACGATGGCACCAGGCGACGGCGCTGCGCGTCGTAGTCTGCGGCGTGGGCAGCAAAGACGCCGATCGAGTCGCTCACCGGCGTCCCCACAGGAAGTAGCTCAAGGGACCGAAGGTGTTGACCAGCAAGGCCAAGCTCCACAGCCGCTTGCTACCGCGCACCTGTGAGGCGGACCGCCGGCGCAGGTCGCGAGCTGCAGCCACCTTCGCCGAGAACTCCATCGCAGCGAGCACGCCAATACCAACCCGCTGCTTGCGCGAGAAGCGGTCGCTGAACTCGCTGATCCTTTCCGACATCGCCCTACATCATCCACCATCGCACCGCGCAGCGAGGACGCAGCATCGCGCTAGCCCACGGCGTCCTAGCTCGCTAGACGCTCGCAGGGCAAGCGAGACAAGGACGCAGCGAGTGTGGCGTACCGAACCGGGAGACGCTTCGCATCCCCGAACCGGCCAGCACGCGAGCGACCGAGGACGCCGTATCGCGCAGCCATGCGGGCGTCTAGTTGTCGCAGCCTAGGCGGTCCCACATATACAGCGAAATGCACTCATTCGCAAGCTCTATCGCCCGCTCGGTGGAGAGCCGCGGGAGCACAGTGTCGAGTGCCTGATCCTCGGCTACCCCGGCCTGGAAGGCTTCCTCGCCACGGAAGCCGGCCGCGATCTTCAAGGCCTCGCGGCGGTTCTCGCCGAGGCTTGGGAACACGCCCACGAGGAACTCCGTGTTGGGGATTGGCTGTCCGACCTCCAGCGAGGCGTGCCACGCGGCGAGCAGGTGCAGATCCTCCTCGTCCAGGTCCGCGATCGCCTTGGCGTAGTGAACCGATAGTTCCTGGTCGGGAATGTCATCGACCCACGCGCGCACCACCTCGCCGACGAGCTGGCGGCGCGCCTCGCGACCGACCGACTCGGCGATGACGCGGATCGCATCCTGAGGCTCGATGAAACAGAGGGGCATCGCGACTCCCGGTGGGGTTAGGAACAGCTGACAGCAAGACTGTAGGTGTCCGTGTGGACGGCATTTTTTCCCGTCCCGCGTACGCCGCGCCAACAGCCTCGCACGCCGTTTTCGCCGCCCCAACGGGCCTCGGGACTCAGCAGGCGCGCTACTGGAGGCTCAGAGGCCGAGCGCGGCGCCGACGCGCTCATAGGCGCCGTCATCGCGTATATCGCCTGGGAAGCCCACGGTGGCGCGTTGTGCCGCGGCCCAATTGGCGAGCGCGAGATCCAGCGCCTCCACTGGCACCTGCGCCGCCTCTGCCAGGGCTGCTGCGCGCCGGTCGAGCAGAAGCTGATCGCCGATCCCGAAGACCCGCTTGGCGGCGACGGTCGTCGGATCCTCGCCCGCCGCACCGCGCCCTCCGGCCAGATGCAGCGAGTCAGGGCGCAGCTCATAGAGATCGAGCCGCCCCATCGTGACGAGTAGTTCGTAGCGCCCCACCCGCCCGAAGCCGGGCAGCGCCAAGCGCTCGAACAGCCGCTCGAAGCGACGCTCGGGAGTCCATCCCGCATCGCCCGTCAGCGCCGTGCGCTGCGAGCCGGCGGCTGTCCGGTCGACCCACTGCCTGTAGGCGCGCAGCGTATCCGCCCCGCGAGCCGGATCGTGCGATGTCCGCGGGCCGAGCGCGATGCCCTCCAGATCGAGAGCCTGATCCTCGCCCACGAGCCCCGGCGCGCGCTCCAGAGCCATCTCGATTCCCGCAAACGGCTCATCGCCGTCGAGCGGCGAGAGGTAGGCGATCAGGAAGCACATCCAGGTGGCGCGCTCGAGATCCTCGCCCGCCGGCGAGCGTGCCTCTCCATAGAGACCGGGCGGATCGGCTGCCAGGGCGAGCAGGCGTCCGTTGGCGAAAGAGATCTCCTCGACGAGCTTGAGCGCATCGGCCGAGGCGCGGATGCCGGGCACGAGCTCCGAGCGGAAGCCGTCGTCCTCGGCGCGGCCCTCGCGGCGCACGACCACCCCTCCGCGCTTGCGAGCCACGGCGCCGGCGGTGCGAGCGCTCGGAGTGCGGACGCCACGGGCACGCGGAGCGCCACCTTCCGAAGCCGCTCCGGGAAGGGTCTTGCTGCAGATGGGGCAGCGCTCTAGGAAGCGGCCGTGGCGGCAGAACGTCGGCATAGCGCCGGTGGAGGGTATCCGTGAGCCCGCGCACGCGAAGCACCCGCGCTTCGCTCCTTGACGAGGGCATGGAGGTAGTCGTCGAAGTCGACCTGGATGGTGTGGCGCTTGGAGGCCACGTAGCGCTCGCGCATGGCCGCCTGGTCGGCTGCGATGTCAACGCGCATCTCGGCCTGTGAGGGCAGCTCGTAGTCGCCCTGCAGGTAGTCGCCCACCCACGCGCCCTGCGCCTCCGCCAGCGGCATGACCGCCCCGAGCGGCTGCAGCAGCCCGATGAAGAACACGTTGTCGATGTCCGGGTGGTAGACCCGCCTGAACAGCTCTATGTGGTTTTCGGGCGCTGAGATGAACTGCTCGTCGAAGAACGGGAACGTTATCTTGTAGCCGGTGCAGTAGACGACCACGTCTGCCTCGACCGAGGTGCCGTCCACGAACCGCACCAGCGAGCCGTCGAACGATTCGATGTTGGCCTTGGGAGCGATCGTCCCGTGTTGGAGGCGGTCGAGGATGCGGCCCGAGATCGTGGGGTGGGCCTCGCCGAAGCGGTGGTTGGGCTTGGGCAGGCCGTGGTGCTCCGGCGGTCCGGCATAGCTGCGGATCAGCTGCTGGATGAAGCGCTGGCGGACCTTGAAGGGGATGCGGGGATCGTTGCGCAGCTGATCGACCGGTTTCCCGAACACGTACTTGGGGATGATCCACACGCCCTGGCGGGCCGCCAGGTAGGTGCTCTCGGCGACATATGAGGACTCGACGGCGATGTCCATCGCCGAGTTGCCCATTCCGAGAACCACCACCCGCTTGCCGGCGAAGATCGAGTTGTCGATGTAGGAGTGCGCGTGCAGCTGCGTCCCGGGGAAGGACTCCGAGCCGGGGAACGCCGGTTCGGGCCACCGTGGGTTCCAGTGGTGGCCGTTGGCGACGATCAGCGCGTCGTAGGTGTGCGTCTCCCCTGTGTCCAACTCGATGCTCCAGCTGCCGTCATCGCCGCGCGTGGCGTTCTCGACACCGGTCTCGAAGACGATCCTGTCGCGAAACCCGAAGTGGTCGACGTATTCCTCGAAGTAGGCCGCGATCTGGGTGTGGTGGGGGAAATCGGGGTAGGACTCGGGCATCGGGAAGTCCGAATACTCCATGCGTGGGCGTGAGGTGTTGATGAACAGGTCGCGGTAGGCGGCCGACATGCCGTTCTTGTTCTCGAACACCCAGTTTCCGCCGATGCGATCGGACTTCTCGAAGCAGTCGAAGTCGATGCCGCGCTCGAACAGCGCCTTGGCGGCAGCGATGCCCGAGGAGCCGGCGCCGATCAGGCAGACCTTCGGCGAGGGGACGTTCTCGGAGACGGAGGCCATACGATCAGCCTAGAAGAAACACGGCGTCCAGGCGACTCAGTCGGCGCCGATGCCGGGCCCGACGTGCTGCGGTGGGCCCTCGGGGCCGCTGTCCGCATCGGAGTGCCCGGCAAGGCCCTCATCGGAGCCCGCGCCCGAGCTGCCATCGCGCAGCCCAGCCAAGTAGCGGTCCACCATGCGCGCGCACTGGCGCCCCTCGTTGATCGCCCACACGATCAACGACTGGCCGCGCCGCGCATCGCCGGCTGCGAACACCCCGTCGACGGACGTCGTGTACGGCTTGACCGCCTTGACGTTGCCACGGGGGTCCTTCTCGACGCCGAACTGGTCGAGCAGCTCCTGCTCGGGGTGAAGGAAGCCCATCGCCAGCAGCACCAGCTGCGCGGGCAGCTCGCGCTCTGTCCCCGGGATCGGAGCGAACGGTGGCTGCGGCTGGGCGTGGGCGATGTGCAATCCGCCGACTCGCCCGCTGCCGTCGTCGGCGAAACTGGTGGTGGTGACCGAGTAGTCCTGCTCGCCAAGGCCCTGGTCGCGAGCCTCCTCCATGGCGTAGCTGAGGCGGTACTTCAGCGGCCACTCCGGCCACGGTGTGCGATCGTCGGGGCGATGCGCGGGCGGCTCTGAGAGGAGCTCCAGCTGCACAACCGAGCGCGCGCCCTCGCGCAGCGAGTTGCCGACACAGTCGGCTCCAGTGTCTCCGCCGCCGATCACCACGACGTCCTTGTCCTTGGCGGTGATCACTTTCTCGACTCCCGGCTGGGCGGTGGTCGGCTCAGGCCCGAGCTCGCGCGCCACCCAGCGGTTTCGCTGATAGAGGTACTCCATCGCGAAGTGCACCCCGTCTAGCTGGCGGCCGGGCACGTCGAGCTGGCGCGGCACGCGCGAGCCGGTGGCAAGCACGACCGCGTCGAAGCGATCGCGCAGCTCGGCCACGGTCACATCGCGCCCGACATCGACACCGCAGCGCAGCTCAACGCCCTCGGCCATCAGCTGCTCTGCGCGTCTCTGCACGATGGTCTTCTCGATCTTGAAGTCGGGCACACCGAAGCGCACGAGGCCACCGATGGCCTCGTCGCGCTCGAACAACGTCACGTTGTGTCCCGCGCGGCGCAGCTGCTGAGCTGCCGCCATGCCGGCCGGACCGGAGCCCACGACGGCGACCGCTTGGCCGGTCTCGCGGCGCGGATGCGGGGGCTGGGGCGTGACCCAGCCCTCATCCCAGGCGCGGTTGATGATGGCGTTCTCGACCTGTTTGATCGTGACCGCTTCGCCCTCGCGGATCTCGAGTACACAGGCCGCCTCGCAGGGAGCCGGACAGAGGCGCCCGGTGAACTCGGGGAAGTTGTTGGTGGCGTGCAGCTGGGCGATGGCGTCCTGGAAGCGATCGCGGTAGACGAGGTCGTTCCAGTCGGGGATCAGGTTGCCCAGCGGACAGCCGTTGTGACAGAACGGCACACCGCAGTCCATACAGCGGGCGCCTTGCTCGCGGAGCTCCTCCACGGGGCGCTGCAGCTGGAACTCGCGGTAGTCGTGGATGCGCTCGGCCGGGTCCCGTTGGGGGATCGGGCTGCGCTCTATCTGAAGGAAGCCCCCCAGCTTGCCCATCAGGCGCCCGCCTCGCCGACCGGGTCGAGCGGCCGCGGCGTGGACAGCCCGCCGTTCACCGACGCCCCACGGGCGGCAAGCGCCTCTTCCTCGGCGCGCTCGCGCAGCACGCGCTTGTAGTCATGCGGCATCACCTTCACGAAGGCGCCGCGCTCGAGCACCCCCTCCCAGTCGCCCAGCACGCGTGCGGCAACCGGTGAGCCGGTGCGCTGGCGGTGCTCCTCGATCATCGCCCGCAGCTCGATCGCGTCGGCGGTCGAGATCTCGTCGAAGCCCACGAGGCCCATGTTGCAGCGCCCGGGGAAGACGCTCTGCTCGTCGAGGACGTAGGCCACGCCACCGCTCATACCGGCCGCGAAGTTGCGCCCCGTCGGTCCCAGCACGACCACCCGCCCGCCTGTCATGTACTCGCAGCCGTGATCGCCCACCCCCTCGACCACAGCGCTCGCGCCCGAGTTGCGCACCGCGAAGCGCTCACCGGCAAGGCCCCTGAAGAACGCGCGCCCGGCGGTCGCGCCGTAGAGCACGGTGTTGCCCACGATCACGTTCTGCTCGGCCTCGAAGTGCTCACCCATGCCCTCGCGCGGGCGGATCGTGAAGACCCCGCCCGAGAGGCCCTTGCCGGCGTAGTCGTTGGCGTCGCCGTTGAGCGTGAAGGTGACCCCCGGAGCCAGCCATCCGGCGAAGCTCTGCCCGGCCGAGCCCGTGAACTCGACGACGATCGAGTCCTCATCCAGGCCACCGGCACCGCAGCGCTGGGCGATATGGCTGGAGAGGATGCCGCCCACACAGCGGTTGCGGTTGCGGATGGCCATCGACATGCTGACCGCCTCACGCCGTTCGAGCGCCAGCTGCGAGCCCTCGACGAGCTGCCAGTCGAGTGCGTCCTCGAGCACCTGCGGCGGTGCTTCTACGCGCCTGCGCGGCGTTCCCTCGGGCAACTCGATGTTGGTGAGCAGGTGCGTGAGGTCCACGCCGCGGGCCTTCCAGTGGTCGATCGCCTCGGCGGCGCCCAGCAAATCGACGCGGCCGGTGGCCTCGTCGAGCGTGCGCAGCCCCAACGAGGCCAGGATCTCGCGCACTTCTTCGGCCACGAAGAAGAAGAAGTTGACGACGTGCTCGGGGGTGCCCTTGAAGCGCTTGCGCAGCTCTGGGTCCTGGGTCGCGATCCCCACGGGGCAGGTGTTCAGGTGACAGGCCCGCATCATGATGCAGCCGGTGGCGATCAGCGGGGCGGTCGAGAAGCCCATCTCATCGGCGCCCAGCATCGCCGCCACGACCACATCGCGGCCGGTCTTCAGCTGGCCGTCGGTCTGCACGATGATCCGCGAGCGCAGGTCGTTGATCAGCAGCGTCTGCTGGGTCTCGGCCAGGCCGATCTCCCAGGGCACGCCGGCGGCCTGGATCGAGGACAGCGGCGAGGCGCCGGTGCCGCCGTCGTGGCCGG
>JASLDD010000038.1 GCA_030151725.1 Solirubrobacteraceae bacterium
GACATGACCGACGAGATGGTCGCCGAGTTCACCGGGCTTTACCGTCGCTGGCGCTCAGAGCCGGCGTAGGGCGCGCCGGGAGCGAGGTGCGGCGGGGAGCGAGGGGCCCGCCCCAAGGCCGTGTGGGGAGCAGCCCCGTCCGGTGTGTGTATGTCTGACTTCGACTGCTGTATAACCATGGCTACCGCTAGCCAAAAAGAGTTAACGCCCGAGCCCCGCCGGCCGGCCGGCCGGCGTCTCAGAGGTCGGCGAGCCGGCCCATCATCGCGCGCGCGGCCTCGACTGCCAGCTCGCGGTCGTAGGTGATCGCGAAGTCGAAGCGCCGGCCCATGTCGGGACCGTCATCGCCCAGGTCACGAGCAACGAACGCCATCGCGAAGTGCGGATCGATAACCGCCACGTTCCACTCCCCGCGCAGCGGATCTTCGGTGTCGAGAGCCACGCCACGCACGCCTGGGGCCGGATGCTCGCTGAGACCGACGCCGAGCGCGCCGACAAGCGCCGCGCGGTTGGAGAGCTCTGAGTAGCGGGCTCGGGTCACAGCACTGAAGTGCTGGGCTTCCTGAAAGCTCGACAGCACAACCGCCGAGCGGCCCAGGCTCGAGGTTCGACCCTCGATCTGCAGGCTCAGCGCCAGCAGCAGACGCTTGTTGGCGCTGCGTGTCGGGAGACGCCCGGCGACGATCTCAAAGGGGCTGGGCTGGCGGTCTGGGGCGTCGCGGGGCGGTCGCGGGATGAGGTTGTGGATCGCGGCTCCAGGCGAGGGCAGAGGCTCTGGGCGACCGAACATCCAGCCCTGCCCGTAGCGCGCACCCAACGCGAGGGCCGTCTGGCGATGCTCCTCGGTCTCGATGCCCTCGGCCAGCACCAGCGCACCCGTGCGCTCGGCCTGAGCACTGACCGCATGCACGATTTCTGCGATCTGCAGAGAGGGGTTCTCCTGCACGAGGCGCAGGTCGAGCTTGATCACGTCAGGCGCAAGGAACGGCATCAACGCGAGCGAGCGCGGGTCCGCGCCGATGTCGTCCAGCGCGATGCCCACGCCGCGTCGGCGCAGGCGCTCGACGGACGCCAGCAGCTCGGCGGGGCGATCGGTCAGAGAGCGCTCGGTGAACTCCACAAACACGGCACAACGTGCGAGCACCCGATCGGCGAGCTCATCCAGCCAGGCCGGGCGTTCGACCGTGAGCATCCGCGGCTCGGCGTTCAAGAAGAGAGCCTGACCGGGCGCGAGACCCGTTGCAAGGGCTCCCTCCATGGCCGCACGCTGGCACTCCCACTCCACCTCGCTCTCCAGATCCGCCTCCGACGCGGCCTTGAACAGCAGATCAGGCCGCTCGAGTCCCGATCCCTGAGGACCTCTGGCGAGAGCCTCAAAGCCAACCGTCTCACCGCCGTACAGATCGATCAGCGGCTGGTAGGCCGAGGCGATCGCGTGGCGGTCGACGATCTCTCGGACCGACGTCGCAGCGTCATGGAAGGGGGCAGCTGTAGCCGAGGGCATGGTGTAAGAGTCGGCGGGGATCGAGGGTTCCTGTTCTCTAGGCCAGCGCTTGGACGAACGTCGCGGCTGGGTCTCCTTGCGCTCTATACGCGCGGAGGAGCGCATTGGACGCAGTCGTTCAACGATGCAGGGAAGACCGCCGCAGGAGGGCGGTCTACTCGGCTTCGGTGGGCCAATTAGTACATACGTCCAATTACTTGCCTTCTGCGGGTTTTTCCTTGTCCAGGCCAGAGACGCTGTTCACACTGCCACCTCGATCACCCGTAAATGAAAAAGGCAAACCCGTCGCGAGGCGGGGGCGCAAAGTCAGGGATCTCAACGAGATAGCCCGGCTGCCAGGAACCCCCAGGAGGCAACCGTGCTGTCAGAGTCATCACACCGCAGGTCCCGTACGTCAGATCGCCCCGCGACAGCCGTCGCCGGCAAGCTGAAGTGTCGCGTCAGCGACGAGCATGGCTTCTCGCTGATCGAGCTTCTGGTGGTGATCATCATCATCGGCGTGCTCGCCGCAATCGCCATCCCGTCGTTTCTGAGCACCAAAGCCAAGGCTGTGGACTCGCAGGCAAAGGAGCTTGTGCGCACTGCCGAGACAACCGCTGAGACGATCGCAACCGACAACGGCGGAAGCTACGAAAAGGTGACCGCCACAGAACTGAACAAAGAGGAACCGACGATCCGCATCACGGCCAGCACCAAAGAAGCCTACGTGAGCGCTACGACTCACTCCAAGAGCGCCTACTCGGTTACGGCTACATCCTACAACGGAGACGAATTCACCATCAGCCGCAACGAAGCGGGTGTGATCACACGCACCTGCGCCAGCCCACTCACCAAAAAGGGCTGCTCGGGAGCTGCTTCGTCCAGCTGGTGAGAAGCCTGGGGGCACAGGGGCTGCGGACCCTCCAGCCGTTCGGGGGGAACGGCATGGAGGGTCCACAGCAGCCAACAGCTTGAGGGCGCAAGGAGGCGCCTTCATGGGGGACGGAGACCGGCACGGAGGACCGAAGTTGGTCCATGGCATGAGGGCGCGTGGAGGCGCCCTCATGCCATCGCTTTTGCGCCCGCCATTCCCGCGGGCGTGAGCTCGCTCGCAATCGCCGCGCGCAGAGCCTCAAGCGCCCCGCCCCGTACACGCAGCTTTGTGGCGGCGTGCGCCGCGGGGTTCAACTCGGCAAGTGCCGCAGCCGCATCGAGAGCCTGCTCCGTCAGCGCAGAGGGCGCAACCACACGATCGAGGAAGCCCGCCGCGACGGCCTGCGACGGGTCGTACATCGCAGCGCTGATGAGCGCCCTGTCGAAATGCGCGGGATGCAGTCGCTGGCGTGCTATCTCAATCGCGAACCAGGGAACCGTGAGGCCGATTCGCACCTCGTTGAGACCAAGCTGGTAAGACCCTTCGACGCCAATGCGCGAGTCGGCGACCAGGGGGATGAACGCGCCGGCCGCGACCGCATGGCCTGTGCAGGCCACCACCACGGGTCTGGCAAACGCCAGAATGCGCTCACACAGGGTCGCGCCAAGGGTAAGCATCTGCAGGACCCGATCCGTGTCGCCACTCGCGAACACCTTCAGGTCGAAGCCAGCCGAGAAGAACCCCTCCCGGCCGGTCAGCAGCACCACGGCCTCATCCCGCTCAGCGCAGTCGAGAGCCGCGTGCAGCGCTTCGAGCATGGTCACCGACAGTGCGTTGACCTTGCCGTCGTCCATGGCGATCGTGGCGATCTGTCCGTCAAGCGTGTAGCTGACAAGCTCACTCATAGTGCATGTCCCCCGTCTGTGGTTTGGGTCAGACTCAGCAGGCCTATAATGTAGCGATGTTCCGAAACAATGTTTTGAAAGGGATCTGCCGTACTTGTAGAAGCGCAGAGCGCTGCCCGGGGATGGGCCTCTGATGCCCCGCCCAAAGCAGCGGACGCCAGAGTTGCGAGACCACGTGCTGTCGGTGGCTCTGCCGCTGCTTGCACGGGAGGGGGCCAGTGGATTCACGGCGCGGAGCATCGCCAGAGAGGCTCAAACCTCGCCCCCGGCGATCTACGAGCTGTTCGGCGACAAGGCCGGCCTCGTGCGGGAGCTCTTCTTTACGGGCTTTCGCCTGCTCGGCGAGCGCCTCGAGGCAGTTGAGAGCGGTGGCGACCCGCGGGCGGATCTGATCGGCACGATCGACGCCTACCGCCAATTCATCTGTGATCACGCGGTGCTCGCAGAAGTGATGTTCTCGCGGCCCTTCACCGACTTCGAGCCGGGGCCGGCTGAGCTCGAGGCGAGCAGCTCGGTGCGCCTCCTGGTGATCGAGCGCGTGAGCCGCTGCATCGAGGCGGGCGTGCTCCGGGGCGATGCCACAGACATGGCGCACGTGCTGGTCGCGCTCACGCAGGGCCTGGCAGCGGCCGAGAATGCGCGGCGCCTTGGCTCTAGCGCCGAGTCGATCGATCGACGGTGGCGGCTGGGCGTAGAGGCGCTGCTCGGTAGCGACGGATCGCATAGGCGAGGGCGAGCACCTTGAGCCCCCATTCGGGAGCCTTCCAAAGCGCGCGCAGGCCGACGATCAGCTCGATGTCCGTCGATGTCAGGTGCGGCCACACGTCCTAGAAATCCCCCAACCCCCCACGAAATCCCCACACGCCTGCGCACATGGTTGCCTTTCTGCCAAGATTTCAGTAGTTCGTGTTTCTGTTTCAGATAACTGTCTGCGGCCTAACGGCGCTGCCTGCCGGCTGAGCGGCGCCTCGTGACGAACACGACGGTGAGCACGAACAGCACCCCCACGGTGCCCGCGCCGACGAGGCCCACGTCGCCCACGATGTCTGTGATCGAGGGCCCGACGAAATACGCCCCCACGCCGACGCCCAGCGCCCAGGCCAGCGCAGAAAGGGCGTTGAAGAGCAGGAACTGCGAGAAGCGCATGTCGTGGATACCGGCCACCCATGAGGGCGTGAACAGCACGGCGAGGGCTCCGTAGCGCTCATAGAAGCGCTCGCCCCTGTCGATCGTGGAGAGGCGAAGTCGGTATAGCGGCCCGGGGGCAGTCACGAGACCTCTCCCACCGTGCCTGCCTATGAGCCATCCGGCCGTCCCCCCCACGCTCGCGCCGGCAAATGCGACGGCCACCACGGCCGACAGATCCAAGTGGCCGTGGGCGGCCGAGATCCCGGCCGCCACAAGAGCGGCCTCGCCGGGGCCGGGGATCGCAGACCAGCTCACTCCGGCGGCGAGGAACACGCCGACGTAGTCGACGCCGGAGTGTCTAGCGCGGTGATGCAGCACGCTCAACAAGACGAGTCCCAGCGGTCCCCTGAAGATGCGCACACCGCCATGGTGACGGGGCGATGGCCGTGCCGCTTCAGCGGCCGACGCTGTCGTTTGCCTGCCGGGGCATCTGGAGGTATGCACGCACAAGCTCCGTAATCTCGCGTGCAACCGCCTGATGGGTGACTCCCGCGGGCAACCGCAGGGTGAGCCGGTGTGTGAGGCCCTCGATTGCGCCGATGGCGATGCGGGCCGACAGGCGAGGGTCGGTGGGTGGTGGATCGATGCCTGTAGCGAACGCACCGGCCGTCAGATCCACGAGCCGCTCCTCCAGGTCCTCGATCTCCGCGCGCAGGGACGGTGGGAGGCGAGTCTCCTCGAACAGCACGCGGTGCAGGCGAGGAGCAACCGCGTGCATGGCGACCATCGCTTCGACGATGCCTGGCAGCAGCTCATCGAATCCCGCCCCGGCCGCCAAGCGATCGAGGTGCGGTTGAAGCGTTGCCATGCTCTCGGCGAGGTGGCGGCGAACGAGGGCGACCAGGACGGCGTCCTTGTTGGGGAAGTACTGGTAGAGCGAGCCGATCGACACTCCGGCGCGCTCGGCTATGCGATTGGTCGTCCCGGCGGCATAGCCGTGGCGCTCGAAAACCTGAGCAGCCGCTTCGAGGATCGCCTCGACGGTGGCCTCAGAGCGGCCCTGCTTGGGGAGCTTTCGCGGCGCGAGCCCACGATCTGCAATGCGAGTTGATCCCATGTGAGCAATTGCTCAGTATACGGGGCATGCCCACTCTCGGACTCGTCCTCTCCACCATCTACGTAATGCTCGCGTTCGGCCTGCGGATGTTCGTTCAGCTGAGCCGCACAGGCTCCACAGGCTTGACGAGCCCGCGCGCGATCAAAGGGACGGCTGAGCGGGTGAGCGGATTGCTGCTCGTGACAGCGGTGCTGCTGTGTCTGGCGGGACAGGCACTCCAGCTTGCAGGTGCGATCGCTCCCGCACAGGCGCTCGTCGGATGGGTGGCCGATGTCGTTGGGGTTGGGCTCGTCTGTGCGGGGATTGCGATCACGCTCGTCGCGCAATTCGGGATGGGCGATGCGTGGCGGATCGGTGTCGATCCAAGCGAGCGCACGGAGTTGGTCGTAGATGGCCTGTTTGCGATGGTGCGCAACCCGATCTATGCGGCCATGATCCCCGCGTTCGTCGGCATTGCGCTGCTCTGCGCAAACGCTGTGACGATCGCGGGAGCAGTGCTCGTGATCGTTGCCCTGGAGCTGCAGACACGACTCGTCGAGGAGCCCTACCTAGCAGCCGTCCACGGCATGCCCTACTCCACCTATGCCTCACGGGTGGGTCGCTTCCTGCCGGGGATCGGCCGCCTTCGCTCGAACCTATAGTGGGCAAATGCCGCCGTCGTTCGAGGGTCCACTGGTCAGGCCGGCATCCGAGCAGGATGCCGCTGCCTGCGCGGCGATCTATGCGCCCTACGTCGCCGACACGGCGATCACGTTCGAGATCGAGCCGCCGTCGCCCGCCGACATGGCAGCCCGCATCGCCTCGGCATTGCGGAGCCACGCGTGGCTGGTGTTGGAGGATGGAGGAGATGTGGTCGGCTATGCCTACGGCTCACCGCACCAATCGCGAGCCGCATACCGCTGGGCTTGCGAGGTGAGCGTGTATCTGGAGCCCGGCCGCCGCCGCAAGGGCGGCGGCAGGTCCCTCTATGAGGCGCTGTTCGCGCGACTTGCCGAGCGTGGATTTCACATGGCGATAGCGGGCATGACACTGCCCAACGAGGCCAGCGAGGGATTGCATCGCGCGATGGGCTTTGAGCTGGTGGGCATCTACAGGCGCATCGGCTTCAAGCACGGCGCCTGGCACGACGTGGCCTGGATGCAGCGCACGCTGATCGCCGGCGAGGGGGCCCCCGCAGAGCCGACCTAGGCGTCGCGCTCGCCCAAGACCTGATCGAGCGTGCGGCCGCTGAGAACCGATGCGGGTTGCTCGACTAGTACGTCTGAGCCCGGGCGAGCGTGCTCGTCGCGGCGCTTGATCAGCAGCCACTGCGGCTTGGCTCCCGTCTTCGTGCGCTGCAGCGCAAACCCGCCACGGAGCTTCTCACCGTGCAATACGAAGACAGCGTGCCCTCGTTCGAGCGCCTCGGGCCACGCCACCCTTCCACCCTGCTCGTAGTGGCCGCGGTCCCAGATCACGACGCCGCCGCCATCGGTTGGACCCTCGAAGCCGTTGTGGGCCATGCCGTGGTCCTCGACCTGGACAGCCAGGCGCTTGGCGGCCGGGTCCATGGAGGGACCCCTGGGCACAGCCCACGACCGCATGACCCCGTCCACCTCGAGGCGCAGGT
>JASLDD010000166.1 GCA_030151725.1 Solirubrobacteraceae bacterium
GGCCTGGTGACGTGGACACAGCCGAGTAGCTTAGGCGTCCGAGCAGCTCGTCGTAGTCGTGGGCCAGATCGCGGGCCGCCCGCTCGAGTCGATCGCGGAAGCGCAGCAGCTCGTCCGGCCTCGGTGGATGGGGGGCGCGGGGCGGTCGAGTTGACACCGGCGGCTGGGGTCGTACCGGTGGGGCCGTGGGTTGCAGCGGCCGCAGCAGGGGCTTTAGGGGGGCCGGCGGGGAGGCGGGGGCGGCGGTGGGACCCCGAACCCCCTCGATGCGCTCGTCGACCACACGGCTGTAGGTGGCTGGCGTTGGAATGCTGCTGCTGGGCGCGGATGGGGCGCTGTTGGGCTGCGTCATGGTGCTCAGCGTGCGCTCCAACTCAGCGATCTTGCGCTCGAGTTCCTCCAGGGTTCCAGCTACCTCGCGGTCCATCATCGTTTCGACAGCCTAGCCGCGAGGGCATGCTGCAGGCATCCCATTATCTCTCTCTGGCAACGCTGTAACACCATGGTCATACAGTCCCCAGCGGGAGACCGTCGCACCTGCTCTCGCAGGGTCAGGATGTACTGAGCGACGCGCCGCCGAGGACCTCGACGGCGATCTTGGCTGCTTCTGTGGGGGTGCGACCCACGCGCACTCCCCGCTCTTCCAGCGCTTGAGCCTTGGCGGCTGCCGTACCGGCGCTGCCTGACACGATCGCGCCGGCGTGACCCATCTGCTTGCCTGCGGGGGCGGTGAAGCCAGCGATGTAGGCCACCACCGGCTTGCTCATACGCTCCGCGATGTACTCCGCCGCCTCCTCCTCGGCAGAGCCCCCGATCTCGCCCGACAGCACCACCAGCTCGGTCTCGTCGTCCGCCTCGAACAGCTCCAGAATGTCCACGAACGAGGAGCCGGGAACAGGGTCTCCACCGATGCCCACAATCGTGCTGCAGCCAAAGCCTGCCTGGGCAATCTCGTTTCCAATTTGGTAGGTCAGCGTCCCCGAGCGCGACACGACGCCCACGTTGCCGGCTTTGAAGAACGACGCAGGGATGATCCCCACGTTGGCCTTGCCCGGTGAGAGGATGCCGGGGCAGTTGGGGCCGATCAGACGTGTGTTCGGGTGATCGCGCTGAATCGTGTTGTAGACGCGTAGCTCGTCATGCGCGGGGATTCCCTCCGTGATCGCGATCACGAGCTCCACTCCTGCGGCTGCCGCCTCGAGGATCGAGTCTGCGGCGAAGCGGGGCGGCACGAAGATCATGGCTGTGTTCGGCTGGGACTCCGACATGGCCTGCTCCCAGCTGTCGAACACTGGGATGCCCTCCACGTCCTGACCGCCCTTGCCCGGCGTCACCCCACCGACGACGTTGGTGCCGTAGTTGCGGTTGTTGAGTGTGTGGAAGGTGCCCTCGCGACCGGTGATCCCGGCCACTGCAAGGCGCGTGCTCTCGTCGATCAACACTGACATCAGGCCGTCGCCTCCACGCTCTGTCCGGCCGCCAGCGCGACCACCTTCTCAGCTGCCTCATTCATGGTCTTGGCAGTGTGCACGTTTGGCAGCGCTGCCTCCGCCAGCAGGCGGCGCCCCTCCACGTCGTTGGTGCCGTCCAGCCGCACCACGAATGGCACCGTCGGTTTGATCTGCTCGAAGGCGCCGATCAGGCCCAGCGCCACCTGGTCGCAGCGAGTGATGCCGGCGAAGATGTTTACGAGTACCGCTTTGACGGCCTCGTTGGCGAGAATCAGGTCGACCGCCTGCTTGATCGTCTCAGCGTTGGAGCCGCCGCCGGCGTCCAGGAAGTTGGCCGGTGCGCCGCCTGCCTGGGAGACCACATCTAGCGTCGACATGACCAGCCCGGCGCCGTTGCCGAGGATGCCGATGTCGCCGTCGAGCTTCACGTACTGCACGCCCTCTTCCTTGGCACGGCGTTCGAGTGGATCTTCGTTCGCTTTGTCTGATAGGCCCTGGTTCTCGGGGTGGCGGTAGAGCGCGTTGCCGTCGAGCGAGACCTTCGAGTCCAGCGCCTTGACCTCACGGTCGGGGGTCACGATCAGGGGATTGATCTCGGCCAGAGTTGCGTCCTCCTGCAGCCACACCTCATACAGCGCGATCAACGCGTCGGCTACGCCCTCGACCACATCGGCGTCCGCGCCGCCTTCGCTTGCCACCCTCAGCGCCTCCGCACGTGTGAGGCCCGTGAGTGGGTCGACGTGGTGACGGATCAGCTTCTCGGGCGTCTTCTCGGCCACCTCTTCGATGTCCACGCCGCCCTCCACGCTGAACATCACCAGCGGCTTCTTGGCCGAGCGGTCCAGCAGCACCGAGGCGTAGTACTCGGAGGCGATATCCGAGGCGTGCTCGATCCACACCGTGCGAACGGTGTGTCCCTTGATGTCCATCCCAAGGATGTTGCCGGCGTGCTCGCGGACCTCCGCCTCGTCTGCAGCGAGCTTCACCCCGCCGGCCTTGCCGCGTCCGCCGATCAGGACCTGGGCCTTGACCACGACCGGGTAGCCGAGCTTGCCGGCCGCCTCGACGGCGCCGTCGACGGTGTCGACAGGCTCACCCGAGGACACCCTCAATCCGTGGCGGGCAAACAACTGCTTGCCTTGGTACTCCAGCAGGTCCATTGCGGCGCGGGACTCTAACGAAAGATGGGAGATCGCGCACAGAGGCACTTCGATGGGGGGGCGCACCGCGTCATTGGGGGTTGGCAGGGCATAATGCCCCCGCGATGCCCATTCCAAAGAACGTCACATTCGTCACATTCGACGTGTACGGCACCCTCATCGACTGGGAGACCGGTATCTATGAGGCCTTCGCCAAGGAGGCTGCCCGCGACGGCGTCGAGATCGACCGCGCGGTGCTCATGCCCATGTTCCAGGAGATCTCCCGCGAAATCGAGGGCGGTTCCTACGAGCTCTATGCGGAGGTGCTGCGCCGCACCGCAATCGAGATCGCCAAACGCCTCGAATGGCAGCTCGAGCCCTCGCGATCGGGTTTTCTGCCCGACTCGGTCCAGCGCTGGCAGCCCTTCAAGGAGACCAGCGTCCAGCTGCAGAAGCTCGGCAAAAAATACAGTCTGGGCCTGTTGTCAAACATCGACGACAAGCTCCTCGGGCAGACCCGCCGTCACATGAACGTCGACTTCGACCTCGTCGTCACCGCCCAGCAGGTGCGCTCATACAAGCCTGAACTGCCTCACTTCACCGAGTGCGCCAGGCGGATGGGCGGCAAACGCGGCTGGGTGCACGTGGCTGCAAGTCACTACCACGATGTTGTCCCCTGCATCAAACAGCGAGTCCCCGTGATCTGGGTCAATCGCAACAAGGAGACCCTCGACTCCTCCCAGAAGAAGCCCACCGCTGAAGTGAGCAGCCTCAAAGAGGCCGCCAAACTCCTCGGCGTCACCTAGGGCTCGCCTGCTTTGCGGGCACTCGCCCTGCACCCCGACGTACTGCTAGTCACGAGCGCGCTGCTACAGGTCAACTGCGTGATCGTGCGCGGTCGGGTCGGGGATCAAGGGGCTGAGACATTCGTGATCGACTCGCCTGTGCTCCCCGACGAGCTCGATGCTCTCCCAGCGTTGATCGAGCAGGGCGGCTTCCCGGCTCCCAGTGGGCTGCTGGCTACGCATGGCGACTGGGATCATCTGCTCGGCCGGCTCGCCTTCCCGGGGGTGGCGTTGGGTGTTGCGCAGTCCACGGCCGAGCGCCTCGGCGCAGCTCCTGGCGAGGCACAGCGCCAGCTACGTAGCTTCGACGAAGAGCTGCTGATCGAACGTCCCCGCCCGCTGGCCCTCGGCTCCGTGCAGACGCTTCCAGTACCCGGTCGTTGTGAGGTTGGTGATCGCGAGCTTGAGTTGCACCCAACGGATGGGCACACCGTCGACGGGATGGCTGTGCTGTTGCCGTGGGCAGGCATCTTGATCGTGGGCGATTACCTCTCAAGCGTTGAGCTCCCAAGCTTCGGCCAAAACGAACTTGACACCTATTGCGCGACGTTGGAGCGGTTGCGCGTGTTGATCGATCGAGTTGAGCATGTCGTGCCTGGTCACGGGCCCGGCCTCATCCAAGCCCGTGCCTTGACGGTGCTGGAGCAGGACATCGCATACCTGCATATGCTTGCTGAGGGGGAATTCAACGCGGGGCTGCCAGTGGGCCGTAACTCGGCCTCCCATCGCCGCGCTCACGCTGAGAACGTCAGGCACGCCTCATGATCGGCGCCGCTGCGACCCGTCGGCGTCCGAGATGTGCGCAAGATCCAGCTATCGCAGCGCGCCCGCTTGAGGGATTTCACCAACCGCGCCGCTCACCACATGCCAGACAATGACAGTGAATACCGCGAAGACCGCTAGCAGAACTGCAAGAGAGGCGACTCTGCGCACGCCGCGCTCGCTTGGCCCGATGGGACTGACCCATCCCGGAGCCAGGACTAGCATGTAAGTGAGCATGTATACCGGCAGCATGTACCGCGTCTCTACCGGTGCAGTGATTGACGTCAAGCAGCAGAGAGCCAAAGCCACCGGATAACGCCACTTGATCGGACCAAGGCTGCGTCGCGTGGCACGCCATAGCACGCGAACAAGGGCAAGGAATACGAGCAGAAAGCCGGCGATCCGCAGCCAGAGATGGCCACCCGAGTCAAGGTTTTCGATGTAAACCGTGCTGTAGCGCGCATCAAGCCCATTGATGACTCGTCGTGCCAGCAAGTCCACCATTTCGACCGGGTGGCTCGCAAACAGTTCCAGGTATTGACCTGAGCTTGTAATTGCTCCCCCTGGCTGCTGTTCCAGCAGTCGCCGGCCGACGGCGTCCGGATATAGAATTGCCGCCACCCCCCGAGGGGTGGCATAAGTATCGTAACGCTGGCTGGCCATTCCTTCAGTGAGTCTTTGTTCCGTGTAAGCAGGAAGCGTCGCGCCGGGAACGAAGCTCCACGTGCCGTAGTAACGATGGGCTACCAATGACTGGGGCAGCGACACCACGACGAAGCCGATCACGAGAAGACTCACACAAAGCGCTCGACGAACGACGGAGCCGTGCTGGGAACCGCGCTGATCGAACCATGCCAGGCCCAACATGATTGCGAACATGGGTAGAAACGCGACATAGGCGGCCCGTATGTCAATAGTGGCCGCAGCGGCGGCGCCCGCAGTGAGCATCCAGCCGGGTGAGTCGGGGTGGCCTATTGCCACGAGAGCCAAGAACGCCATCGCTAGTCCCGGGAAATCGCTCAAAGGATAATTCAGATCGCCACTCCAAAATACGACCAAGAGTGCAGTTAGCAGGAGGCGTCTTATGAGTCCCCAATGCTGCCTTGGCCATATTATTTCGCTCAGACGCGGGGCCAGTACGGCCCCGATCAGGGCGTACAAGAGTGCGTTGAAGAGCGTCGCCATGTTGGAGGCGCTCAGCTCGAAGGTCGAGGCGACTGCCTTCAGTCCGTATATGACCAGGGGAAAGGCATAGCCTCGAGCCTGACTTTCGAAGTTCATCAACGAAAAATGGCCGCCCTTTGTAAAGGACATCGCCAATAACCAGTAATTACCGGCGTCGCCATAGAGAAGTCGTTCGCCTTGGAGCATTCCGACGAGGAGCGCCCCGGCAAAAGCAACGACGAACGCAACCACCGCGGGCCGAGAGCGCCAATGCCGATAAAGGCTCGATGCTGACGGCGACCGGCGTTCATGCCCGGCGAGCGCGCTCTTAGTCCGACTTCTCATCCAATTAAGTAAGTGGTGTGGATGCTCACCACACTCGCGACGGCCAAAACAACAGCCACGCCCGCAAAAAGCAGCAATCCTAGAATGCAAAAAGACGACCATCTAGTGACCAAAGGGCGAGTCGCGCAACTTTCGACCTGACAATTGGGGCACTTCCTGGTCGCTCGACGTGGATTTGGGGAAGTCAAGTTCCGCACGTGCGAATGGTAACGGCTAAGAATTGTCGCTAGCGACGCCTGGGGCACGCGCTCGTCATCCGAGTCGGCTGATACCGCTATTACAGGTTCCGAGCGTGCTTCTGGTACTTGCTAGAGACGAAGGAAGAAGCCGCCGAGTGTCTCTAGCATGGGTCGACCCAGGGTGCGCGCGGTGCTAGCCGTCCGTGCAGTCATTCGCTGTCGTTCAAAGCTTAATAACAAACCCCTGACTCGTAGGCAGGGCGATGGGCTTCTCCGGTAGTCCCGCAAAGAACTCGTCTATGGCCTTTCTTTGTTCGTCGAATCCCGCACCACCGTAGTCGTCAAATGCGATGATCCCTCCTTTAACGATTCGCGCATACGCAAACTCGAGCGCGAAGAGTGACGGGGCTACGGCATTCAGATCTATGTGTGCAAAGGCCAGCTTGCCCACGCCGGAGCTCTGCAGCGTGTCAAAGATGTCGCCCGCACAGATCTGATAGCTGGGTCGCCACCGCGCGAGCAATTCATCAACGTAATCAGCAGACGTTTCACCGAGCCTCCCTCCAAAGCCCTCTGCTCGCTCATGATTCGTTAGGCGGTCTGCGGGGATTCCGTCGAAGGTGTCAAACAGGAAGAAGCGGTGTTGAGATGCGAGGTTTGTGCGACTTAGGATCATGTACGCACATCCGCCGCGCCAGACTCCGAATTCGGCGAAGTCTCCAGAGAGATGCTCACTTTGCTGCGCGAGGGCCGTCAACATCCACATGCGCCACCTAACGTCTGCGCCCGGGTACCATGAGCGTGCCATATCCCAATACAGGTCGTCAAACTCTTGATCCTCAAGGAATGGGCAGTGGTGCACTGTCGCAAAGCCGTCAGCTACATGGCGGTATCGACTGTCGATCATCTGATTTCGGATTAGGATGCCAAGCGGCCTCAACGGTACGGGTAGCCGCTCGAGTCGGGACCCTGGTATGACTCGCCACCGCTCACGCATGTGTCTGATTCCTAGGTTCAGGGCAAAAGAGTGATCCGGAGGATTTTGCCAAAGTTGTGGCCATTGGGAAAAATCTAGCAATCCGAAAAGTAGCGAGGCAGCGTTTGCTGTGTTGCGACCGCCCCTCGCAGCTCGCTGGATGCCACACGGCAGGTCCAAAGCACTGAAAGAGCGAGCGTTTTGGATGCTGAGGCGAAGCACGGACTGCCGTTCACGGTCAGTGAGCGGACGGTGCGCTGTCTCCAACTCGGGGCGCGCTAGGTGGCGTTGCGCCGCACGTACCAGTTGACCGTCATCTCGGCCACCACCGTGCCATGTGCGTCGGTGAATTCCACTTCGATCGGGAAGCGGATGCGTCCCTCCTCATTCAGCCTCGCCAGCAGCGCGTCGCGATCCTCGGTAAAGCGCCCCGTGGCTGTGATCTCGCCCTTGGCCAGCTTGCGGTAGGCGATCTCAGCGGACTCCGCCAGCGGGGTGACTTCGCCCATGACCTCGACGAACGCACCCACAAACGCCGCGCCCGAGGCGGCCTCGCCGGCCGAGAACAGGGCGCCGGCGTGCTGGGATCCAACGTGGTTGTGCAGATAGGGCTCATCGGGTAGCTTGACCACGCCGTGATCCGGCGCCACGGTCACCGTCTCCAGCCCCACGTGCACGTTGAAGGGGATTGCCTGGTTCATGCCGGCAGCGACCGCCGCGTAGTCGATCGCCATGTCTAGCCCTCCGCGGGCTCAGCGCTCTTGATCGTTGCGATCGGCGCGCCCGCTTGGATGGGAGCACCCTCGCTGATCGGCAGCTCGACGATCGTTCCGGCCTTGTGGGCTGTGATCTCGTTCTCCATCTTCATGGCCTCGATGATGCACAGCAGCTGGCCCTCCTCGACAGTGTCGCCCTGCTTGACCATCACCTTCCACATGTTGCCTTGCAGAGGCGAGCTGAGCACATCGGGGCCGCCGGCGCCGCTGGAGGCCTTGCGCTCACCGCGCTTAGGTGCCGCCCTTCCGCTGCCTGTCCCGTTGGCGCTCAGGCCGGTGCCTGCTCCCGTACCACCGCCGGCGAAGGGTGGTCCGACGACGCGCACGTCAAAGCGCTTGCCCGACACCTCCACCGCATAGGTCTGCTCGACCTGCTCCTCCTCGCCGTCCTCCGACGGCGGTGTGGGTGGGGGGAAGGCCAGCGTCTTCAGCCACTTCTTGTCCTCCAGCAGGTCTCTACAGGTCTCGCCCTTGGCCCACTGCTCGCTCGCCAACAACGCCTTATGGAAGGGGATCAGTGTCTTCAGCCCCTCGATCTCATATTCGTCCAGAGCCCGGAGCATGCGCCTGGTGGCCTGCTCGCGGTCTGCGTCCCACACGATCAGCTTGGCCACCATCGGGTCATACATGGGGGAGACTTCTCCGCCGGCTTCGACACCCGAGTCGACCCGCACGCCTGGGCCGGTCGGCTCGCGGTATGCGTCGATCTTGCCAGGCGCCGGGGCGAAGTTCTTGGAGGCGTCCTCGGCATTGATGCGGCACTCGATCGCATGTCCGCGCAGCTGGATGTCCTCTTGCTTGTATGCCAGCTCCTCGCCAGCCGCCGCGCGTATGCCCTCCTTGACTATGTCGATCCCCGTGGTCATCTCCGTGACGCAGTGCTCCACCTGCACGCGTGTGTTCATCTCCAGGAAGAAGTACTCGGGCTCTGCCCCCTCGCGGGCCGAGAACAGCCCCTCGATGGTGCCCGCGCCCACGTAGTCCACGGCCTTCGCCGCCTCGACGCCGATCTTGCCGATGCGCTCGCGCATCGCCGGGTCGACCACCCACTCCGGGGCAGGGGACTCCTCGATCACCTTCTGGTGGCGGCGCTGGATCGAGCAGTCGCGCTCGCCCAGGTGGATCACATTGCCGTGGCGGTCCGCCAGCACCTGTATCTCAACGTGGCGTGGGTCGTGCAGGTAACGCTCGAGGTACACGGTGGCGTCAGAGAAGAACTTCTCGCCTTCGCGGCTCGAGCCCTCGAAAGCGCCCTCGAGCTCATCCTCGGAGAGTGCCACCCTGAAGCCCTTGCCGCCGCCGCCTCCCGCCGCCTTGACGGCCACCGGGAAGCCGATCTCGTCCTTGGCGATGCGCAGGGCGTCGGCCACCGTGGCGACCGGCTCGGTCGTGCCGGGGACGATCGGCACGCCTGCCGCCTGCATCAGCTCACGGGCTCGCGTCTTCGACCCCATCGCCTCGATCGCGCTGGCAGGGGGTCCGATGAACACTATGCCGGCGTCCTCGCAGGCTTGCGCAAAGGGGGCGTTCTCGGCCAGGAAGCCATAGCCCGGGTGGATCGCCTCGGCGCCCGCGCGCCGGGCCACATCGAGGATCTTCTCCACGTTCAGGTAGTTGTCCGCTGCCGGTCCCTCGCCCAGGTTGTAAGCCTCACTCGCGCGGCGCACATGGGGGGCGTCGCGGTCGAGCTCCGAGTAGACGGCCACGCTCGCCACGCCGAGCTCGTCGAGTGCGCGCACGATGCGGACCGCGATCTCGCCGCGGTTGGCTATGAGGACCTTGCTGAACATCGGCCGCGGAAGCTTAGCGACAGCTGCGACGCGAGCAGGACCTCAAGCGGCTGCCGCGATCATTCCCGCGCCGACCGTGCGGTTGCTGGCCTCGTCGATCAAGATGAAGCTGCCGGTACGGCGGTTGCTCGTGTACGGGTCGAACACCAGCGGCACACTCGTGCGCAGGCGCACCCGCCCTATGTCGTTCAGCGCCAGCTCCCCTGGCGGCGGATCGCGCTCCAGCGTGTGCACATCCACTAGATCCTCGATGCTGTCGATGACCGCCATTGCATTGCGAGAGGTCTGCTTGAGCGCGTAGCGAGCGCCTGCCCGCAGCGGCTCGTCGGTCATCCAGCACACGTCTGCCTCGAGCTCCCGGCCTACCGCCGGCGCCTCCTCGGGGTGGCAGATGAGCTCCCCCCGCGAGACGTCCAGCTCATCCTCCAGGCGCAGCGTGAAGGACATCGGCGCCATCGCCTCCTCCAGCTCGCCCTCATAGCTGTCGATCGCCGCAATCCGCGTGCGGCCACCTCCCGGCAGGACAGTCACCTCGTCCCCGCGCCTGAGCGCCCCGCTTGCCAGCTGGCCTGCATAGCCGCGGTAGTCCTCGCCGCCGGCCGCATTCGAGGGCCGGATCACCCACTGCACAGGGAAGCGCGCCGGCTTCTCGTTGGGGTGGTCGTATGCCACCTCCACCTGCTCCAGGTGATCCAACAGCACCGGCCCCCGATACCAGTCCATGTGGCTTGAGCGCTCCACCACGTTGTCGCCCTCCAGCGCCGACATCGGGATATAGGTGATCCGCTTGACCCCCCTGAGCTTGCCCGCAAAGCCTTCAAACTCTGCCACCAACTCCTCGTAGCGCTCCTTTGAGTACTCCACCAGGTCCATCTTGTTGATCGCCACCACCATCTCCGGGATGCCCAGCAGCGCGCTGATGAAGGCATGGCGGCGCGACTGCTCAAGCACGCCCCGGCGGGCATCTATGAGGACCACCGCCACATCTGCCGTCGAGGCGCCCGTGACCATGTTGCGCGTGTACTGGCGGTGTCCCGGGCAGTCCGCAATGATGAACCGACGGTTGACCGTCGCAAAGTACCGGTAGGCAACATCAATCGTGATCCCCTGCTCGCGCTCAGCGCGCAGCCCATCCGTCAGCAGCGCCAGGTCAAGCGCTCCCTCGCCGCCACGACGCTCGCTCGCCTGGGCAACGTGCTCGAGCTGATCCTCGAACACCTGCTTGCTGTCATACAGCAGCCTGCCGATCAGCGTGCTCTTGCCGTCATCCACAGACCCCGCTGTCGTGAACCGCAACAGGTCGAGGGTCAAAAGTACCCGGCCTTCTTGCGGTCCTCCATCGCGGCCTCTGACACACGGTCATCGGCGCGGGTCTCGCCGCGCTCGGTGATCCTGGTGGCGGCTATCTCCAGGACGACCTCCTCGAGGGTCGCCGCCTGCGAGCGCACGCCGCCGGTGCAGCTCATGTCGCCGACCGTGCGATAGCGCACCGTGTCCTTGAAGATCTCCTCGCCCTCGATCAGCTCCGTTCCATCGCGCCACGCGTACAGCATGCCGTCGCGCTCGAACACCTCGCGCTCGTGCGCAAAGTAGATGTGCGGTACCTCTAGTTGCTCTTGGTCGATGTACTCCCAAACGTCCAGCTCGGTCCAGTTAGACAGCGGGAACACGCGCACGTGCTCGCCCTTGTGGATGCGTCCGTTATACAGGTTCCACAGCTCCGGGCGCTGGTTCTTGGGGTCCCACTGGCCGAAGTCGTCGCGGAAGGACATGATCCGCTCCTTGGCCCTCGCCCGCTCCTCGTCGCGCCGTGCCCCACCGAAGGCGGCGTCGAAGCCGTTGGCCGCGATCGCATCCAGCAGCGTCACCGTTTGCAGGCGGTTGCGCGACGCGCGCGGACCCGTCTCCTCGACCACCCTGCCGCTGTCAATCGACTCCTGCACACTGGCCACAATCAGCCGCTCGCCCAGCTCCGCCACGCGCCGATCGCGGTACTCGATCACCTCCGGGAAGTTGTGGCCCGTGTCCACATGCATCAACGGAAATGGAAACGGCGCCGGGCGGAATGCCTTCTCGGCCAAACGCAGCAGCACAATCGAGTCCTTGCCGCCGCTGAACAGCAGCACCGGCCGCTCGAATTCCGCCGCAACCTCACGCATCACGTGAATCGCCTCCGACTCAAGCGCCCGCAAGTGGCTCAGCTGGGGGCGGGCTGCAACGCTCATCTTCGATCCTCCGCCGCGCGAGCTTGGCTCATCGCGATCAGCTGACGATCTCTATGTGCAGACCGCACTCCGTCTTGTCTGTGCCCGCCCAGCGGCCCTCGCGGCCCGAGCCCGGCTGGGTGCATGGCGCGCAGCCAATCGACTCATAGCCTTGGTCGTGGAGCTTGTTGTAAGGAAGGTCGCGCTCGTGGATCCGTCGCCACAGATCCTTGTCCGTCCAGTGCGCCAGCGGGTTGTACTTGAACAGGCCGCGCTTCTCGTCACGTTCGATCAGCTGCGCGTCTGCGCGCGTCGGCCCCTGCTCGCGGCGGATGCCTGTGATCCAGCCCTCGGCGCCGGCCAGCGAAGCTTCAAGCGCTGCCACCTTTGCCACCGAACAGCAGTGCTCCGGCCCGCTCCACGGGACGTCGGGGCTACTCGCGTCCTGGACCTCGATCTTCACGCCGTAGCGCTCCTCGAACTCGCGCCACGCGCGCAGCGTCTCCGGAAACAAAACGCCGGTGTCGATCGTCACGATCCGCACTGCGCCGCCCGTTCCCTGGTCGAGCCGCAGCAGCTCATCCAGCAGAACCGACTCCTCCTTCTGAAACGAGCACAGAAGCACAGCCCGCGCGCCATGGCGCGCAGCCTCGCGGAGCGTGTGCGTCAGGCTCAGCGCCGGGTCGACCGCTGAGCGGACGTCTGCTGTATGGCTGTTCAGTGGTGGCATCTGTTCGTCTCGTTTCTTTTCCTCATCGGCATTCATACGCCGTCATCTATACCGCGCACTCACCCTCGCCGCGAATCACTTCAAATGGGACGTTGCGATTCCAGTCGATGAACGTGTTCATTGTCTCCAGCCCAAAGTCCACCGGCATCGACAGATCCTTGACCAGAGCCTCCAGCTCAGAGGTGCCCACGCGCTCCGCAAACGCGCCCCACGCCTCGCTGCCGTCGCTGCGGTTGGACTCGTAGTGATTGATCCAGCGCTCGATCGCCTCCGGCACCCGCTTGGCCGGAAGGCGCAGCTTCAGCCTGGTGCCGAACTTGACGCTGCCGCCCTCATACACACCGCCGACATGCGGGATGTACGCAGGGATCGTGTGCTCGCCAACTTTGATCGACGCGCCGTAGAAGCCGATGTCGGCCACGTGGTGCTGGGAGCAGCCGTTGGGGCAGCCGCTCATCTTGATGTGGATCTGACGCGTCAGCGGGTCGCTGATCTCCATCGCCTCGACTCGCTCCTGCACAGCCTGGTTGAGCCCCATCGAGCTCGTGATCCCCAGCTTGCACGAGTCCGTTCCCGGGCACGACACCACGTCGTTGATCTCGCGAACGCCGCCGTCCGCCAGTCCGAGCTTCTCGAGCGCGCTCCACACCTCATACACGCTCTCCTCGCGCACCCACCGCAGCAGCAAGTTCTGTTGCACCGTTGTGCGCGCATAGCCGCCCGCGTAGTCGCGCATGATCTGCGCAAGGCCCCTGAACTGCTCCGGCGTTAGGTCTCCGCGCGTGATCTTGACCTCGACCGTCACGAAGCCCTCCTGCTTCTGCTCGGCCACATTGGTGGCGCGGAAGCGCTCGAACTCTCGGTGGTCGCCGTTGGGGCTCGCCGAGCTCTGCGGCGCCGCCGGCGCCGACTCGCGCTCATCGTCCAAGAACAGACGCTGCTCGATCGAGAAGTCGCGTTCGGAGACCCACTCGCCCTCCAGCTCCTCCTCCACCTGCCTGCGCAGCTCCTCGATGCCGTACTTGTCGACGAACACCTTGATCCTGGCTCGCGCGCGGTTCACCCGCAGCCAGTCCTGACGGTCGAAGATCCTGAACACCGCCTCTGCGATCTTCAGGTAGTCGCCGTTGTCCAGCTCCACGAAGTCGTACAGCGCAGGCGCCACTCGCGGCATGATCGACGTGCCGCCGCCCACCAGCATCTCCGCGCCGCGCACCTCCTTGCCATCCACGACCTTCACACGTGCGCGGTATGCGATGTCGTGGATGCCGCTGATCGCGCGGTCCTGCGGGCTGCCGTCGAACGCCGTCTTGATCTTGCGCGGCATCGCCTGCGTCGTGGGGTGGCGCACGAAGTAGCGCACATACGCGCCCACGTACGGCGTCATGTCGAACAGCTCGTCCTTGGCCACGCCCGCCCACGGATCGCCCGTCACGTTTCTCACCGTGTTGCCGCATCCCTCCCTGCTCGACAGGCCCGACTCGCTCAGCTCGCGAATCGCCTTCTCGATCTCAGGCAGCGGGATGTGGTGCATCTGCACGTTCTGACGCGTTGTGACGTGGCCCTTCTTGAGCGGCACGTACTTCTCGATCACATCCGCAAACGACTCCATCTGCTCCGGTGTGATCCCCCCGAAAGGAAGCTTTACGCGGATCATCTGCACGTCCGGCTGGCGCTGCCCGTACACGCCTTGCTTGAGGCGGAACTTGATGAACTCGTCTTCCGGCGTTCCGCCCGCGAGGAATTTGTTCGCCTCCGTCTTGAAGTCGTCGAACTCCTGCGTGAGGATCGGGATCACATGCCCAGGCACGTTCTGCAGGACCTCCGGGTCCTCTAGGGTGCCGCGCTGAGCGGAGATGGAACCTTGCTCCATTCGGGAAAAACCTCCTGATCCGGACACTCTGTCCGGGCTGCTTTCGTCTATCTGCCCCAGGGGCGAAAAGCTATTGCGCTAAAGCCTAGCGACTTTTAGGTATTTATCCAGGGGTCGGGAACATCGTCGGCCCACGGGTCGCGTGTCACGCCTTCTGCCAGGGCCGCCCGCCGCCACGGGTCCGGCGTCTCCCGAGGGGGCGACGCCGGCGGTGGCGCGGTGGCGCGCATGAAGCGCTCGAGCGCCGCCACGATCGCCGCCGCCTCCTCCGAGGAGGCCGACGACGCTGCCGTGATCAGCTTCAGCTGGGGGCGACGGTTGGGCACTTGGTCGCTAGCTGCCTGCCGGATCCGCTGGACGTTGGCGCTTGCGCCCCTTCTGATCAGTGCGTCCCGTGCCTATGCACTCCCTGCAAACCACCCACCTGCCCTCCTCCGACTCCGACGCGTCCGCGGACCACCAAGTCCAGCCGGCTCCCTTGCACGGCGAGCATCGGTCCTTCTCAGCTATCTGCCTGTCGCTCTGGGTCATCGCTGGAGCCTAACGCGCCGTGCCGTAGGCATGGTCTAAGGGACGCTGTCAGGGGCGAGAGGGAGCTGGTCGAGAGGCGCGAGCAAGTGTTTGGAACACCGGTACACTGAGTCTTGGTGCCTTCACTGCCGCAATCTGGCCCAATCTCCCGCCTGTCGGTCCCCGATCAAGTCTTTGCACGCCTGCGCGAGCAGATCCTCTCCGGCGCATATAACCCTGGGGATCTACTCCCCGCGCAGCGCGCATTGGCGGCTGAGCTAGACGTAAATATGGCCACCGTTCGCGAGGCGCTCAAGCGACTCGAGCAATTGCGGCTCGTTGAAGTGCGTCACGGCGAGGGCACCCGTGTGCTCGACTGGCGGCGCTCGGGAGGGCTCGAGGCGCTGGTGCTCGGCGGACAGCGCGACGACGGGCTCGTGCACGACCTCTTCCAGGCGCGGCGGCTACTGCTCGTGGAGGCAGCGCGTCTTGCTGCCGAGCGGCATACGCCCAAGCAGGCTGCCGCCCTGGTCGACCTGGCAGCGGCGGTGGAGATTGCCGACGGAGACGGAGCGGCTCTCCTTGCCGACTGGTCCTTCATGGCCGCGCTCGTGGAGGCTGCGGGGAACCTCGTCTTCCAGTTGATCCTCAACTCCGTTCGCGAGCTCTACTTGCCGCACGCCCCTGCCTTCTCGCCACTGGTCGCGCACCGCGAGCGTCTGGCCGAGCTGTACATGCGCGCGGCGGTTGCCGTCAGCGCCGGAGATGGAATGGCAGCCGCCGCAGCCATCGACGAGCTCGCCTGCACGCAGGAGGAGGAGATGCTCTCGTGAATGATCGCCTGGAGAACTTCCTTGCGGCCGCCCCTTGGCCACAGCGTGTCGGCTTGCGCGTGCTCTTGGCGATGGTGGTCCGGCCACGCGGCGCCGCGCTGCTCGCTCACTGGCCTCTTGCCGAGCAAGCCGCATCCTCGACGCTCGCTTTGGGGCGCTACGACGATCCTGCCACAGGGGACGCGCTCGGCTGGGATGCGGCTGCTGTCATTGCTCGGGGAAGGCAACTGCGCCGCCTCGAGCACCGGTCATGAAAGCGGACTTCTGTGTCGTGGGTGGGGGAGCCGGGGGTGCGGTGGTCGCTGCCGAGCTGGCCGAGGCGGGTGCAAGCGTGGTCATGCTCGAGCAGGGTCCCCTGCATGACGTGGAGGACTTCACCGCCCGCCCCCCCGAGATGCTCGCTCGCCTCTACCGTGACGGCGGTCAGAGCGTCACCGTCGGCATGCCTCCGATGGTTGCGCCGCTCGGGAGTGGATTGGGGGGGACGACGCTCGTCAACTCGGGAACCTGCTTTCGCACGCCGGCGCACGTGATCGAGCGTTGGTCGCGGGAGCTTGGACTCGAGCTCGACGAGGAGACTCTGCGGCCGTGCTTCGAGCGGGTCGAACGCGCGCTGTCCGTCAGCGAGGTCGCGCCCGGACTCGCTGGTGCAAACGCCGCCTTGGCCCGTCGTGGTGCGGAGCGCTTGGGTTGGTCTCACGGGTATCTGCGCCGCAACGCCCGCGGCTGTGTCGGGTCGGGCGTGTGCGTCTTCGGCTGTCCTACCTCTGCCAAGCAGCACACCGGGATCACCTACATACCGCGGGCGCTGGCAGCCGGAGCGGACATTCTCACGGGCGCCGACGTCCGCCAGATCGTGATCAAGGGTGGTCAGGCCCAGGGCGTCCTCGCGCGGCTTCCCAGTGGACGCGCGCTCGAAGTCAAAGCCCCTGTGGTGATCGTCGCCTGCGGCACCATCCACACGCCCTTGCTGCTGGAGCGCAGCGCCCTTCCAGACGCTTCCGGACAGCGCGGGCGCAACCTCTCCCTGCACCCCGCCACCGCTGCCTTCGCACTGATGGATGAGGTCGTAGACATGGCCAGGGGTGTCCCGCAGAGCTTCTACGTCGATGAGTTCGCCGCCCAGGGAATCATGCTCGAGGGCGTTGCCGGGCCCCCTGCCTATGCCGCCATGTCGTTGCCCCTAACAGGAGATGCGCACCGCCGCGCCATGGCCTCCTATCGCAACCTCGCCCAGTTCGGGCTGATGGTCAGCGACTGCTCTCGCGGCCGGGTTCTCGCGCTGGCGGGTCGTCCCGTGATCCGCTACGACCTCTGCCGCGAGGATCTGTTGAAGTTTCGCCTGGGACTGCAGCGCCTGGAGCAGCTGTTCCGCGCGGCTGGCGCTCGCGAGGTCTACCTGCCGCTGCCCAGCCACGTGCGCCCTACCGACGCTCGTGCTCGCGACTTGAGGCTCATGGCCTTTCATCCGCTTGGCACCGCGCGCGCCGATGCCCGTCCTAGTGGGGGTGTCACCGACGGGAACCTCGCTCACTACGGCGTCGGCGGTGTGTATGTCGCCGATGGCTCGGTTGTTCCAAGCGCCCTTGGTGTCAACCCTCAGCTAACCATCATGGCGCTGGCCACCCGTCTTGCCTTCAGCCTGCTCAATCGTCCGGTTTCCGCCACGCGGACGCAGTCCAGCGCACGCGACTCGCCTGGCGGGCACGCGCCGGGCGCAACTGCAGACCACTATCCACGACTCACCAAGGAGGCCACATGTCGTTCCTGATCGATCCACCTTGGCTGTACGCCACCGGGCGCCTTTACGGGCAAGCCATCCCCCAGCGCACGCCCGTGGCCCGCGCGATCCAGACAGCCACCGCGGGTGCCTTCCTGGCAACGAGCATCTCTCTCTATCTAGATCGTGCCTGGACACGCTCGTTGTGGAAACTATGTCGTGCTGCCAGCGGCCGCGACTGGATGCTCAACTCGGGTGTCTTTCGCTTCGAGCATCGCCGCGTTGGGTGGCGCACCCACCTCCTGGCGGCGCTCATGTTTGCTACCTATCCGCTGTGGCTGTTGCTGGGAGAAAGAAGCGGCCGGGCGGCATGTAATGCCAAGTAGCCAGTTGCGGGATCACCGTCAACGCTTGCTGGTAGGGGGCAGCATGAGGTGGGCGCGTTGCTCGCCGGGTGTGTTGATCAGAATCACGCCGGTGATCGGGCATCAACGCAAGGCGCCGGTACGAAGTTATCGCTGACGTAGGCCAACGGATTGTCCAAATGAGCAAGAAACAATCGCCCATCAAATCTTGACAGCATGCCCGTGAGCTGGCAAGGTCGCAATCGAATAAAGCGTCTCGCTGGTGCCCGGCAGCACGACGGCACTCGAAGCTGAAGTCTGCATTCAACTAACCACCTTTAACTCGGGGCCGTGCCAGTGGCAACTATTGGTGTTAGCGCGAGACGACCCAACCTGCCTTTACGTGTTATCAAAGGCGTCCCGCGCGCAGTCACGGTATTAAATCGGCTGTGTGGTGAAGTCTAGCGCCGGCTATCTGCGGCATGTGCCGACGCGGCGCGTGACAATGGACCCGCTTGTGGCGCGTACGCGAGCGTTTGCGCGCGATCCTGTCAACGTCGCTTTGCTGTGCGTCTTTGCGCCAATGGCAATGCTGTATGTCTGGCGGGCTGCGCAGGTGGCTCCGCTAACCCTTTATGGCGGGTCTACCGGCCAATACAATGCCCTCGCCGACGCATTTATCCATTTTCATCTTTGGATCGCGCACTTTCCCCCGTCGACCGTCCAACCAGAATCGCTTCATCCCTACAGACCGTCACCTGTGCTGCGCCCGTTCGGCGATGACTCCGTATACAACGGCAACGTATATCTCACCTGGGGTCCGACGACGGCGCTTGTGCTGGTCCCGCTGCATCTCCTTGGCTTCGAGCCCTCCCCGAGCGTCGTCATCGCCCCGTTCGCGATTGTTGGCTTGGGGTTTGCGCTGGGGGTCCTCCGCTTATGCCTACGGTCGCTGACCTCCGTGCCCTTGTGGATGTGCGTGCTCTCGGCACTCGTACTTGGGTGTGCTTCGCTCATGCTCTTCTTGCTGCAAGGGTCTAATGTCTACCAGGAGTCAATCGCTACCGGGTACTGCTTCACTATGGCCGGGGTATACCTAGCAGCCTCGGCCTTGGTTTGCCGGAAGGCCTCCCTGTGGCGCCTAAGTCTCATGAGCCTATGCTTTGGCCTGGCCTGCGGCTCGAGGGTGCCGTTCTACTGCACGATTCTGCTCCTCGTCCCCAGCTTCATCGCGCTCAAGGGCACGCGGGGAACTCGGCAGTTGCTCGTAGCTCTCATAGGACCGGTGAGCGTTTGTGTCGTGCTACTCGCAGCTTACAATTCTATGCGCTACGGGTCACTGTTCGAAACGGGTGAGCATCATGTGATCAATAGCTTAGAGGTGTTTCCGATGAATGTCTCGTCCATTCCGGTCGGGATGTGGGCATATCTGCTGGCGCCCCCGCGAATCACAGCGACGTTTCCCTTTGTTCTTTTGACAACTCCGCAGTTTTCCTACCCATTGGCACTTCCGCACGACTACGCTCGCTACTCAGATTTCACGGGCGGGATCTTGCCGGCGACGCCGATCGTGTGCTTCGCGATCGCGTTGCCTTGGCTGTTTCGACGACGCCATGAGCTGCTGGCATCCCTGCGCCCGCTCCTGATTGCCATGGTGGGTACGGGCCTGTGCATGATGCTGTTCACTGCGTATGTCATTCCGGTGACCACTGAGCGTTACGAGGGCGAATACGCGACACTCTTCGGCCTTGTAGGCCTGGTTATTTGGCTTGCCCTGTCTAGGGTTTCCAGTGGGTGGAAAAGACGGCTCGTGCGGATTTCCGGTGGAGTCCTGGCGGTCTGGAGCTGCGTCGCGGGCCTTGCGATCGGCTCTGATGGGCTACAGAGCCACGCAGGTACTTGGCGTGCACTCGTGCACTTCACGTCTCCGGTCGCGACGGCGATTGCGATGGCGGCGGGCCACCCGATCCTCACCGAAGTGTGGGCGCCGACGATTGCGGAGTCTCACGAACCATACGGCCTGAGCGCAGGGCCATCGACCATTTGGCTGTCCGGGGAAGAACAGGCGCGGATCACGATCGCCTCTCCAGACGCGCGGAATCTCACGATTGCCGCTGAAGTGGCACCGAGCGTGGCGCTCAGTGCGGGGGCAGAGCTTGTGGCGCAAGTAGGTGGCTCCGGATCGACGGATACCACGCATCAGGTGCCGGCCGACAACGAGCTCAAATTCAACGTGCATGTCCACCGCGGCATCAACGAACTGAGCCTTGGACCAGTCCGTGTTGCAGCCGCTGTAGGGGGTGTTCTGAGCCAGGAGCCTGAACAGCTTGCGATTCTCACCAACGTCCATCTGGTTCGGGGTTGACTAACAGAGGTTGGAGACGTTCGCGAGCTTTTGCGCGTGGGCGGCGTCGAACGGGTTCCATGCGAAACGCCGGGAACCCTGGGCTTATGGCCACAGGCATACGTCGAGTCAGAGAACAGCGGAGCGTTGATCGAGCCGGCCAGGTGGCGCCCTTTACACTCGCGCTCTGCTTGGGCTTGCACGATGCCACAGCAGTTCGGGGCAGGCCAAGGTACAACAAATGAAAACAAGCCGCCGAGAGTTCAAAGCGACCGAAGCCCTGGCTTGGCATGAGCGCCTGAGTAGGGGCCTCGCCTATTTGTGGGGCGAGCGACTCTGGGCCCTGCGCCGCTATGCGCAGGAGCGCGAGGGCTACAGGACTAAGCCGCTGACCATCGGCAAGGCTTCTTACGGCGAGCCCCTGATCGCAAAACTGCCGGCCGAGTTCAAGGCTGCGCAAGAGCACGTCCATATGGGCTCGTTCGTCTCGATCGGCGTGGACGTCGTTTTGATGGATGGGGGTAGCCACCGCACCGACTGGGTGACCGCATTTCCCCTGCGTGCCGCGCTTGGCCTCCCCGGGGCCTATGAAGATGGCCACCCCCGCAGCAAGGGGGACATCGTGATCGGCAACGACGTCTGGATCGGCCGCGGCGTGCGTGTCCTCTCAGGGGTCACCATTGGCGACGGGGCTGTGGTCGCCGCCTACAGCGTGGTGACCAAGGACGTTCGCCCCTACGCCATCGTAGGCGGCAACCCCGCCCGCGAGATCCGCCGTCGTTTCTCCGATGAGCAAATTGCGGCGCTGCAAGAGATCGCGTGGTGGGACTGGCCTATGGACAAGATCGTCGAGTGTGTGAGCGAGCTTTCGAGCGACGACATCGACGCCTTCATTGCGCGCTACAGCCTTGTTCACGCCAAGTCGCACTGACGCGCGGCCGAGGGATCAGAGCGGGATGTTGCCGTGCTTGCGCTTGGGGCCTGGTTCGCGCTTGCTCTGCAGCGTGTGCAGGGCGGTGATCAGCTTGGGTCGCGTCTCGTGCGGCACGATCACATCGTCGATGTAGCCACGCTCGGCTGCCGTGTAGGGGTTGGCGAAGCGCGCCTTGTAGTCCTCCATCAGCTTCTTGCGCCGCTCCTCCGGGGTGGGGCTGCCAGCCAGGTCGCGCCTGTAGATGATGTTCACGGCGCCCTCAGGACCCATTACCGCCACCTCTGAGGTCGGCCACGCGAAGTTGAAGTCCGCGAGCAGGTGCTTGGAGGCCATCACGTCGTAGGCGCCGCCATAGGCCTTGCGCGTGATCACGGTCAGCTTCGGCACCGTGGCCTCGGTAAAGGCATAGAGGAGCTTGGCGCCGTGGCGGATGATGCCTCCCCACTCCTGCGCTGTGCCCGGTAGGAAGCCCGGCACGTCTGTGAACGTAATCAGCGGGATGTTGAAGGCGTCGCACGTGCGCACAAAGCGCGCCGCCTTCGCCGAGGCGTCGATGTCGAGCACGCCTGCAAGCTGCGCCGGCTGGTTGCCCACGATGCCCACCGCGAAGCCATCCAGGCGGGAGAAGCCGCAGATGATGTTCCTGGCGTGGTGCTCGTGCACCTCGAAGAACTCGCCGTCGTCCACGATCAAGCGCACCACATTGCGCATGTCGTAGGGCTTGTTGGGGTTGTCCGGGACGACCGTGTCGAGCTCCGGATCCATCCTCTGCGGGTCGTCGGTCGGCTGCACGCGAGGAGCCGTCTGCATGTTGTTCTGGGGCAGGAAGCTCATCAAATACCGGCAGTCCTCCAGGCACGCGTCCTCGTCGTCTGAGGCGAAGTGGGCCACGCCGGACTTGGTGTTGTGTGACATCGCCCCACCCAGCTCCTCAAAGCCCACTTCCTCACCCGTCACCGTCTTGATCACGTCGGGGCCCGTGATGAACATGTGCGAAGTCTCCTTGACCATGAAGATGAAGTCTGTGATCGCCGGCGAGTACACCGCGCCACCAGCGCACGGCCCCATGATCAGGCTGATCTGTGGGATCACGCCCGAGCACTTGACGTTTCGTACGAACACATCGCCATAGGCGCCCAGCGAGACGACGCCCTCCTGTATGCGCGCTCCACCCGAGTCGTTGATGCCGATCACAGGACAGCCGATCTTGGCTGCCAGATCCATCACCTTGCACATCTTCTCGCCCATCACCTCGCCTAGTGAGCCGCCGAACACCGTGAAGTCCTGGCTGAACACACACACCGTTCGCCCATCGATCGTGCCATGGCCGGTCACCACCGCATCGCCCCACGGTCTGTTCTTCTGCATGTCGAAGTCGTAAGTGCGGTGGCGCACAAAGGTGTCCAGCTCTTGGAAGGACCCCGGGTCGAGCAGCTTTTCCACACGCTCCCGTGCCGTGTACTTGCCCCGAGCATGCTGCTTCTCCTCGGCCTCCGGCGAAGAGTGCAGGACCGCCTCGCGCAGCTCATGCAGCTGCGCCAGCTTCTCCTCGTAGGTCTCCGGAGCCTTCTGGCGCGGCGGTTTACGGTGCCCGCTACGGGAGGCGGCGAGGAGCGCCGCGTCGGTCTGTCGGTCGTGGGAGCTGGCCATAGGGGGCGGAATGTTATCCGCGGCCATGCTCTTGGGCAGGGCGACCGTCGTTAAGCGCGCGAGAACGGCCGGTGATGGGCGGCGCCCAACCGGTCGAGCACTGCGGTGAGCACCGCCGTGACTTCCTCCACAGCCACCTCTTCGGCGTCCTTCAACTCAGCTACAAGATCGGATGTCGAATCGGGCTCGGCGACCGACGGCTCGGCGATGGTCGGCTCGTCTGCGTGTGCGTGCGCGGTTGTCTCGGTCGGAGGCTCTTCTGCACCCAACTCCTGGCTCAGCTCGGGAGCAGCGTGTGCGGGCATGGTCTCGGCCACGTCCGGGCTGACGGTCGTGGGTGTCGGGTCCGCCGGCTGAAAGCGGGCTTGCAGCGCCTCGATGGCCGAGGATCGTTCGGGAGCGTCAGGGAGCGGCAGTTGCACGACCGAAGACTCAAGGGGCATGGTGGGCGGCGTCTCCGCTACGTCGTCGGGCTTGCGCCGGCCAAAGAGACGCGCGAAGAAGCCACGGCGGTGCGCGGGGTTGGTGGGGGCGCTCGCAGGTACGCTGCTGTCGAGAAGTCCAGCCGCTGCCACGTTGCTGGATGGAAAGCTCTCATCGAGGGCGTGCCTGGCAGGGGAATCAACTGGCTCGTGCGCGATCGGCTCCGGGTCAGGCTCGGCGGCATCGGCAACCTCGACTGCCTCCGGCTCGGAGGCGACGGCCTCAAGCTCTCTTGGGGGTACCTCGGGCTCCTGCGCCATCGGCTCGTCGGCGGTGGGCGCATCGCTCGAATCGGGCAGGGCCTCGCTCGTGGAATCAACCACTGGTGCAGCGGCTGTCTCCGCAACGTCAGCCTCGACCGGCGGGAGCTCGCGGGTCACGCTCAAGGTGACCTTGGTCCCCCACCCAGAGGGCTTGATGTGCACCCTGCCATTGGTGGCATCGGCCTCCCACTCGACCAGCTTTTCGGGCTCGCAGCGAATGATGCGGATCTCCCCAAGCGCACCCAGCTCGCTGAGGTGGCGGGTGAGCGCGGCTGGGTCGCTTAGCTCTGCCCACAGCTCCGGTGGGGACTTGACCAGAGTGCGTTGCACCTCCGAGGAGATCATCGTCTCACCTTTCGAGCGATCCCGCGCTACTCCTTCCGAGCGGGCCGATCCATGGCCGGCGGCCGCGGTCAGACAGGGGTGGGTGCCGCAGCGCCGTGCATCAGGCCTCGCTCGTGCAGCAGCTCGGCGAGCTGCACCGCGTTGGTGGCAGCCCCCTTGCGCAGGTTGTCGGCAACGATCCACAGGTCCAGCGCACGCTCGTGTCCAGGATCGCGACGTATGCGCCCTACGAACACCTCGTCCTTGCCAGTGGCCTCGATCGCCAGAGGGTAGAGCGCCGCCGCGGGATCGTCCAGCACGCTTACCCCGGGCGCCGCCTCCAGGAGCTCACGAGCCCGCTCGGGCGATAGCTCGCGCCGTGTCTGCACGTTGACTGCCTCGGAGTGCCCGTTGACCACCGGCACGCGCACACAGGTCGCCGAGATGGCGATGGCTGGGTCGTCGAGGATCTTGCGGGTCTCGTTGATCAGCTTGCGCTCCTCGTCCGTGTGGTCCTCGCCGGGCGCAAACGAGCCGGCGTGGGGGAGGGCGTTGAAGGCGATCTGGTGCGCGTAGGAGTCGGGGGGCTCGATCGCCTGCTCGTGCAGCAGGGCGTGGGACTGGTCCAGCAGCTCGTCCACCGCGCGCTTGCCCGTGCCGGAGACCGCTTGGTAGGTGCTGATAACGAGCCGCTCGATGCCGGCCGCCGTCTGTAGGGGCTTCAGCGCCACGACCATCTGCATGGTCGAGCAGTTGGGGTTGGCCACGATTCCATGATGGGATTCGAGGGCCTCCGGGTTGACCTCGCTGACCACCAGCGGCACCTCTGGGTCCATGCGCCAGAAGGAGGAGTTGTCCACCACCACCGCGCCCGCCTGAGCGAACTTGGGGGCCCACTCGCCTGAGGTCGAGCCGCCGGCCGAGAAGAGCGCCAGATCGAAGCCCTGCACTGACTCTTCGCTCAGGCCTTGCACGACGAGGCCGCCCTCCAGCTCGCGGCCGACCGAGCGCTCCGAGGCGAAGGGCACGATCTCGCTCGCCGGAAACCCCCGCTCGCGCAGGAGCTTCAGCATCAGCGTGCCAACCTGCCCTGTGGCGCCGACGACGGCCACTCTGTATCCCTGGCTCATCGCGTCAGGGTATCGCGGCAGGGGCCGCGATTTCTACGGCTTGATGGCCATGAAGAGGATCGTCAGCAGGACCAGCACGCCCAGTCCCGAGCCGACGATGTTTAGGCGCTTAGCCAACGCCTGATACTCCGCGCTCGGCTCGAACGCGCTCTCGCCACCCACGCTCACGGCCAGCTTGGCGGCCTCCTCGGCCCGTTTGGCCGTGGGGATCATCACCGCTCCCACCACCGCGCCGATGACCACCGCTGCAGCCAGCCCCCACTGGACGAAGAACTGGCTCCAGTAGTGGCCCTTGCTCGCAAGGTAGATCCCCGCCGCCACCAGCACCAGCAGCGCCGGGTTGATGATCAACCGCTCGACCATGTATTCGATCCGGTGCAGGACCGGCAGGCTCCGTGGGTCGTGCTTGACGGCCACCATGTAGACCACGGGCAGCGTAAACACAAAGCCAAAGGCGATCACCACGGCCATGATGTGCACCGCCAAGATGAAGTCGTAGAGGGAGGCTGCCGGCGCGAGGATCACGCGATTACCCTAACCGCTCTCCAAGTGCAACACCAGTGTTACACTGGGGGCATGTCCACCATCCATCCGCGCATTGCGCTCACATGCGACCCCGAGCTGGACAGGGCTTTGAAGCTCGGCGCGTCCCTGCTCGGACCCTCACAGCCGACATCCCGCGTGGCGCGCGAGTTGATCCTGCGGGGGGCCAAGGAGCTGCTCGCCAGCTCGGGCTCCGAGCTCGACCGCCTGCTCGACGACATGGGAGCTACGCCCGCCAATCGCTCCATCGAGGAGGTGCGCGCTGTCGCGGCCGGTCTCGGCGAGCCCGATCCAAGTAATCCACGGCCCCTGTCCGACGCGCTGGCCGAGATGCGCGACGAAGAAGATCGCTAGCAGCAGCGGTGGCGAAGAAGCTCATCTACCTGGATGCCTCGGCCTGCGTCAAGCTGGTGCTCGCCGAGCCGGAGTCGCGTGCCGTCAACGCGGCTCTCGAGGATGTAGAGCGGCTGGTGGCCTCGGAGATCCTCGAGGTTGAGGTCATGCGAGCGACGCGCCGTGGCGGCGGCGATGTCGCCGTGGCGAGCGCTCAGCTCGACGGGGTGCGGTTGCTGGCGCTGAGCGTTGAGATACGCAGGCGAGCTTCCGCGCTGAGCCCGGCCTCGATCAGGTCCCTGGATGCAATTCACATCGCCACCGCATTGGAGCTCGGTGAGCGTCTCGACGGCCTATTCACATACGACGAGCGGATGGCCGCTGCCGCGGCCAAAGCAGGGCTCGACGTCCAATCGCCTTCCTAGAACGTGGGGGCGTACTTCCCGAACACGTCCTGCATCGCCCCGCACACCTCGCCAAGCGAGCAGCGGTCCTTGAGCGCCTGGCGGATCGATGGGAGCAGGTTCTCGCTGCCTCGCGACGCCTCCCGCAGCTCCTCCAGGCGCCGGCCAACCAGCTCCTGGTCGCGGTTGGCCTTGAAGGCGCTCAGGCGCTCCACCTGTTCGCGCTCTGACTCGGGGTCCACGCGCAAGAGGTCCGGTACCTCGGCGGCGTCTTCCACGTACTTGTTCACGCCCACCACCACGTCCTGACCGATGCGGTAGCGCTCCTGGTAGCCCCAGGCGGACTCGTCGATCTCGCCCGTGATGAACTCGATCGCGTTGACCGAGCCGCCCAGTGCGTCCACCCGCGCGATCAGCTTGTTGGCGCGCTCTTCGATGTCGTCCGTGAGCGCCTCCACGAAGTACGAGCCCGCGAACGGGTCCACCGTGTCAGCCGCCCCCGACTCGTGCGCCAGCACCTGCTGAGTGCGCAGGGCGATTTTGGCGGCGCGCTCCGTGGGCAGCGCCAGCGCCTCGTCGAAGCCGTTGGTGTGCAGCGACTGCGTGCCTCCGCATACCGCTGCAAAGCCCTGCAGCGCGACCCTGACGATGTTGTTCTCCGGCTGCTGCGCCGTCAGCGTCACGCCGCCCGTCTGCGTATGGAAGCGCAACATCCTCGCCTTGGGGTTCGTGGCGCCGAAGCGCTCGCGCATTATGTGCGCCCACATGCGCCGCGCCGCGCGGAACTTGGCCACCTCTTGGAAGACGTTGTTGTGGCCGTTGAAGAAGAACGCCAGCCGCGGCGCGAACTCGTCGACCGACAGGCCCTTGTCGATCGCCGCCTGCACATACGCGATGCCCGAGGAGAGCGTGAAGGCGACCTCCTGCACAGCCGAGCAGCCCTTCTCGCGGAAGTGATAGCCGGATATCGAGATGGTGTTCCAGCGCGGAACCCGCTCCTGGCAGTACTGGAACAGATCGGTCGTCAGGCGCATCGTGGGCTCCGGCGGGTAGATGTAGTTGCCGCGCGCGATGTACTCCTTGAGCACGTCGTTCTGGGTGGTGCCACGCAGCTTCTCGCTCGGGACCCCCTGCTCCTCGCCCACCAGCTCGTACAGCAGCAGCAGGCACGCCGCCGGCGCGTTGATCGTCATCGACGTCGACACCTGATCCAGCGGAATGCCGTCGAAGGCCGTGCGCATGTCGTCGATCGTGTCGATCGCCACGCCCGTGCGCCCCACCTCGCCCAGGCAGCGCTGGTTGTCGGAGTCCAGGCCCAGCTGCGTGGGCAGGTCGAACGCCATCGACAGCCCTGTGGAGCCCTTGGAGAGCAGGTATTTGTAGCGCTCGTTCGACTCCTTCGCCGAGGCATAGCCCGCGTACTGGCGCATCGTCCACGTCTGCTTGCGGTACATCTCCCTGTGCACGCCGCGGGTGTACGGGAAATCGCCCGGCTCGCCCAGGTCGAGGTCCGCGGGGAGGTTCTCCTCGGTGTACAGCTCGGATATCTCGATGCCCGAGTCGGTGAACCGGCGCGGGTCATCGGGACCCACGATCGGGGCCAGCGTCAGGTCCTGCTCGTCGTCTGGGGCCATGGGCCGGATGATATGGGCCATCTCGCCCGGCGGGGTGTCCGCTTGCAAGGCCGCGTCCCCGTAGGGGGCTCGGGTATCCTGCGCAGCGTGGCAACATGCCTGGTCACCGGAGGTGCGGGATTCCTCGGCTCGCATCTGTGCGACGAGTTGCTCGCCCGCGGCAATCGGGTCATCTGCGCGGACAACTTCGAGACCGGCTCGCTCGCCAACATCGAGCACATCCGCGATCCCGCCAACTTCGTCCACGTCGGCGTCGACATCATCGAGCCCTACTTCATCGATGAGCCGATCGACTTCGTCTACCACCTCGCCTCTCCGGCCTCGCCCATCGACTACCTGCGCCTGCCCCTGCACACGCTCAAGGTCGGCTCCTACGGGACCCACCACACGCTCGGCCTCGCCAAGGCCAAGCGCGCGCGCTTCCTGATCGCCTCCACCAGCGAGGTCTACGGGGATCCGCTCGAGCACCCCCAGTCGGAGTCCTACTGGGGGCACGTCAACCCCATCGGCCCGCGCGGCGTCTACGACGAGGCCAAGCGCTACGCCGAGGCGCTGACCATGGCCTACCACCGCCAGCAGGGCGTCGACACGGCGATCGTGCGCATCTTCAACACGTATGGCTCGAGGATGCGTCCCCACGACGGGCGCGCCATCCCCACCTTCCTGCGCCAGGCACTCGACGACCGACCGATAACGGTCTTCGGCGACGGCAGCCAGACGCGCTCCTTCTGCTACGTGAGCGACCTGATCCGCGGGCTGATCGCGCTTGCCGAGTCCGGGTATCACAACCCCGTGAACATCGGCAACCCCGACGAGTTCACCTTGCTGGAACTGGCTGAAACCGTAAAAGAGCTAACCGGCTCCACAGCCGAGATCGTCTTCGAGGCGCTGCCGGTGGACGACCCCAAGCAACGCAAGCCTGACATCGGCCTTGCGCGGGAGCTGCTCGGCTGGTCGCCCGAGGTGTCGCTGCGCGAAGGCCTGCAGCGGACGATCGAGGATTCCGGCGTCGAGCTCCTGATCGGTGGCGGCGCGCGCTGAGCCCAACACTGCTCAGCGGTCCGGTCCGGGTAGAGAAACCGCTCCATAGGGAAGCCTGAGGTGTTGTGAGCACCGAGATGGGACCAGCACGACAGTCGGCAACATCGGCTCCGCCCGCCAGGCGCGTGCGTGCCGCTGCGCCGTCGCCGTCGCTCCCACGCCCAGCGCTCGCGCCGACACTACCTGTCGAGCCCGCCCAGCTGCCCGACCGCGACATCCGCAGCAAGCGCCCGCCCGTGCTGTCGTTCCTGTTGCGCATGTCCACCCTCCGGCGCATCAGCCGCGTGGTATCGCTGCTGGCGCTCGATTTCGCCGGGGTGGCCCTCGCGGTCTTCACCGCGCTGGTGCTCAAGGAAGTCGCCCACGGGCGCGTGCAGGCCGTGCACGCCCGCGAAACCACCGAACACTTCCTCCCCTTCGCCTACCTGCTGACAGCGCTCCTGTTCGCACGCTCGGGCCTGTATGCCGAGCGTGCGCTGCGCCCCGGGCTCTCGCGCATCGTGGGATCGCTCTTCCAGGTGGCCTTCGTTGCGCTCATCTTCGCCGTGGTCAGCGGCGAAAGCTTCTCCAGCTACTACCTCTTCTGGAGCTCCCTGGCGTTTGCCATCTTCTACATCGCCGCCACCCGCGGGGCCTACGAACAGATAACCCGCATGCTGCTCAGGGCCGCCGGCTACCGCCGTCGCGCTGTGCTCGTGGGCAGGGGCAAGCACATCGGCGACGTGGCCCACGCGCTCGGCGACGCGCCCCACTCTCCCATCGAGGTCGTCGGCTTCCTCTCGCCAAAGCCGCTGCCGGCTAACGGGGTGACGCCGCTCGGATCGCTCGACGATCTCGACCGCGTGCTCGGCTCCCAGCGCATCGACGAGGTGATCATCGCCGACCCCGACTTTCCCAAGGACGACGCCGTCGAGCTCGTCGACCAGTGCCACCGCCGTGGCATCAGGGTCAGGCTCGCGCCGTCCACCATGGAGATCCTGATCCACCGCGCGGAGTTCGTTCCCGGTCAGTCCGTGCCCCTGTTCGAACTGGGGCCGCCGGTATTCGAGGGCGTGGACTTCGCCCTCAAGCGCACCTTCGACATCATCGGCTCCACGCTCATGCTCGTCCTGCTGAGCCCGTTGCTGCTCGCGATATCCATCGCTGTATGGGCCAGCTCGCGCGGGCCGGTCATGTTTCGCTCGGTTCGCCGTGGCATCGCCCAACGTCCATTCGACTGTTTGAAGTTCCGCACCATGCACACCGACGCCGAGGAGCGCCAGGCCGATCTCGAAGAGCTCAACGAGGCTTCGGGCGCGCTCTTCAAGATCCGCGACGATCCCCGCCTGACCCCTGTGGGGCGGATGCTCAGGCGCTTCTCGCTCGACGAGCTTCCCCAGCTGATCAATGTGCTGAGAGGCGAGATGTCCCTGGTGGGTCCGCGGCCGCTGCCCGAGCGCGACTACGACATGCTCGAGGACTGGCACCGCAAGCGCTATCTGGTGCTGCCCGGGATCACCGGCCTATGGCAGGTCTCAGGCCGCTCGGAGCTCGACTTCGACGACCTCGTGCATCTCGACTTCATCTACCTCGAGCGCTGGTCCTTGGCGCTCGATCTGACGATCCTGCTCAAGACCATCCCCGCCGTGTTCTCACGGCGCGGCGCCTACTGAGCTTCGAGGCTGCCCGCCGGCCTTCTGCGCAGAGCGCGTCCCGACGTGCGCTGTGCCTCCGCGGAAGCAATCGCCCTCGCGTACACGCCCCACGTGGCGCGCGCGGTGTCCTGCCATGTCCAGGGGGGAGGCGCCGGCGCCGGGCGCTCGGCGCCCTGGGCGGCGGCGATCAGCGCGGCCATGTCGCCGGGTGTCACAAATGTGGCTCGCTCGGCCAGCACCTCTCGCAACGCGGGCGACTCAAACGCCACGACCGGCGTGCCGCAAGCCAGCGCCTCAACCGCCGTGAGGCCAAAGCCCGCGTCCTGGGAGGGCAGCACGAGGGCGTGTGCGCCGCTGTAGATGGCGGCCAGCTGCTCATCTGAGACCTGCCCTGTGAGGATCACGTCGGGAAGCTCCTGGGCCCACGGGCGGGTGCGGCCCACGAGCACCAGAGGCAGCTCGCGCTGTGCCGCTGCCAGGCGTGCGATGTGCTTTCCAGGGGCCGGGTGCTCCAGCCCTCCAACCCACAGCAGATAGCGCTCCGGCAGCGACAGCTGCTCTCTGACCGCCGCTATCTCCTCCGTTGGGCGCTGGAACATCGAGGCGTCAGCCGCCTCCGGGATCACGCTCACGCGGTCGCGTTCGATCCGCAGATGGGACACCGCGTCCGCCGCCACCGCCTCCGTCGGCACGATCACGCCGGCCGCTCGCTGAATCGCAAGGTGGCGCAGGCGCAGGCGCAGGCCTGTGCGGAGGTGCTCGCTGGGGCGCTTCAGCGCCGTCAGGTCGTGGATCGTCACGACCAGCGGACATGGCGTGTGCAGCATCGCTCCGTCCATCCACGGCGTGTGGAACACATCGGCGTTGCGCGCGCGCAGCGTGGTCGATGGGCGAGGGGTCTCGAGCAGCTCCTCGCCCCTGGCGCAGGTCTCGTTCAGCGCACGCAGCAGGCAGCGCGAATAGCGCCCCACGCCGTTCGGATCGGAGACCGGACGGGTGTCAAAAGCGACCCTCACCGGTTCTCAGGCTCCTTCACGCTGTCCCCACTATCCCCATGGCTGCAACATAATCGCTTTGTCCAGGGTTGACTAGAGATGAGAGCATCGCTGCAGGCTCTAGCCTCCACGAAGATGCCCTCTCGCGACTACTACGAGGCTCTCTGGCGGCGCCTGCCCGAGGGACTCGAGCCCGAAGAATTCGCTGCGCGGCGGAGCTTCCTGCTCGATCGCGTGGGGCCGGGTGCGCACGTCTTGGACGTGGGCTGTGGCGAGGGTCGCTTTGCGGCCGAGCTCGTCGAGCAGGGGGCCCACGTCACGGGGATCGACGTCGCCGAGGAGCCCCTGCGCCGCGCGCGGAGGCGTCATCCCGGTCTCGAGCTGCAGCGCGTCGATCTCCAGGGGTCCTGGGCGTTGGACGATTCGAGCTTCGACGTCGTGTGGGCGGGCGAGGTGCTCGAGCACGTCGCCGACACCGGCGCGTGGCTCTCGGAGGTGCGCCGCGTGCTTCGCTCAGGCGGAAGCCTGCTGCTGAGCACCCCCGACCATGGCCCGCTCTCGCTGCTCGCGCTCGCGCTCTCCAAGCGTGCGTTCGCCCGTCGCTTCGACCCGCTGGGCGATCACCTGCGCCACTACAACCGCGCCACGCTCAACCTGTTGATTGAGTCCTTTGGCTTTCAGAGCGTCGAGATTCGCGCGCGCGGCGGGCTTCCCGGCGCGCGCCGGCGGCTGCTGTTGAGCGCAACGCGCGCCCGCTTTTGAGCTTGGCAGCGCTCCGCAGAGCCTGGATGTAGTCGTTGTAGACTTCGATCGATTCGGGCTGTCCGTAGGGAGCCGCAATCGCTTCCGGGGCGATCAGCTCGGGATTCAGGTAGATGGCGCCCCGCAGCTCGTCGAGTGCCAGCTTGGGGTGGGCGCCGCGAAGATCGAAGCGCGCCAGTTCCAGCCACGTCTGCGGGTTCGACGGCTGCAGGCGCACCGCTTCAGTGAGCGTTCCGCGGGCGACGGCCGCTTGGCCGCTCGCCTTCTGCACGTCGGCGAGCGTGAACAGGGCTTCCGCCGACAGTGGGTCTCGCGCCACAGCGGTATGCGCTGCGCTGCTCGCTGCCACCCGGTTCCCGTCCGCTAGCTGTGCGAGCGCTTTCTGGCGTGCGTCTTCGGCGCGCTGAGGCTGCCACTGCGTCCACGCCGCCAACAGCGCCGCCACGATCAGCACCGGGATCACCAGCGTGCGCGCGAACCCAGGATCGCCTGGCCTCCACACCAACCGCCGTGCGCCGATCTGCGTCTGCGTCTCGGCACCGGGCACGGCTGCCAGCGGGCCGCGACCGGCGAGCCAACCAGCGCACATCAGCGCCACACATGCCGCCCCCGGCACATACCAAGTCCAATCGATCAGCGAGTGGACCCCAAAGACGACCACCAGGCACAACATGCTCAGCAGCCCAATTCGCTCGGGGGTATACAACGCGAGATCGCCCTCCCCGACGCGCAGCCATCCCGGACGCGTGCCCTGGCGCACCGACAGCCACGTCGACCAGCTCGACCATCGGCGGTTGAAGGGATGGGTGGCGCGCCCGGCGGCTGCCATCCAGGTGAGCAGCAGGGCCAGCGAGATCACCAGGCCCACCAGCCCCAGGTCGGCCAGCGTCTGCACGATAAAGCCATGGGCGTGGCGCACATTGAGCGTCTCGTGGCGATATTGCAGGTGCGCCGTGGCGTACCCTTCCGCGCCCACTCCCAGTGCCGGGTGGGCTTCGAAGACCTGGAGCGCCTCCTTCCAATAACGGGCGCGCACGCTCGCGACGGCGGTCAGGCGTCCGGGGGTATTGGGAGGCGGTTTGGCGTTGGGGTTGGTGAGCGCGTTGAAGGCGTGCGAGATGCTTCCCGTGAAGCCACGGTGGCTGTGCGCCAGCGCGCCCGCAAACGCGATCACCGCGAGCACGATCAGCCCGAGCAGCAGCGCTCCGACGCGCCTGCGAAGCACCAGCGAAGGCGCTTTCCTGGCACTCGCAAAGCCGATTGCGATGCCCACGAGCGTCAGCAGCACGAGCATCGCGACCACAAGCACCCCCAGTTGATGCCCGGCGGCGGAGCGTTCGGGGAGCGCCACCCCTTCGGTGCTGAGCGCGTGTCTGGAGAAGTCCCACGCTCCCACCGCCCCCGCACCGATGCCTCCGATGACGAGAACTGCGGCCCCGCGCAGGCGCAGTGGGACGATGCAGAACCACAACGCCACGCCCACCGCAAACGCCGCCAGCGAGCCACGCGAGTAGGCGAGCACAAGCGTCAGCAGCAGCAGGCCCATCGCGGGATATGCCAGCGCGCTCAGCAGGGCGTGTCCGGCGCGGCGCGAGCCAAGCCACATGCAGCAGATGGCCCCCATCGCTGCTGTCAGCCCGATCGCATTCCAATACCCATACGGCTCCTCCAGGCGCGCATAGTTGACAGACGGCGCGAGGGCACCGGGGAAGACCTTCGTCAGCAGCGCATACGCGCACACCACCACCGCCGCCAGCGCCAGGCCGCCGAGCAGCGCCGGCCAACGCTGCGGCGCCAGCCGCGCGAGCGCCAGCACGGCGCCGAACACTCCGCTGTAGGCCAGCATCCGGCCCGCGTCATGCCAGCTGTCGTCCGGTTGCACCGACCACACCACCGACAGGGCCGTAAGCGAAGCGAACGCCAGCAGCATCGCCAGCGACCAGGCGCCGTAGACACCCGCTCGCGGTGGCGCAAAGGCGACCGCCGTCGCTGCCACCGCGGCCGCCAGCAGCGTGAGCACCATCTCCGTGGTGGTCATCGATTCGAGGTTCAGGCCGCCTTTGGCGTAGAACGTGATGAAGCACACCAGCCCCGCCACCGCCAGCGTGGGAAGCCACAGGCCCCGGCCCATGAAGGCGGCGGGAGTCCTCCTCGCCGGGCGCTGCGTCGGCGCAGGGCCGAGCGCAGGCATGGACTCAGTCTGTGCGACCGGCACGGACACGGTTGCGCACCGCTGCGCCCACAGCCACCAGCAGGCAGGCAAGCAGGAGCGCGAGGGTTGCGAGCAGGGGCGTGGGCAGCGAGCTGAAGGCGCTTGCGATGTTGGCGTGCACCACGCCCGGATGAACTATCTGGCCGCCCAGACTGACCGGCGCAGCCCCCGCTCTGAGGGCTCGTGCGACGGCCTTCTTCTCGGCCGGGGAAGCGGCGGTTGCAGCCGCGGGCCCACTCTGGGTGGATCCCGTAGCGGTGTTCTGCTGCCCCGACGCGGCCGCCTGCTGGGCCTGGCGGATCTCTCCCGAGCAGGGCGAGTACTCTTCCGCGTCAGCGCTCAGCTCTTTCAGCGCTCGGTCGTAGTCACGCTGACTGAAGCCGCTGAGAGACTGGCCGTGGGTGCAGCGCAGGATGATCGTTTCGCCCACATCGGCCTGGGCGCCCGATGCAAACACGAGGGCCATGGCGGTCATCGCGGCGGCGAGGGCCGGTCGGCTCTTGAGGTGGGCGATTCTCATGGGCGGACTCGCGAACGCTACCAACGCCCCCGGCTGAGACCGAGCGAGGCCAGCGCTCTGGAGAAGCCCTCCGCCCACGCGTCGTGGCTGAAGGCGAGCACGTCTTTTGCGCCGGCCTCGCCCAGTCGCTTGCGCAGCTGGGGATCGCCGGCGAGGCGCTCGATGGCATCGCCGAGCGCGTGGGCATCGCCGGCTGGAACGACGAGCCCGTTGTGCCCGTCGCGAACCAGGCCTCCGGCGGCGGCTCCCACAGCATCGGTTGCGATCACGGCTAGTCCCTGGTTCATGGCCTCGTTGACAACCAACCCCCACGGCTCGCGAAAGGTGCGCGTCTGGATCGAGGGCACGACCAGGACATCGCAGGCCGCATACATCTTGCGCAGCTCTGTTGGGTCCAGCCGCGCAACGCACACAATCGAGGGGTCCGTGATCTCGTGGCTGGCAGGCGGGCGGCCCACGAGCACCAGCGTGGCTGTGCCCGGCGCCATGTGCTTGCCTCGCCAAGCGCTCAGCAAGACCCGGCGACCCTTCTCGATCGCGTCGCGGCCGACGAACAGGAAGCGCAGCCCTGCCTCGCGCGAACCTCCTGGGATATCCGGCGGTTGCGCCTCGGCGGTCCTCCAAAATTCGTTGTCGACGGATTGCGGGGCGATGTGGACGTTGCGCGCGCCCTTCCCGCTCACATAGGCGCTGACATGAGGCCCATACGTGACCACCGCGTCAGCCGATGAGTACAGGCGTCGAATGAGGGGATAGCTGAGCGCGTGCGCGGCGCTGCGGGGATGCGCCCACAGGGACGCCCACAAGATCAGCGCCACCTTTCCCCGTCGGGCGCCCGCCCACGTCGCGAGCAGCGCCAGGCGACCGCCCGTGGGGCACACCACCGCTCGGTAGCGCGAGGACGCCGCGAGCGCATGCAGCTCCGTCGGGCGCACGTGGCGATGAGGGAACGGAAGCTCGCCCGCGAAGTCCGAGCCACCGTGCTTTGACGGCCCCCCGAACAGCGCCAGCTCGATCTCCTCGCGCTCGTGCAGGCGCTCGAGCGCGCCCACGCGGTAGGCGGGCGCGTGCCCAGTCACGAACAGAACCGGCTTCATTGCAGCGCTTGCCGGTAGGCCGCCAGTGTCTCCTCACCGCACCGCTTCCATGTGAAGTTGGCGGCCACCGTGGCACGGGCGCGTTGGCCGGCCTCGCGCAGGCGATGCGGATCGGAGAGGAGCTCATCGATGCGCTGCGTCAGGCGCTCGATGTCGCCGGGGGGCACCAGCAGGAAGCCGTCGCCGGCCGCCGCGATCTCCTCCGGGCCGGGCTCGCCGCGACAGCCGATCGCGGGCACGCCCGCCGCCATCGCCTCGATGTACGCGACTCCAAACGCCTCATCGGTTGAGGGCATCACGAACAGCGTGGCGTGGCGGGCCTGCTCGACCGCCTCCTCGGGAGCCAGCTGTCCGTGGAAGTCCACGCGGTCGGATATCCCCAGACGTGCCGCCAGCCCTTCCAGGGGGATCCGCTCGGGGCCGTCGCCGACGATCGAGTAGCGCAGCGTCGGGTGTCGCGGGCGCAGCACCGCCAGGGCGCGCAGCACATCTGCATGGCGCTTGCGCGCGACGAGGTGCCCCACTGTCGTGAGCGTGGGGGGTCCACCGCGTCGCGAGGCGCTCGGCGGCTCCGCTCCGAGATGCACCACTCGTGTCCGGCGCGCGCCGTGCTCCTTGGCCATCTCGGCGATCCCCGCGCTGTTTGCCAGCACCAGCTCGGCTGCACCGAGTCCGCGTGCCACCGCGCTGGCACCGGCCGGGCTGCGCAGCGCCGTGTAGAGCACGTCGCCGCCGTGCACCGACACGACCATCGGCACGCCCGCTCGCGCAAGGCGCACCGCCTCGCCCGCGGGCACCGCGTTGTGCGCATGGATCAGATCGAAGGGGAACTTGGCGGCGAGCCGGCGAATGGCGAGCGCCAGCGTAGGGGCCGCCCATGCTCCCCATGCGGGGTAGTGGCGCTCACGAGGCGGCGATATGTAGGGCACATAGGAGACCGCCAGCCCGTCGCGCGTCTGCCTGCGCGGCTCGCGCGCGAGCGTCGATAGCGCGCTCGTGACGCCGCCTGCCCCTGCGCTGAGCGACGAGCGGGGAGGGACGAGGCGGTGCAGCACCAGAACCTGCACATCAGCGCCCGCGTCGCCGGCCGCCAGCGCCTGCCGGTGCGCCCAGATGCCCAGCACGGGATCGTGCTGGCTCGGGTAGAACTCGGCCACCACCAGCACCTTCGGGTGCTCTGGATCGGTGGCCCTCATGTCGCGCTCACCAGTGACGATGGGTCGCCAACGTGCGCCCAGCCTCTTGAGCGCTGAGATAGGGGCGATGAGCGAGGAACGATCGAGCCTCCACGATCGCCTCCTCGCGCGGGTAGGCCGCGGCCGCGGGCGCAGCCAGGTGGCGGATCGAGACCGCGTCCACCACTCCACAGCGCCAGCCGTGCTCACGCGCGACGGCCGCCCAGTGAACGTCGAGACCCCAGCCCATGCGCAGCTCGGGGAACGGCAGCAGGATCGGGAACGTGACACGGGCAAAGGCTGTGACCGGACCGATCTCCACGAACCTCGTCTCGCGCACCACGCTCCCCGGCCGGCGCCGCGTGACCGGCCACGCCGCGTGTGAGTGCAGGCGGTGCGCCGGCTGCGCGAGGGCCAGCGAGAAGCACTCGCACAGG
>JASLDD010000180.1 GCA_030151725.1 Solirubrobacteraceae bacterium
GAGCACACGGACTATCAGGAGGCGGAGAGGAGATGAATTACTACGCGGTCGAGCAAGGGGGGCGCGCGCAACGAGTTCTTGCTGATCGCGGGCGAGGACGTAAACGGCGTGGCGCGCATTGCAGAGTAGGGGCGGACGCGAGCGCTGGCCCCGGCGGCTCTATCCTTCGCGGCCTTGAGTGCGAGCGGCGGACATCCAGACACAGGTCCCCCCGCTGCAAGCCTCTACCTGGCCCGTCACGGTGAGACCGCCTACAACCACGAGGGTCGCTTCCAAGGCCAGCAGCAGATCCCGCTGAATGACACCGGACGAGCGCAGGCGGGGGAGCTGGCCGATCGCGCGGCGGGCTATGACTTCCGCGCCCTTTGGTGCAGCCCCCTGCTGAGGGCGCGCGAAACGGCCGACATCGTGGCCGCCAGGATCGGCTTGGAGCCGGTGGAGGATGCACGGCTGATGGAGACCGACGCGGGCGACTGGACGGATCGCAGCTTCGTCGAGGTTCGCGCAGAGGCGCCGGCGCTGTTCGACTCCTTCGCGGCCGCTGAGTCGGGCTTTGCGTTTCCGGGAGGAGAGTCGTTCGCACAGCAGGAGGTGCGCGTGGGCGCTGCGCTGGGGGAGATCGAACAGGGGGAGCTGCCGGCTCTGGTGGTCTGCCACGGCATGGTCATCCGTGCCGCGTTCGCCGTGCGTGGAGCGGTGCGCTTCGAGCGCCTTCCCAACGCCGCGCTGGTGGCGCTCGATCCAGCGGCCTCCGCCAAGGCGGACATCGGCGGAGGCTCGGCGACGCTTCCCAGTTGAGGATCCTGCGACAGCACGCGTGCGGTGGCATGTGTCCGGCTCCGAACGCTGTATTACCATGGTGTCACAGCGTTCGCAAAGTGTATGTGAGTACCTGCGGCGGGGCCAAGCGTTCAGTGGCAAGCACGAGGCTCGCAAAGTGGCCTCCAATCAGCCCACTATTGAGCAACTCTCTTTCTGGAGTCATTCCAAGAAAGATGGTGGTAGGTTGGAACGGTGATCGATGCGAACGAGCAGCTGCGCTCGAGCGGACTGCGCGTAACGGCCCAGAGGCTTGCGGTGCTTGAAGCGGTGCGCATGGGCGGTCACCCGGGCGTGGAGGAGGTTCAGCGCCGTGCCCGCGAGAGCCTTGGGTCGATCTCGATTCAGGCCGTGTATGACGTGCTGGGTGCGCTGGACGGCGCGGGCCTAGTGCGGAGAATCGAGCCGGCGGGAAGCCCCGCACGGTATGAGGGCCGTGTGGGTGACAACCACCACCACGTCGTATGCCGCACCTGCGGGACGATCGGCGACGTCGACTGCACGGTTGGCGCGGCGCCCTGCCTAGAGCCCTCGGCGGCGCAGGGATTTGTGGTGGACGAGGCCGAGGTGACCTTCTGGGGCACCTGCCTGACGTGCCGGCGCGCCCAACAACTACAAACCACGATGGAGGAGCTAACGGTATGAGCGACATCAAGCCACCCCGCACGACCACAGACGCGGGCATTCCTGCGGGCAGCGACGAGCATTCGCTGACGGTCGGCCCGGACGGCCCGATCCTGCTGCAGGACCACTACTTGATCCAGAAGATGGCCCAGTTCAACCGCGAGCGGGTGCCGGAGCGCGTGGTTCACGCCAAGGGAGGCGCTGCGCACGGCTTCTTTGAAGTGACGGAGGACGTGACGCAGTGGACGAGCGCGTCGTTCCTGTCGGAGGTGGGCAAGAAGACCGACACGTTCCTGCGCTTCTCGACGGTCGCAGGCGAGCTTGGCTCGGCGGACACGGTGCGCGACCCGCGCGGCTTTGCGCTGAAGTTCTACACAGAGGACGGCAACTACGATCTGGTGGGCAACAACACGCCGATCTTCTTCATCAAGGACCCGTCGAAGTTCTCGGACTTCATCCACTCGCAGAAGCGGATGCCGGACACACACACCCGCTCCAACAACGCGCAGTGGGACTTCTGGTCGCTGTCGCCGGAGTCATACCAGCAGGTGGAGTTCCTGATGTCAGACCGCGGCACGCCGAAGACGTGGCGCCACATGAACGGCTATGGCAGTCACACGTTCATGTGGGTGAATGCGGCGGGTGACCGCTTTTGGGTGAAGTACCACTTCAAGACGGTGCAGGGGATCGAGAACTTCACCGACCAGGAGGCCAAGACGATGGCCGCCGAGGACCCGGACTTCCACCTGCGCGACCTGTTTGAGTCGATCTCCAAGGGCGATGCCCCTGAATGGCGCCTGGAGATGCAGATCATGCCGTTTGACGACGCCAAGGACTACCGTTTCAACCCGTTTGACCTGACGAAGGTGTGGCCGCACGGCGACTACCCGCCAATCACGATCGGGCGTCTGGTGCTGAACCGCAACCCGGCCAACTACTTCACGGAGGTCGAGCAGGCGTCGTTCGAGCCGGCGAACCTGGTGCCGGGAATCGGCGCAAGCCCCGACAGGATGCTGCTGGGACGCCTGTTCAGCTACCCAGACACGCACCGCTACCGGATCGGACCCAACTACCTGCAGCTTCCGATCAACAAGCCCAAGAGCGAGGTCAACTCCTACAACAAGGATGGGGCCATGCGCTACGAGCACGCGGGCAGCCAACCGGTGTATGCGCCGAACAGCTTCGGCGGTCCGGCGGCTCAGCCGTCGATTGGCACGGATGTCTCGTGGCAGGCCGACGGCGACATCGTGCGCGCGGCGCAGACGCTGCACTCAGAGGACGACGACTACGGCCAGGCGGGGACTCTGTACCGCGAGATAATGTCCCAGACGGATCGCGATCACCTGGTGGAAAACATGGTGGGTCACCTGGGCACGGACGTGGACCGCAACATCCAGGAGCGCGCTGTGGATCATTGGCGCAAGGTCGACGCGGACCTTGGCGCAAAGCTTGCGGCGGGCATTGGCCTGGACGGCTCCAACGGCAAGGTGCCCGAGCACCCGGGCCAGCCGGCGGAGCAGGGAGCGGGAGTGCAGGGCGGCTCACCGCCGGTGGCCCAGCCTTCGTAGGACTGGAGCAAGAGCCGGATCATTGACTTGGCGATCAGGGGCCCGCACGGCGCGGGCCCCTGATTGGCGCGATATGGGCGCGGGCGGGCGTGGCGGCAGCCGGCGGGCACAGCATTTGCACAGCTCAGACGTCAAGTGAAGCCAGGCGCTCATCTGCAGCTGCTGCTGCCGCAAGACCGTTGTCGAGCGTGATCAGCTTCACGTCGAGTCGCTGTGCGAGGGACAGGTAGGCGGCGTCATAGGCTGTCAATCCAGCGCGTAGCTCCCAGATGGTCTCGGCGAGCTCGATGACTGGATATGTCAGCGTGCGCAGAGCCGCGAGTGCGGCCAGCGCCTCGGCTGCACGC
>JASLDD010000304.1 GCA_030151725.1 Solirubrobacteraceae bacterium
GTGGTCGCGGCTGCGGCCGTGCGGTTGTGGATGGGAGCGGCGCGTGGGACCGGGCGCGCGGCCTGGACGCCGGGGCCCTGCTGTTGCATGCGCGCGGCGGCGGCGGCTGCAACCCGCTGCTCGATGTCAGCGTCGCGCTCGGGCGCCCTGCCGGCCCACTCGCGCAGGCGTTTGAGCTCACGCCCTTGTGAGAACACCAGCAGAGAGAGCACCGCTATGCCCACGATCGCGGCGAACGCCGCGATCGCCCCGACCTGGGTGAATGTGCTCGAGAGCGAAAGCGCGAGCGGGGAGAAGATCATGAATTGGGGGAGTGTACGAGGGGAGCAGGCGCCCCGCGCTGACTCTCAGGCTCGCGACGGGCAGCAGAGAGCTCGGAAACCTTTGCAGCCAGCCCGGCTGCGTCGCCTTCGAGCACCAACAGGCCGATCTCGGCGAACATCGACTCGACCTCCTCGGGCGCGAGCGGCTCGCGGTCTGCAAGCAGGATCTTCTCCGCACTCGTGGGCTTGGCCCGCTCGTAGCTGTTGAACAGCTCCTCGTGGAGCTTCTCGCCGGCCCGCGCCCCAACGAACTCGATGTCGATGTCGCGGTTGGGATCGAGGCCTGACAGGTCGATCATCGCGCGAGCGAGGTCGACGATCCGGACCGGTTCGCCCATGTCGAGCACGAACACATCCGCGCCGCGGCGTCTGGCACCAGGAGCCGGGCCATCCTGGGAGCCCGCGGCCAGCGCGCCGGAGCGGATGATCAGCTGGACAGCCTCGGGGATCGTCATGAAGTAGCGGGTCATGCGCTCATCGGTGACCGTCACCGGGCCGCCGCGCTCGATCTGGCGGCGGAAGATCGGCACCACGCTCCCCGAGGAGCCGAGCACGTTGCCGAAGCGCACCGCCGCATAGCGGGTGGTGGGGAAGCGCGACGTGGCAGCCTCGAGAGCAAACTCGGCGAGGGCCTTTGAGGCGCCCATGACCGTCGCCGGGGCAACGGCCTTGTCGGTGGACACGAGCACGAAGCGCGCCACGCCGGTGTCGCCCGCCACATGGGCCACCACTCGCGTGGCGATCGCGTTGTTGCGCACTGCCTCCACCGGGTTGGCCTCCATCAGCCCAACGTGCTTGTAGGCGGCCGCATGGAAGACGACCGTCGGGCGGTGCTCTGCGAAGACCTCGCGCATGCGCTCCTCCTCCTTGCAGTCGCCGAGCACCGCAGCGAGCATCGGCGGCGAGACATGGCGCTCGTCCTCCAGCTCGCGCTGGATCGCGAAGAGGTTGTCCTCGGCGTGGTCGAGCAGCACGATCCTGTGTGGCTCCACGCGCGCGATCTGGCGACAGAGCTCTGAGCCGATCGAGCCGCCGGCCCCCGTCACCAAAACGGTCTCCCCGCCCAGGTAGGCGCCCACGCGCTCCAGCTCCATGTGCACCGGCTCGCGCCCCAGCACATCCTCGACGCGGACCTCGCGCATCTGGCGTGCCAGCGCGCCTCGCGTCTGCAGCAGCTCGAACACGGTCGGCAGCGTGCGCACGGGTATCGAGCGCACACGACACTCGCGCACGATCCGCGCACGTGTGGATCCGGGCGCGGAGGGGATCGCGATGATGACTTCGTCGGGCTCCGCGTCGTCGAGCACGCGGGGAAGGTCCTCTTCGGTGTTGCCCCGCACCCTCACGCCGTCGATGCGCAGCCGCTTCTTGGCGGGGTCGTCGTCGAGGAAGCCGACCGGCACCAGACCCAGCTCGCGGTTGCGCAGGATCTCGCGCAGCACAAGACGCCCGCCATCGCCCGCGCCGGCGATCAGGACACTGCGAACCCCCTTGCGGCCGCCGCGGAAGGGGGCCAGGGGACGGCGCTCGTACACACCGCGAGCAACTGCGCGCACGCCCACCAGCAGCACCAACGAGAGCAACGCAAACAGGATGATGACCCCGTTTGGCAGGACGATCGCCGAGGTTCCGTGCCTGGTGGCACGCACCACCGGGCGCACCACCACCACGGCGACCACCGACAGCAGGACGATCGCGGCGACCGCGCGCAGGACCGCCTCGTAGTCGCGTTGGCTGGAGTAGCGCCAGCGTCGCTGATAGACCCGGAACAGCACGAGCACCGGCAGGCTCCCCCCGAGCACCCACCAGATGGTGCGTTCGCGCAGGACCGCGTAGTAGCCGGTGGGGCCGTGCTCGAAGCGCAGCTGGAAGGCGAGGTAGTACGCGATTGCGACCAACGCCCCGTCCACTACCAGCTGGGGCAGCGAGTGGCGGTGGAGGGGGAGGGCCGCCGAGCGGATCCGTCGGCGCATTGCGCAGATTGTAAGCGCCTACCCGAACTTGGGCGTGCCCGAGGCGGGGGCGCTCGAATCGCCCTCCAGAGGGGTGAGCAGCAGTTCCACCAGCCTCCGCGGGTCGCGTCTAATGCGGGGGGGCGAGCTCGAGCGATCGCGCTTGGTGAGCACGATCTCCTCGGGCGAGGAGAGCATGCGCAGGCGACCTTCGGCGATCAGGCGCTCGTCCACCGCGCCCAACCGGCCCTGGAAGGTCGTGTATACAGGCGTGCCTAGGGCCACCGCCTCGCGATTCATGGTGCCCCCGGCCGAGATCACGATGTCCGCAAAGGCGATCAAAGACTGGGCGTCGATCGCGTGCTCGGGGATCACGAAACCGCCCATGCTGTTCAGCTCCTCACGCTGGGAGTACACCCGCGGCAGCACCACCGTCTGCATGCCCGTTTCGGCGCCCGCCGAGCGCAGGCGCTCGAGCACGCGCGCGAACAGACCGTTCTCGAAGCGGTGATAGAGCGAGACATCGGGAGGCGTGCGCACAACCGCGATCGGGCGAGCACTATCGAGCTCCAGCTCTGTGAGGACCGCCGCATCCGGCTCGAAGTCCGCGAGGTAGTACTCCTCCTTCAAGCCCTCATAGGCGCGAACCTTGCCACGCGCTCCATAGCGATCCAAGCGCGCTGGCGGGATCGCCGCCGGAACGACAACGGTCGTCGCCAGCCGGCAGTTGACGTTGTGCTGGACGCTCGCCCACTCGTAGTCGAAGGTCGTGGCGCTCGGGATCCGCAGAAGCGCAGCCGCGACCGTGACGTCGTTTGAGCCGTGGCCCAGCGCGAGATCGAACGCATGACCACCGGCGGCGCGCGCGTCGGCTCTGGCCCAGCTTAGGAGCGCTGCCGTGCGCGAGACCAGGCCCCCGGCCTTGGAGATGAGACGCCCGCCGCGATGGTGCCCGACGGCGGTGTGCTCGATGCCCAGGCGCTCGCACAGCTCCAGCGTCTGGGCGAAGTCGCGGGCGGTCACGCGCACGTCGTGGCCGCCGTCGCGCAGCAGCTCGACCACGGGCCGCATCACGAGCACGTGCGGGCTGTTCGTGAGATCGATCCAGACTCGCATCGCCAAGGGACGGTAACGATTGGGGCTTGGGAGTCCCCTTGCGATGCCGGTATGGTTGCCCGGCCAGTGCTCGTCATAGCCTCGATATCGGAATCGCTGGTCAACGAAACCTCGCACTTCGTCCGCGACGCGGGCCTGCCGGGGATCTTCGCGTTGATGGCGATCTCGAGCGCCTGCATACCGATCCCCTCCGAGATCGTGATGCTGTTCGCCGGCTTCGCGGTGGCCGATCCGAGCCAGAGCGCCTCCCATCACCACCTCACGATGGTGGGCATCGTGCTGGCGGGACTGCTCGGGACGATGCTGGGCTCGTGGATCACATATGCGATCGGGCGCGGAGGGCGCCTTGAGCTGTTCGAACGCCATGGCCACAAGGTCCACATGGGGCCGTCGCAGATCGAGCGGGCCGATCGCTGGTTTCAGCGCTATGGAGAGCCGGCGGTGCTGTTCGGGAGGGTGATCCCGGTGGTGAGGGCTTTCGTGTCGCTGCCGGCGGGCATCTCGCGGATGCCGTTCTGGCGCTTCACCGTCTTCTCGCTGATCGGAGCCGTTCCGTGGGTCCTGGGGCTGGCACTCGCCGGGCACGCCCTGGGCGGCGACTGGAAGAGCGCGCGTAAAGGATTTGAGTACGTCGACTACGCGGTCGTCGCATTGGTCGTGATCGGCGTCGTATACGTCGTCGTGCGCCGGCGGCGAGGACGTGCGCCGGCGACCGATGCGCTGCGCTGAGAGCGAGCTTTCGATCCGCCACGCGGTGGCGCTGGGGCTCCTTCAAGGTCCCGCTGAGCTGCTGCCGATCTCCTCCTCCGGGCATACTGCCCTGCTGCCGTGGCTGGCGGGCTGGCCCTACGGGGAGCTGGACGGCGAGCTGCGCAAGTCCTTCGACGTAGCTCTGCACGCCGGCGCAGGGTTGGCCTTGGCGATCGATCTGCGCGATGTGCTGGCCGAGCAACGCGCGGGCATGACACGCGACGGCGCGGTCCTGCTCGCGCTCTCGCTGCTGCCCCCGGCGCTCGCCGGGTTCGTGCTGCGCGGACTGATCGAGCGGCGGCTTGGGGGGCCCAGCTCGATCGCCGCCGGCCTCGCGCTGGGAGGCCTCGCGATGGCACTCGCCGATGTCCGACATGGCGAGCGCGAGGGAGCCCAAGCCTCGGCGAGCGATGGTCTCGCGCTCGGGCTCGCCCAGGCCTTGGCCCTGATGCCCGGGGTCTCGCGCAACGGCTCCACGCTCACGGTCGCCCGAGCTCGCGGCTTTTCCCGCGCTGGAGCCCAAGCACTCTCGTGGGAGGTGGCGCTGCCGGTGATCCTGGCGGCCAGCACGCTCAAGGGCACGCGACTGGTGCGCCACGGTATTCCCTCGGCAGCGCGGGCGCCGCTGGCAGCCGGTGGGCTGAGCGCGTTCGCCTCGACGCTCGCAAGCGCACGGATTCTGCGTGGTGAAGGACATCGCGAACGCCCGCTCTGGCCCTACTCGCTCTACCGCTGCCTGCTCGCCGGAGCGGTGATCGTGCGCGTCAGGCGGGAACGCTAGGCGTGGCCATCCTGGGGACGCTCATCGGCGGTCGCTATCGGCTCGAAGCAGAGATCGGACGCGGGGGGATGTCGACTGTGTATCGCGCCTTCGACACAGTGCTGGAGCGTCCTGTGGCGATCAAGCTGATGCATCGCGAGATCGCCGCCGACTCAGATCAGCTGGAGCGCTTCCGCAGGGAGGCACGCTCGGTGGCCCAGCTCAACCATCCCCATGTGGTCACCGTGATCGATGCCGGCGAGGAGCCCTCATCGGCGTCGGACGCCGGCTACGGCGACGAGGTGGGAGCTCCCTACATCGTGCTCGAGTACGTCGATGGAGAGACGCTCAAGGACGTCATCCGCAGAGAAGCCCCGCTCGAGATACCCCAGGCGCTCGCCTACGCGATCGAGATCGCCCGCGCCCTCGGGGCGGCGCACGAGCGCCAGATCGTCCACCGCGACGTCAAGCCCCACAACGTGCTGATCAGCGAGGAAGGCGGAGCGAAGATCACCGACTTCGGGATCGCGCGAACGCTGACCGAGGAAGGGCTGACGCTGGCCGGGCGCGTGCTCGGAACCACCGACTACGTATCCCCCGAGCAGGCGCTCGGGCATCCTGTGACCGGGCAGTCCGATCTGTACTCGCTCGGAGTGGTGGTCTACGAGATGCTCACCGGCGATGTCCCGTTTCACGGCGACTCGCCGGTGGCGGTGGCGATGAAGCACGTGCGCGAGGACATTCCCGACGTGCAATTGCGCCGCCCCGAGCTCTCGGCGGCGACCGCCGCCGTCGTGGATCGCGCCGTGGCCAAGGATCTCGCGCGACGCTACCCCGACGCGGCGAGCATGGTCAGCGACTTGGAGGACGTGCTCGCGCTCGAGGCCTCGCGCTCGGGCCAGGCCACCGGCGAGGTCACGACCGTGCTGCGCTCGCTTCCGGGTGGAGCCCGAAGGCGGCTGCCGTGGCGGATGCGCCACCCGGCGCGCTGGGTCGGGTCGTTGGCGCTGCTGGGGGTGGTCGTGGCCCTGGTGCTCGTGATCCTCGCCGGGCAGACCCATCGCGGCACGGGCACCGCCGCCGACGTGCCCGAACGGGCGGGGCTCAAACAGGTGGCTCTCAGCCAGACGGCGGCACACGACTACAACCCGTTCGGCACCGGCCCCGAAAATCGTGACCAGATCGACAACGTGGTAGACAACGACCCGAACACCACATGGAGCACCGAGCAGTACTACGAACACTCGCTCAAGAAGTCCGGCGGCTTGGGCCTAGGGCTGTATCTGGATGCCGCCCCCCGGGTGGCCGCCAAGGCATTGGAGATCCAGACGCCGACGCCCGGCTTTGCCGCACAGCTGTATGTGACCAACCACATCGACCTCACCCAGCCGTATGGCTCGTCGAAGTCCCTGAGCGCGCGCGGCTGGCAGGGGCCGGTCGGATCGAGCTCGTATGTGCACAGCGGCCAGCGCATCCAGCTCGACCTCGGCGGTGGCGCCTACCGCTACTACCTGCTGTGGATCGTGGGTCTGCCGCCCAACAGGAACTCGGCGACAATCGCCGATCTCACGCTGTTCAGGTGAGTTCAGAAGCTGTATGCGCTACGCGCCTCGTGGCGCTCCAGCGCGAGACGGCACAGGCGATCGACGAGCTGCGGATAAACGATCCCCGAGGCGTCGAAGAGCTTTGCATAGACGCTCGTGGGGGTGAAGCCGGGCATCGTGTTGAGCTCGTTGACCACGACGCTCTCGCCGTCAACGAAGAAGTCCACCCGCGCGAGGCCCTCGCAGCCGCTGGCCAGGAACGTCGAGACGGCCAGCACACGCACGCGCTCGATCGTCTGCTTGGAGATCGCGGGGGGCAGCTTCAGCTCCATCCCGCCGGGCGTGTACTTCGCCTCGTAGTCATACCAGTCTCCAGGGATCACGATCTCTCCGGGCTGCGACGCGACTGCCGTGGGCGCCCCGGCCTCGCGTTCGCCGCCCAGGGAACCGATCACGCCGCACTCGATCTCCAGGCCGCGTGCCATCGCCTCCACGATCACCAGCGGGTCGTGCGCGAACGCCTGCTCGAGCGCGGCCTCCATCGCCGCGCCGTCGCTGACCTTGAGGATCCCGACCGAGGAGCCCAGGTGGGCGGGCTTGACGAACACGGGCAGGCCCAGGGCGGCAACCTGCTCGAGCACCTGCGCACGCGAGGCTGCGAAGCGCTCGGCGCGCACGCCCACGTAGTCGACCTGTGGGATGGAGAGCGCCGACATCAGCTCCTTGAATAGGACCTTGTCGAGACACACCGCCGAGGCGGCGACGCCGGCGCCCACATAGGCCACGTCGAGCACCTCGAGCAGACCCTGCACGGAGCCGTCCTCGCCGAACGGGCCGTGCAGGACCGGGAAGGCCACATCGACTCCCAGCAGGCCGCGGCCGGGGGTCACGCTCAGCTCACGCCCGTCGCGCCGCCACACCCCATCGCGCCCGATCTCCACCCACACCACGCGATGGCCTCCCGCCAGCAGGCCATCGCGCACAGCGGCCGCGGATGAGAGCGACACCTCGTGCTCGGAGGAGCGCCCGCCTGCGAGGACCGCTACCTCGAGCGGCGGCAGACTCGAGTGTGTGCTCGCGGAGGCGCTCAACCGGACGCTGCCGGGGGAGGCGTGGTGGTGGTCGTGGTGGTGGGAGTGGTCGGCGTGGTGGTGGTCGCGGTCGTCGTTTCGAGCACTCCCACCGCGATTGTCACGGTGGCGCCCTTGCGGGCTTTGCTGCCGCCGGCGGGGCTCTGCTCGAGCACGGTGCCGACCTGTGCCTGTTCGCTCGTCGCTCGCGAGACGGCCTTGGGCTTGAAGCCGGCCTGTTCGAGTGCGGCGGCCGACTGGGTGGCGCTCTGGCCCACGACGTTCGGAACCGTGGCTTCCTTGGGCGCCTGCGAGACGGTCAGTTCGACCTTGTCGCCGGCGTGCACCGATGAGCCGGTGGAAGGCGATTGCGACAGGACGGTTTCGGGAGCCTGGGTGCTGGAGACCCGATGGGTGATCGTGCCGACGGCCAGTTCGGCGTTTGTCAGGGTCGCTTCGGCAGCGGACAGCGACTGTCCGGTCACGTCGGGCACGCGCACGGGCGCCGGACCGCTCGAGACGAGCACCGTCACGGAGCTACCCTCCTGCAGCTCGGTTCCGGCCGAGGGTTCGGTGCCGATCACATGTCCGCCGGCGACGGTGGGGCTGGCCTGCTTCTTGGTCGTGGGGTTGAAGCCGGCTTTCTTCAAGCGGCTGACGGCCTCCGAGCCCTTGAGACCCGTGACGTCGATCAGCGCTGCGCTGCCGGGGCCGCCTGAGATGACGATGCTCACGCGACTGCCCTTTTCGGCCGCACTGCCCGCAGTCGGCGACTGGCTCACGACGAGGCCCGCCGGGACCGTCGTGCTCGACGCGAGCGTGGAAACCGTGCCAAGCCCCACGCGCCGCAGCGAGGCGGCTGCCGCCTGTTCGGTCTGTCCTGAGACGTCGGGCACCGTGACGGTGTGGTGGTGCGGCTGGGCGAGCACGAACACCAGGACCGCAACCCCCACGAGCAGCGCCACTGCGAGCGCCCACCACATGGCACGGCGGCCCGCGGGGTCGTCCTCAGCCGGGACGTACTCCTCCTGGAAGTGCCCTCCAGGGGCGAGCAGCAGCGCCCCGGTCGCAGGTGGCGCAGGCTCCACCGGCACCTGAGCGTCATAGCCGGCCGCGACGAATGCGGGTAGCTGCTCGCGCTCGAGCTGGAGCGCCGCAATCAGCTCGTCGGCGTCGGCATAGCGTTCGCCCGGCTCCTTTGCCAGTGCCCGCAGCACCACCCCATCGAGGGAGGGCGGGATCGCGGGGTTCAGCTCGCTGGGGGGGCGCGGGGTCGCGGAGACTTGCTTGAAGGCGATCGCCACCGCCGTCTCGCCCTCGAACGGGACCACGCCCGTCAGCAGCTCGTACAGGATCACGCCGACCGAGTAGAGGTCGGAGGTGCCGCTGACGGTATGACCCTGCGCCTGCTCTGGGGATAGGTACTGCGCGGTCCCCATGATCGAGCCGGTGAGGGTCATGTCGGAGGCACCCGCGCGGGCGATCCCGAAGTCGGTGACCCGCGCGCGGCCCTCCTCGTCGATGATCACGTTGTGGGGCTTGAGGTCCCGGTGGATCACGCCACGACGATGCGCGAAGCGCGCCGCGCGCAGGATCTGGATGACGATGTCGATCGCCATCGCCGGATCGAGCGGGCCCTGTTCGTGGACGATCGTCTTGAGCGAGCGCCCTGCGACGTACTCCATGGCGATGTAGTAGGTGCCGTTCCACTCGCCGCGATCGAAGATGGCGACGATGTTGGGGTGCGAAAGCGCGGCGGCGCTCGACGCCTCCCGCCGGAAGCGCTCGACGAACTCCTGATCTTCGGCGAAGTGATGGTGCAGGACCTTGACCGCCACCTCCCTGCCGAGCAGCTGGTCCTGAGCCAGGTAGACATCGGCCATCCCGCCTGAGCCGAGGCGGGAGATCACCCGGTAGCGACCGTCGATGATCGTCTCTGGATCAATCATGCAGGAGCCTTTCCATGACTTCGCGGGCAACGGGCGCAGCGAACGCCGCGCCCTGACCGGGCACGCCCTTGAGCGTCACCGCGATCGCCACGCGCGGGTTGGCGGCGGGAGCGAAGGCGATGAACCAGACGTTGTTGATCGTGTTGCCGATCTGCGTCTCGGCGGTACCCGTCTTGCCGGCCACCTGAACGCCGGGGATCTGCGCCGAGGTGCCGGTCCCTTCGTTGACGACGGCTTCCATCATCGACCTCACCTCCGCGGCGGTCGAGGATTTCATCACGACCGACTGCACGCGCGGGGCGATCTGCTGAACGGTGCGCCCTTCGGAGTCGACGATCCGCTTCGTCATGTGGGGGACCATCAGCTTGCCGTGATTGGCCACGGCTGCGGCGACCTCGGCCATCTGCAGAGGGGTGACTTCGAGTTTGTCTTGACCGATGCCCATGCGCCCCACGTCCACCAGGGGGCTGGTTGGGGCAAGGACACGTTCGCCGACGTGCTCGCCGCTGGCCGACATCTCTTCGGCCGGGTAGTCGAGCTCGGGCTTGCGGTCGAAGCCAAAGCGTTCCATGTAGCGGGCCATCGTGCGCTTGCCGAGGCGCTCGGCCACCTGCGCCCAGACGGTGTTGACCGATTTGGCGAGCGCCTGCGTGAGCGTGATCTGTCCGAGGTTCTCGTTTTCGTCGTTGCGCAGCGGCACGCCGGAGATCGGGATGCCGTTGCGTCCGCTGAGCATCGAGTCGGGGGTGAAGGCCCCACTGTCGAGGGCCGCGGTGGCGGTGACGACCTTGAAGGTCGAGCCCGGCGCATAGCCGAACTGGACGGCGCGGTTGAGAAGCCTGCCGCTGGGATCGCTTTTGATGGCGGCGGCGCTCGCCGTCGAGCGCAACGAGTTGGGGTTGTAGCCGGGGGAGGAGGCCATCACGGTGACCGAGCCGCTTTGCGGTTCGAGTGCGACCACGGCGCCCTTGTGCCCAGCGAGGGCCGCATTGGCGACGCGCTGGGCACGGGGGTCGAGCGTCGTCACCACCTTCTCGCCGGCGGGCTTCTTGCCCTGCAGTTGGTTGAGGATCGTTTGCAGGTTGCTTGCGGTGGAGCCGTTCAAGGGTGAGTTGCGGAACTGCTCGAGGCCGGAGCTGCCGAGCGCGGTGTAGTAGTAGCCGATCGCCTGGGCGAACTCGCCGCCGGTGGGGTAGCTGCGTTCGTATTTGCCTTCCCCGCGGGGGAGCGAGCGGGCGAGCACGGTGCCGTCGGAGGCCACGATCGGACCGCGTGCGACCCGTTCCTGCTCGAGCAGGGAGCGCGCGTTGAGGCTGTTGTTGCGTAGCGATGAGGCTTCAAAGACGGTCCACCGCGAGGCGAACGCAATGAGCAGCGCGAACAACAGCACGACGAGTCCGTACAGGCGGACTATCGGTCGATTCACAGCGGCCGCCTCATTCGAGCTGGCCCAGTTCGAGACTGCGAATCAGCGACGCGCCGTCGGCTTCCGATCGCAGGGAGTGGTCCAGCAGGGTTCGGCGGCGCTGCGGGGAGAGCGTCGAGGCGCTGACCCCCGAGACGTAGTCGCTGCTGTAGAGCGCCAGGTTGCCCGGCAGGCGGTAGGGAACTCCGCGAAAAAGCGTGACCAAGCCGCGGCTGTTGGTCCCGATGAAGTAGACCGACTGCAGCGCCAGATAGGCGGCGGCGCCGAGCAGGCCGGCGACGGTCAGCGCGATCGCCAGGGCGCCGAGGCGTCGCCAGCGACGGCGGGCGCGCGTCCGTGACGCAGGACCGGGAGCAGGGTGTGGACGCCTGGGACGCAGCGCAGGGCGCGCGTGGCTTTCCTCGGGGATCCTGACGGCGGGCATGCCGGTCATCGTCGCGTGCTCCTGTAGCGGTGAGCCCTCGCCCGCGAGGACCTCCTCCAGACGCATCAGCACGACGGTCACGTTGTCGCGCCCACCGGCCTCGTTGGCGGCTGCGATCAGCGCCTCACCGGCATCGTGAAGGAGGGGGTTTGCGCGCAGCACATCAGCGATCTGCTGCTCGGAGATCATGGTTGTCAGGCCGTCGCTGCAGAGCAAGTAGACATCGCCGGCGCGAGCGCGGAACGAGCGCGTGTCGACCTCGACCGTGCCTTCGGGACCGAGCGCACGTGTGATGACCGAGCGCTGCGGATGCTCGACGGCTTCCTCGGGCGTGAGGCGACCCTGGCGCATGAGCTCGTCGACGAGCGAGTGGTCGTCTGTCAAGCGCAGCAGCTCGCCGTCGCGCAGGCAGTAGGCACGGCTGTCGCCAACGTGGGCGATCGCGACGTCCTCCTGGCCCACGTAGACGGCTGTCAGGGTGGTGCCCATGCCCGCCTGCTCGGCGTGCGCATGGGAGAGCTCGTGGATGCGTGCGTTGGCGGCTTGCGCCAGCTCGGCGAGCGCCAGCTCGGGCTCGGAGTCGTCGCTCAGGCCTGGCTGAAAGGACTCGACGGCAATCCGCGAGGCGACCTCTCCGGCCTGCGCGCCCCCCATCCCGTCGGCGACTACGAACAGCGGCGAGCGTGCGAGCAACGAGTCCTCGTTGGCACGGCGTTGGCGGCCGGTGTCGGTCCCGGCGTACTGCTCGGCTACGCGCAGCACGCTCAGTCGACCTCGAAGCTGAATTCGCTGTCGCCAATGCGCACGCGATCACCGGGATGCAGCGGACGGGGGCTCTGCAGCAGCTCCTCGTTGAGGTAGGTGCCGTTAGTGGAGTCGAGGTCTTCGATGACCACTATGTTTCCCTGCTCGTAGATGAGGGCGTGGCGTGCCGAGGCGAAGGGATCCTCGAGTCTGATCTCGGCGTGCTCGCCGCGACCCAACACGATCTTCCCGTCGAGGTCGTAGATCATCCCGGGCTCGTGCCCGGGGGCGCGCTCGACCACGAGCCGGGGCGCGCTGTGAAGAGCGCCTGCGCTACCGAGCGTAGAGGCCGAGTACAGGCCGGTGGCGTCTGGCGGGATCGTGCGCGGGTCCTGCACCGCATGCGGATCGAGCGAAGAACGTCCGCCAAGGTCGCGACGGGCGCTGCGGGCGACCCACAGCAGGAACAGGTAGAGAACTCCGAGGAAGCCGAACTTGAGCGCCACGGAGACGGGTTCGAGCGTGTTCATCTCATCCCACTTCAAAGACGATCTGGGTGGTGCCAAGCTCGAGGCGATCCCCCGACTGCAGGAGCTGGGCGCCGCGGATCTCCCGCCCGTTGACGAGCACGCCGTTGGTCGAGCCGAGATCGGCGACCGTCCAGCCCTCCGCGCTGGGGCGCAACTCGGCGTGGTGGCGTGAGACGCCCGTGTCCTCGAGCACGATCTCGCAGTCGCGGCTGCGACCGACAACACCGCCGGCGGGTGGTACGAGCAAGCGCCGGCTGCCTACCGCCAGCAGAGCTCGCGGAGCGCGGCGGCGGGCGTGCCCTTCCTCGACCGGGCCTCCGGCGCGTGCGGAGGTGCTGTAGATCATCGTCTGCCCGTGCTCGGATTGCTCAGCGGGGGCTGCCGAGGCCTCCTCATCGTGTTCCTCAGCCCGCACGGATCGCGCCTGGATCCCGAACTCACCGAGCGCGAGGCGCTCGTCGGTGTGAAACTCGATGTGCGGTTGGGAGGCCAAGATCAGGTTCTCGCGGCGGGCGTGCTCGAGCAGATAGGCCGACAGCTCGTCGATCACCTCGTGCTCTACGCCCTCATAACGCTCGCGATCCTCTACGGAGAGCCAGACGGAGAACTCGTTGGGGGCATACACGCGCGAGACCGACACGGTGCGGTGGGCGTCCATCTCGCGGGCAAGCCTGCGCGCCAGCTCCATCGGGCGCACCTCTGTGCGAAACACCCGTCCGAAGGTGCCCTCGACGAGGTTGGCGATCGTGGTCTCGACGCTCTTCAGCAGGTTCATAGGCGGACGGCTAGGCCGGTCTGTCGCGGGAGGCTCGACACCCGGCAACCATGCTACGCAGCCTACGTCAGACGGGGCCGCGCAGGGCACGGGCGCCAACGGCGACCGTACCGCCGAGGATCGCTCCGAGCACGAGACCGCGGGGGGCGGGGTGCAGCGTGTGGGCGCCGAGGGGGCTGTCGAGCAGTGGCGTAGCCAGGACGATGGCCGTCGACCAGAGCACGGCGGCGAGCACGTCCAGCATGGCGCTGCGCCCGCGCACGAGCCACGGCAGCGATACCGCCGCTGCCGCCCACAGCAATGCTCCGAGCAGTGCGGCGAGCGTCAGCTCCGGGACGATCACGTGCGCTGTCGCCGTGCCGATCGAGCTTTCCCAAATGGCTTTTGGGGGGGTAGTCGTGTGGACACCAAGCCACAGGCGATGGTCGGCCAGGGGCTCTGCCAGTAGAAGCCACCAGTAGGCGAGCGCCCCGTGCACTGCGCGCTCTCGCCAACGCGCGCCCTGTCCGGCGAGCGCCGGGTAGCTCGAGGCGAGCCCAACCAAGCCAAGGATGGGAGCAAGGACACATACCAGCCATCCGGCGCCGACTCGCGAGGAGCGCGGCTCGGAGGGGAGCACGAGCAGCGGCAACAGCGCCGCGAAGATGAGCAGCGCGACGCCTGGACGCCCGACCCACGTCTGCCACACGATCGCTGCGAGCGCGCACGCCATCCACACGGCCCGCGGCAGAGTCAGCCGCTGGGGGCGCTCGGCGGCGAGCGGTGGGGCGAGCGGATCGTGGAGCGCGCCCGGAGCGCCCTCCAGCGTGGGGTCGGCCGTTCCACGGCGCGCGACTCGAGGCACTCGTGGGACGGCAGGCTCTACGCGTGCGAGCGGGCGGGGGGCTGCTCGCCGGCGGCGACGGGTGGTGGGCAGCCCCTGGGCGAGAGTCTCCTCCAACACGAGGCGAAGGTCCTCGATCGAGCCTCGATCCTCGGGGGCCGGAGCGAGCGCGTCGTCGAGGGCATCGAGGAGATCGCGTGGGAGATCGCGACGATGGCGGGCGAGCGATTCGAGCGGATGGCCGATCCGCCGGGCGGTGGCGGCGGGGGTTGCGCCGCGAACCGGGTTCACGCCGCTGAGCGCCTCATACAGGATGAGCGCGAGCGCGTACAGGTCGGCCTCCACGCCGACGGCGGCGCCCTCGGACTGCTCGGGAGCCATGTAAGCGAGCGTGCCGAGCACGTCGCCGGTACGCGTCAGGGCGTCCTCGCCGACAAGGCTCGCGCCACCGAAGTCGGTCAGCTTGGCCGCCTCGCCGCGACGCTGACGGGGAACGAGCACGTTGTGGGGCTTGATGTCGCGATGGATCACCCCCCGGCCATGGGCATGCAGGAGAGCGCCCGCGAGCGCTAGTCCGATCTCGAGCACCTCCTGATCCTGGAGCTCGCCTGAGGCGATCAGCTGAGCGAGCGTGTCCCCGTCCACGAGCTCTGAGATCAGGTAGAAGGCATCCTCGACCACGCAGGCCTCGAACAGGGCGACGATCGCGGGGTGGGAGAGCCGAGCGCTCGCGTGTGCCTCCCGCGTGGCGCGCTCGCGGTCGCCGTCGGGGCCGAGGGCGATGCGCTTGAGCGCCACCTCGCGGTTCAGCAGCTCGTCGTGGGCGCTCCAGACCACGCCGAAGCCCCCAGAGCCGAGGCGCTCGAGCAGCCTGTAGCGGCCCAGCACCAGCCCCTCCGGCCCTCCGCGTGACGGCGTCACGCGCGCGGTCTGCGCGGATGAGTCCTCCGCAGAGGGTCGCCTGACACGACGAGTTGCTCCCTCTTCGGCGGAGGCGTTGGCGCGGGACGACTCGTAGAGGAGGGTTCGCTGGGACTCCACCGGATACCGCGTTTCGCCGCCTGCGGGCGCTGTCCCTTCCGCCAAGAGCAGGAAAATGCGCTCTGACCGAGAACTTGCAGGCTCGTCAGGTAGTTGGCCTGCAGTCATACTGGGGCCGTCCCGAAGTCCCTGCAAAGGAGCGGTTGGCTTTTGTCGTTCTTTGACGATGGCGAGGAGGAGACGGCCACACGGCCACGCTCTCGCACAGCTCCACGGCCTCGGCCGCGGCGGCCCCCGCCCGCCGGCGGGGGTGGTGGACTCGATCAGCACACGTTGATGGTGCGCCGACGGATCGCGGCGGGCGCGGCCGTTGTCGTGCTGATCGTGATCGTCCTCGTGATCAACAGCTGCGTGAAAAGCCAGAAACAGCAGTCGCTGAAGGACTACAACCGCGAAGTGGGGCGACTCGTCGAAGAATCGAGCTCGCAGGTTGCGCAGCCGCTGTTCACACAGCTGGCAGGCGCCTCGGGTAAGTCGGCGCTCGACGTCCAGGTGCAGATCAACCAACTCAGGATCACCGCGCAGAGCATCGCCAGCCACGCCAAGAGCCTGAGCGTGCCCGGCGAAATGGTCAACGCCCAGCGCGACCTGCTGCTGGCGTTGGATCTGCGCGTGGAAGGGATGGACAAGCTCGCGGCGCTCGTGCCCCAAGCGCTGGGCGCGAAGAGCAAACCGGCGACCGCGCAGATCGCGGGCGACATGGAGGTGTTCCTGGCCTCCGACGTCATCTACTCCCAGCGTGTGGCGCCCCTCATCCAGCAGACGCTCACGGGCGCCGGCATCACAGGGCTCAGCACGCCCAGCTCGAGGTTCCTGCCGAACGTGGGCTGGCTTGAACCGAACACCGCGCTCGCACGCATCACGGGCCAGGCTGTGGGCTCCTCGCAGAGGAGCACGGCGGTCACGGGCAATCACGGCAGCGCGCTGAAGAACGTGAGCGTTGGCACGAACACGCTGGCACCGGAATCGACGCTCAACCACATCAGCGGGGGCGGCAACCCGACGTTTACGGTGCAGGTGGAAAACTCAGGAGAATTCCCCGAGACGAACGTCAAGGTGGACATCACGGTCACGGCCTCCGGAAAGCAATACAAGGCCTCGCATGTGATCGAAAAGACCGAACCGGGCAAGGCGTTGAACGTGGAAATACCCGTCAACGGGATCCCCGTCGGGGCGGCGGCCAAAATCCAGGTGAGCGTCGAGGGCGTGCCGGGCGAGAACGACCTGGAAAACAACAAGAACACCTATCTGGCGATCTTTGGCCAGTAGATCGAGCGGGCAGGCGCAGAGCACCACGAGCGCGCCTTCGGCTGCGGCGCGTCCGGCTCACGCCAGCGGCTAACTTGTTGCCATGCTCGCCTCGATCACGAACACCCAGGGGATCATCGCTATCGCAGCCGCCGCGGTGGCGGCGGTGGCGCTGATGGGCTGCGTGGCGCTGAGCATCAGCGTGCGGCGCCTGCGCCACGCCCAGCGAGCCGTGCTTGGAGAGGGCAGCCAGCAGGACCTGGTCGCGCATGCGGCCACGATGCAGGCGGCCTTTGAGGCCCTGCGGGAGTACGTCGACGAGGCAGCGGTGCGGTTGGACGGCAGGCTGGCGGGCGTCGAGCGCGCGCTGCGCGGGACGTTCGCGCACCGCGCGCTTGTTCGCTATGACGCCTACAACGAGCTCTCGGGCCACCAGTCGATGTCGATTGCGCTGCTCGACGACGAGCAGTCGGGGATCGTGCTGTCGTGCATCCACCACCGCGACCAGGCGCGCGTGTACGGCAAGCTCTTGCATGGCGGGCGGGGAGAACTGGAGCTCTCGCCGGAGGAGGCGGAGGCTGTGCGCCTCGCGCTCGCCGGCCCGCAGACCGCTCCCGCCGGGGATGAGCAGCCCGCCTGAGGCACCGGCGCGCGAGCGCGTCGGCTACCTGGGACCCGAGGGAACCTTCAGCGAGGAGGCCCTGCTGGACAGCGCAATGGCGGGCACTGTCGAGCCGGTTGGGCTGGCGACGATCTACGACACGGTTATGGCGCTGCGTAGCGGGGACGTCGCCTTTGCGATTGTGCCGATCGAGAACTCGCTCGAGGGCTCCATCAACGTGACGCTGGACCTGCTGGCGGGGGAGGCGAGCGACGTGAAGATCGTGGGCGAGACGCTGCTGCGCGTGCGTCACTCGCTGATCGCCGCCGAGAAGCTCGCGCTGGCGGACATCAAGACCGTCATCACCCATCCGCAGGTGCCGGGGCAGTGCACGCGGCTGCTACGCGGCGAGCTGGCCCACGCTCGCGTGCTGCCCGCGACCTCGACGGCCGAGGCGGTGCGCGGCGTGATGAGCGGTGCAGAGCCGGGAAGGGCAGCGCTTGGAACGGTGCTGGCGGCGAAGATCTACGGAGCCATGGTGATCCGCGAAGCGGTGGAGGATCGCGAGGACAATGTGACGCGCTTTGTGTGGCTGGCGCGCGCCGCGGATGTCGATCGGCCGGCGCCGCTGCGCGCGCAGGAAGCCGGCGAGTGGAAGACATCGCTCGTCTTCTGGGGTCTGGGCGCGGAGCGGCCGGGGTGGCTGCTGCGCTGCCTGCAGAAGCTCGCCGAGCAAGACATCAACCTCACCCGGATCGAGTCGCGTCCGCGGCGTGAGTGGTTGGGTAGCTACATGTTCTTTGCGGACATCGCAGGCCGCATTGGGGAGGCAGGTGTGGACGAGGCGATCGCAGGGCTGGGAGGGCTCTGTGAGGAGGTGCTCATCCTCGGCTCATACCCAACGGCTCACCCCGACCTGCCCGATGGCTAAGGGTCGAGGATTGTCGGGCGGGGCGCGCCGTCAGCGCCCCCGCTACACTCGGCGCTGAACATGGAGAGCACTGTCCCACCAGAGCCGGTGGGGTCCGTGTCGCCTTCAGAGCACCAGCGGCACGGACCTGACCCATCGCCCCGCGGGGCGATGCGTGGCCGGGTGCTCGTCTTGAACGCCACGTATGAGCCGATCAACGTGTGCACGGTGCGCCGCGCGGTGGTGCTGCTGTTGAAGGAAAAGGCCGAGCTGCTCGAGCGCAGCCGCTGGGAACTTCACTCCGAGAGCTCCACGCTGGCGCGCCCGGTGGTGATCCGATTGGTGAGCTACGTGAACGTCCCGCGCGACGCGCACCGCCGCAAGATCACACGTAGGGCAGTCTTTGCGCGAGACAGCTGGACATGCCAGTACTGCGGCTCGCGCTCCAACCTGACGGTCGACCACGTGATCCCCCGCTCCAAGGGCGGCTCGTCGAACTGGGAGAACATCGTTGCGTCGTGTGCCCCCTGCAACAGGCGCAAGGGCGACCGCCTGCCGCGCCAGGCGGGCATGCATCCGCGCAACGCCCCGCGCACCCCCCGCGCGGAGATCTTCATCCACGTCGCCAGCCCCACGATCCCGACGGCCTGGCTGCAGTACCTGCCGCAAGCGGCCTGACGGCACGCTGGCACGGCGCCAGACGGCGTCCTCGGTCGCTCGCGTGCTAAGCACGCCACTCTCCCTGCGTCCTATCTGGCTTGACCATCGTGCCGTCAGCTGCTGGGTAGAAGCACGAAGGGCGCCCCACATGGAGGCGCCCTTCGCGTACGACTCTGACTGGAAAGACCGAGAGCGACGATGCTTCAGCCGGAGGGACCAGGACCGGCGGTCGTCTCGGGGTGTCCCGGGTTGGATTCCGCTAGGCGGACCAGCCTCCCGACCTACCGGCCGGTCACCTCCAGGGTCCCGCAAGAACTGTCACTCAACGTTTGGACCACCTCCTTTCTCTGGTGAATCCAGAGTAGCGAACGGAGATGACGCGGGCGCCGCGGGCATGCCCCACGGTTCAGGGGACGATCACGCCGAACTCCTGCGCGTAGGTAGCGCCGGGCGCACCGTTCGCGAGGGAGGAAGGCACCGCGGAGACGATCCCGATGCCTGTTTCTGTGTACTTCGATTCGAGGATGTTGGCCAGATGCCCGGGCGAGGCGATCCAGGCGCTGACGATCGACTGCGGCGTCGAGAGGTTGTATGTGCCCCAAGCGAGGTTCT
>JASLDD010000242.1 GCA_030151725.1 Solirubrobacteraceae bacterium
GTGGCCGAGGACACCCTCACAGGCAGGTCAGGTCGCCCCGGTGATGCTCGCCAATCTGCTGCGACCGCTTCTGCTGGAGCTCGCCGCCAGGATGCCCGCCGCGCCCTCTCATCTGATCGCAAGCGGCCTGCTGGTGGGAGAGGTCGACGAGATCGTCGAGGCCTTTGGCCGGGGCCTCGATCTCCGTGAGCGCTCCCGTCGCCAGAGCGGCGAGTGGGCCGCCGTCTGGCTCACTGCCCACTGATCTCAGGCGGAAACGGCGTCGGCGAGCTCGGTCGCCGCACGGAAGTTTGCCCTGAAGATCAGATCGATCGCCGGGCGGATGCCGTCCTCGTCTGCGAGCAGCGCGTCGGCCGCTCGCAACGCCGCGCCTATGACCTCGAGCGCCTCGCCCACAGCTCCAGGCTCGGGATCGCGGGTCGCCGCGATCGCCAGGTCGAGCATCGCCCGTGCCTGCTCGACCACGCCGGTGAACAACGCCGGCCCGACGAGGCTCGCGTAGTTGTAGACACGGCCCAGGCGCCCAGACAGTGTGATCGAGTCGCCGCGGCGGATCGGGCCAACTGGCGGCAGGCCATGGCCGTCGATCAGCGCCGCCATCGTGCCGCCGAGCACCGCCGAGGTGGTGGTCTCGTCGAGTCCTGCTTGGGCGCATACGCGCAGCGCCGCATACAGGCCCGTCGCGGTCATGCCGTAGGGGGGGTCGGATGCGAACACGATCCGCTCCGCCGGGACGCGTGCAAACAGCTCGATCACATCCAGGGGGAAGAAGCACGATGTGTCGTACAGCACGCCCGGGTGATCGGCGAGTCCCGAGGTCAGGATGCCCTGGTCGCAGATCGCTCCATGGGCAAGGATCAGGACAGCACCCGGGTGGCGCAGCGCGAGATCGACTAGCCCGTCGGCCAGAGGCGGCAGGCCACGCCCGGCGTGGATCAGGATCGGGACGCTCGCTTCTTCGGCCAGCGCAAAGATGCCGTCCATCTCGGGTCCGTCGAAGCGGAAGTCCTGCGCGCGGGGGTGAAGCTTGATGCCGCGAGCACCCGCCGAGAGGGCCCGGTCTCCCTCAATCAGGGGGTCTTCGGCTGGATCCAGGCGGCAGAACGGTGTGAGCCGCCCTGCGCTTTCGCCCGCCCACCTCAGCACGCGATCGTTGGGCAGGCTGTAGGCGGGCTTGCGCTCGGGGTCGTGCAGGGGGAACACGCAGGCACGGCGAGCGCCCGCCTGATCGAGCTGACCCAGCAGCTGCTCGAGCGTCAGCGAGCGTCCATCCTCGTCGAGGCCGAGGTGCGTGTGAGCATCGATTACTTCCGCATCCCCCGGACGCAGAGCCGGCATCTCTGCCAAGAATGGGGCAAGCGCGTTGGCGTAGAGCGAATCGTCCACAGCGTGAACCCTATTGTGTCCTTATGGCATGGCAAGTTGTGATCGCAGGCGGTGGGTTCGGTGGCTTCTATGCGGCGCGGGCGCTCGAGCGGTTGCTGCCGCCCCAGAGCGCGCACGTGACGCTCGTCAACGAGGCCAACTTCCTGCTCTACACGCCGCTCTTGCCGGGCGCCGCCGGTGCCACGCTCGACCCACGCCACGTCGTTGTGCCGCTGCGCTCACAGCTGCGGCGGACCGACCTTGTGATCGGCAAGGTCACCGGCGCCCAGCCCCAGCACGGCACGCTTGAGGTTCAGCGGATCGATGGCGAGCAGCTCGAGATCGGTTATGACCATCTGATTGTGGCGCTCGGGTCCGTCTCTCGGACCCTGCCCATCCCGGGCCTGGCAGAGCACGCAACCGGCCTGAAGTCGCTCTCCGATGCCACCGCCCTGCGCAACCAGGTCCTCAGCTGTCTGGACATCGCCGAGTCGATCGAGGATCCGGTTCGCCGTGGTCAATACCTCGGGTTCGTGTTCGTGGGTGCGGGCTACGCCGGCGTGGAGGGCCTGGCGGAGCTCCAGGACTTCGCCGTGCAGGCGATCGAGCTATATCCGCGCTGTCGCGCCCAGGGAATGCGCTGGGTCTTGGTCGAGGGCAAGGACCGCATCATGCAGGAGGTGCCACGCAGTCTTTCCGAGTTCGCGGAACGCGAGCTGCGCAGGCGTGGCATCGAGGTGTACATCGAGACCACCCTCTCCGAGGTGAGCGAGCACGACGCAAGCCTCTCCACGGGCGAGCAGATTCCGGCGCGCACCGTCGTGTGGACGGCGGGGGTGAAGCCGAGCCCCGTCGTCGCCAGGCTCGGGCTGCCCCTCGATGAGACAGGGCGGCTGGTCGTCGACGCCACGATGCGAGTCCCCCCTCAGAGCGCAGCAACGCCATCGCAGGCCGCTCGCGGCGCATATGTGTGGGCGATCGGCGACTGTGCCGCCGTACCCGATGCCTCGCGTCCAGGCCAGCCCTGTCCACCGACCGCTCAGCACGCGATCCGCCAGGGTCGGCTTGTCGCTCGCAATGTCCTCGCCACGCTCGCCGGCGGAGTCCCCAAGCCGTTTCGCTATCGCACGAAAGGGGTCGTGGCAGAGCTCGGCGGCAGCAAGGCCGTCGCGATCACGCTTGGGATTCGATGGCGCGGCTTTCCCGCATGGCTGATCGCCCGCACCTACCACCTGCTGCTGATGCCCGGCAACGGGCGCAGGCTGCGCCTGCTCGTCGATTGGAACGTTGCACTGCTCTTTGGCCGCGATGCCTCCTCACCAGGTCGCTTGGGCAGCCCCACGCCGTTGGAGCACGATTGAGATCGCCCTGTTCTCCACAGAGCGGCGTATCCTGATATGAAGATGGCGATTCTCGACCAGATCAAAGCCGACCTCCATGGCGCGATGCGTGCGGGCGAGCGTGAGAAGGTGGGAGCACTCAGGCTCGTGCTCTCCGAGTTGCAGAAGGCCGCCAAGGAGGGAACTGCGGACGAGCTGGCCGTACTGCGTCGTGAGCGCAAGCGCCGCCTGGAGGCAGCCCGCGCCTATCGCGATGCCGGTCGCGACGATCTCGCCGGCGGCGAGGAGGCCGAGGGGTCGCTGATCGGCGGGTATCTGCCGGCAGAGCTCTCCGAACAGGAGCTTGAAGCGATCGTCCATCAGGCAGTTGCTGAGAGTGGCGCCCAATCCGCCAAGGACATGGGCAGCGCAATGAAGCACGCGATGGCCGCTGTCGACGGGCGTGCGGATGGTAAGCGGGTATCGGGGCTCGTGCGGGCCGCGCTGCAAGGATGAGGACCCAAATAGAGCTCTCCAACGAGGTGGCTGCCGAGCTCGCCGGCAGCCAGGATGCGGTGCTGCGTGCGCTCGAGGGGCATCTTGACTGCAAGGTGTTTCTGCGCGGCAACCTGCTCACATTCGACGGCGATGAGGCCGAGACCAACGCCGGGGAGAGGGTGGTGCGAGAGCTCTCCGACCTAATCGCTCGAGGACATCAGATTGGGCCGGGGACGATCACGGCGGTGACCGGCGCTCTCGATGCGCACGAGTCGCCCGCTCGCGTGCTCGAGGATGTGGTGTGGACCCACCGTGGCCTGCGCGTGGCTCCCAAGACCGTCAACCAGAAGCGCTACGTGGACTCCGTACGTCAGAACACGGTCACCTTCGGCGTGGGCCCAGCCGGCACTGGCAAGACGTTCCTGGCGGTGGCCATGGCTGCCGCGGCGCTCTCCCGC
>JASLDD010000270.1 GCA_030151725.1 Solirubrobacteraceae bacterium
CGATCGGCTCGCCGGTCGTGCGCGCCAGCAGGCGCCACTCGCCGTCCTCCTCGACCGCCTGCATGAACTCGTCGGTCACGCGCACCGAGTTGTTCGCGTTCTGGTACTGGATCGAGAAGAAGCCGTCGCCGTCGATCGACATGTCGAAGCCGGCGTCGCGTAGCGCCTCGGCCTTGTCCTCCTCCTTGGCCTTGCACCAGATGAACTCGCGGATGTCCGGGTGATCGACGTCGAGCACGACCATCTTGGCCGCGCGACGGGTCTTGCCGCCGGACTTGATCGTGCCGGCCCAGGAGTCGGCGCCGCGCATGAACGACACCGGGCCGGAGGCCGTGCCGCCCTTGGCCAGGGGCTCCATCGAGCCACGGATTTTCGACAGGTTGATGCCCGAGCCGGAGCCGCCGCGGAAGATGTTCCCCTCCTTGGTGTTCCAGGCGAGGATCGACTCCATGGTGTCATCGACGCTGAGGATGAAGCAGGCGCTGCACTGCGGGCTCTCCTCGAAGCCGACGTTGAACCAGACGGGCGAGTTGAACGCGGCCAGCTGGTGCAGGAGGATATGCGTGAGCTCGTGGTTGAAGGCGCTGGCGTCCTCTTCGCTTGCGAAGTATCCACCCGAGCGCCCCCAGCCGGTGATCGTGCCGGCGACGCGGCTGATCATCTGCTTCACCGAGTGCTCGCGCTCAGGTGCGCCGAGCTGCCCGCGGAAGTACTTCTGCGCCACGATGTTGGTCGCGTTCTGTGACCAGCTCTTCGGGAACTCGACATCCTTCTGCTCGAAGGCAACACGGTCGCCGTGACCGATGCGGGCGTCGCGAGTCTCCCACTCCACGGAGTCGAACGGATAGACCCCCGCAGTCGTGAAATAGCGATTGATGGAAAGCGCCTCGCCCTGCTTGGCATCCTGGGAAAGAGTTGTCTGGGGGGCTGGGTTCATCGGGCCTTCCTCCTCTGCTGCGCCTGCGGACGGACGCTCATTCGAAGCTGTTGTCGGGGGTCGACCATGCTCCCGCGAGGGCCGGACGGAAAGAGCGTGCGCTCACCTTCAATTTTAGGAGGTTCACCGCTGTTTGCGGGACTCTCGTCGCCGACGGCGGCCGCTCTCAGCGAGCTATTTTCCTAGCCGCGCCCAGTCCGTGAATTCGGCCCATGTGGCCGAGATCCGAAAGCCCCCCTCGGCAAGCGCGTGGCGTGCTGAGCTGAGCCAGCGAGGTTCGAAGGCGGTGAGGCGGATGGCCGCCCAGGCGGCGCAGGCGAGCGCGAGCAGCGCGGCCAACACGGCGAGCGCGATGGCGGGAGTGGAGATCTTGCTGGCTTGGCCGGTATGTGTGGGCGTCGCACCCGGGGTGGTGCTCGGCGCTGACCGGGTGATGGTGAACCCGCCGGAAGCGGTCGGAGACGTGGTGGACGTGGCGGTAGGAACGGAGGTGGTGGGAGCTACGGTTGTGCCGGCGTTGGCAGGCGTCGTAGCCGACGTTGGAGTGGTTGTCGCCGCCGCGGTCGAGGCGGTGAGGAGGGCGTGCGCGGAGCCGGGCAGGGCGAGGAGGGCAATCGCGCAGAGCATCGCCGAGACCGAGACCGAGACCGAGACCGAGACCGAGACCGAGGCGCGGGCGCGGGCGCGGGCGAGATGTGCAATGAGCTGCCGTGGCTCGGGCATCGTGACGGGCATGCTAGTCGGCGGCTGCGGTTGGGTGGAGCAGATCCTGGACTGCAGCAAGCGCGTCGGCGAGGACCTGCTCGGGTGATTGCGCGGCGTCGATCACGTGAAATCTCAGAGGCTCCGCTTCGGCGAGCTTGTCATAGGAGCAGGCGATCGCGGCGAAGAATGTCTCGCCCTCGCGCTCGAGCCGATCGGGGGCCTCGGCTCGCTCCTGCTGGCGCAGGCGTCCTTGGGCGGGGTCGATGCGCAGTAGCAGCGTGAGGTCGGGTGCGAGTGGGCCGGTGGCGAACAGGTTGATGGCTCGCACTGCCTCAACCCCGAGATCGCGACCGGCTCCCTGATAGGCGAGGGACGAGTCCACGAACCGGTCGAGAAGCACACAGGCGCCCTCTTTAAGGAGTGGCTCGAGCCGCTCCTCGACGAGTTGGGCGCGTGCGGCGGCATAGAGGAGAGCCTCGGTGCGTGGGGAGACGGTGAGGGTGGGGTCCTTTACGAGCGCACGGATCCGCTCAGAGGTGTCCACGCCTCCGGGCTCCCGTAGAAGCTCAACGCGGGGCACCAGCGCAGACAGCGCGAGCAGAAGCCCGTCGGCGAGCGTTGACTTGCCGGCGCCGTCGAGCCCCTCGAGGGTGATCAGCCGACCGCGGGCCACAAACCGGACAGTAGCGACGGCCTCGGTCTTCGGGGCTTGAACGCCCGAGTTGGCGCGCCCGAGCTCCACAATGTTCATCGTTTGCGCAGCTGTATAACCATCGCGGTACAGCAGCCGCCGAGACATATATAGACCCTCGGCCCTGCAGTACCCACCAAGACGCTGCTGTAGCACCATGGCTATACAGCACAGCACCCGACGATGAAAAGGAACACATACGGAGGAACCCTGGCCCTGGTCTGTCGCCGCCCGGTCTCTGTCTCCGCCCAGGCCCGACCATGACTCTAGGATGGCCGAGATGTCCTCGACAGCCACGCCTGAGCAGGACTCGACGTCGGGGCTGGAGGAGCTGCCCGGCCTGGACGCTCACCCACACGCCCGGGCGGTTCTGACGCCGGCGATGCAGCCTGGTGGCAAGCCGTCGCATGCGTATCTGTTCTATGGCCCGGCGGGAACGGGAAAGCGCAGGGTTGCGCGGGCGTTCGCGGCGTTCCTTCTGCAGGAGGGGGCTCGAACGCCGGAGACTGTGACTGAGCGGGTGGAGCGGGACAGCCATGCGGATCTGACGTGGGTGAGGCCGTCGGGGGCGGCGGAGATGCTGGTGAGCGACATCGATGAGCCGGTGGTGGCGGCGGCGGCGCGGACGCCGTTTGAGTCGGCGCGGCGGGTGTTTGTGATCGAGTCGGTTGAGGCGATGAACGACCAGGCTGCAAACCGCATGCTGAAGACGTTGGAGGAGCCGCCGGCGTTTGCGCACCTGGTGCTGCTGACGGACCGCAGGGAGGACGTGCTGGCGACGATCGTCTCGCGCTGCCAGCAGGTCCGCTTCGACCCGCGGCCGTCGACTGCGATGGCGGACGATCTGCAGGCCACCGTCACAGGACTGTCGCGAGAGCAGGCGCTTGCGTGCGCGCGACTGGCGATGGGCGATGCGGAGGAGGCGGCGAGGCTGGCGAGCGAGGAGGGCGTGAGCTTGAGGGCGGGAGCGGAGCGCTATGTGAGAGCGGCGCTGAAGGGCTCTACGGCTGGGCGCCAGTGGACGGCGCTGTTGGAGGCGGCGAAGGCGGCGGGAACGGCGGCGGGAGAGGCCGCTCAGGAGCAGATGGCGGGAGAGCTCGAGTTCGTGCCCAGTAAGGAGCGCAAGAAATACGAACGAGAAGGGCTCGAGGCGAGGCGCAGAGGTGAGCGCAAGGTGCGCACACAGACGCTGGATCTGGCGCTGCGCCTGTCGGAGCTGTGGTTGAGAGATGTGCTGTGCGCGTGCGAGGGGGCGCACGAGCTGATCTACGCGGTGGACAGGCGCGAGGAGCTAGAAGAGGACGCCCGCGACCGGGGTGGAGCCCCGCTGGGTGAGGCGATGGAGCTGGTGGCGCAGACACGCACGAGCCTGCCGCTGAACGTCTCAGAAGAGCTGGCGTTGGAGTCGCTGGCCTACCGCCTGCAGGCGTTGCTGGCGCCCTGAAGCAGCGGCCCCCGCGCGAGAGCTCGTCAGAGAGGCAGCCGGCTCAGCCGGCGATGGGCCCGAGGTTGGGCTCGAGCCCGAAGGTGTCGAAGGCCATGAACTTGGAGAACAGACGGTTGTCAGGCCCGTGGTAGTCGGCTGAGCCGGTGGTGAGCAGACCGAGCTCGGAGCAGCGGTTGACGAGCAGCTTGGTCTGCTGCTCGTTGTGGCTGATGTAGAAGGACTCGACGCCGTCGATTCCGAGGGCCTTGAAGCGGTCGATGCTGGAGAGGACTTCGTCGGGGTCCTCGATGTCCCAGAAGGGGTGGGCCCAGACGGCGATGCCGCCGGTCAGGTGGATGGCGTCGATGGCCTCGGCGACGGTGGGTGTCTCACGCAGGCGGAAGGCGGGCTTGCCCTCGATGAGATAGCCACGGATGAGGGAGCCGATGTCGTCGATGCTCTCATCGGCGAGGCGGGAGGCGTTGGCCGGCGCGCCGAGAACGGCTTCGGCGAGATGGGGGCGCCCGATGGGTTTGCCGGCTGCGACACGGGCGCCGATGGCGCGTTCGTCGAGCTCAAAGCCGGCTTCCTTGAGGGCGGCGGCCATGCGCAGGGTGCGTCGCTCGCGGTCGGCAAGGAATCCGGCCAGCTTGTCGGTGAGCAGGGGGCCGGTGTGGTCGATGTTGTAGCCGAGGATGTGCAGTTCGCGGGGAACTGGAGAGCCGGCGTCGACGGCGGAGATCTCGACCGCGGGAACGATGCGCACGCCGAGGCGCTTACCGGCGTCGATTGCCTCGGAGACGCCGCTGATGGTGTCGTGGTCGGAGAGGGCGAGCAGCTCGACTCCGGCGGCGGCGGCGCGCTCCACTACCTCGGCGGCCGGGAGGGCGCCGTCGGAGTGGGTTGAGTGCGATTGGAGGTCGAAGCTCAGCGCCATGTAGGCGCTGAGGGTATGCGATCTCCTCAGCTGTTGGCGTGCTGGTGGACGACTAGTTCGCCGGTGGGCTGGACGTGGGAGGCGATGCGCTGGCCGATGGCGACGCGCAGGCGGCGCACGGCGGCGTGGTAGCGGCTGGCCTTCTCGTAGAGGACGTGATCGCGCTCGGCGCCGTTGTGGTTGAGCCGAGCGCAGGCATCGGTCTCGCGGGCTCTGCGACGGGCGTCCATCCAGAGCATCTCCAGATAGGCGTAGGCGGCGCCGAGCTGATCCTCGGGTATCGAGTCAGGGGTCTCAATCTGGCGCAGGACGGGTAGGACCTCAAATATGAGCCAACGCTGCTCGCCGTGCGCGCGGAGCAACAGACAGATGTCCTGAGGGTCAGATAGATGAGAGGTTTCGTTCATGGCGTACAAGGGTGTGGTGCCGATCGAAGGGGTTTCAGATCACTTGTGGCTTCGGCGGCGGGGTGGGCCTGCTTTAGAAGATGGGGGGTCCTCTCCACGCTTCGCCAGGCTCTTGGCGTCCAGACCCCCGGACTCAAGGAGTGTGCGGCGGTGGACCGATGAATGAGAGGGGAACGCCAACGAGGAAAGCGAGATGTACGTAATCCACTCCGATCCAACGCGCCGGACGGCAGGTCAGTACGCGCGCGCGACGGTGAGGCGGCTGCGCCTGCGTACGCTGTTGGCGTTGGGCGTGCTGGCGGTTGCAACGGCGCTGGCGGGTCGTGCTTTTGGCCTGCAGGATTGGCGTTATGTGGGGGCGGAGCTGGCGCTGCTGGTGGGCATCTTCGTGGTGGCGCGCTACGTGCTGCCGCTGGTGGAGCGACGCGATCGTGGTGCGGTCGCGGAGGAGCATGTGGGAGAACTTCTGGACGAGCTGGCGAGCACGGACTGGCAGGTGATCCACGATGCGACTTTCGGCCACGGCAACGTGGACCACATCGTGATCGGGCGGGCAGGGGTGTTCACGGTGGAGACAAAGAGCCATGCGGGGCCGGTGCGGGTGGGACGGGTGCACGGCGGGCTGCTCAACCAGGCGCAAGCTCAGCGCAAGGCGATCGAACGGGTCACGGGCGTGGAGGTGGAGCCCATGATCGTCTACAGCCGCGCATGGGTGGACAAGCCGGCGTCGCGCCGGAAGGGCGTGCGGGTGCTGCCGGCGAGGATGCTGCTGGGGTACCTGGGGCGGTGTCCTGAGAGGCTTTCGCAGGCGGAGGTGATGCAGGCCCGCAGGTCGGTGGCGCAGGCGCTGTTGGATGAGCGCGACCGTCGGCGTGAGCGCCGCTCGCTGATGGGCTGAGCGCAGCCGCGCTAGTTTGAGTCGGAGATGTCCATCTCTCCATTCAGCGTACGGCCGGCCTCTGCGGAGAACGAACGGCGGCGGGCGCGGCTGGTGTTGGCGATAGCGGTGATTGGGATTGCGGCGACGCTGCTCGCGTATGCGATCTCGCCGGGTGTGAGGCGGGACGTGCGACATGCTGCGCACAGCGTGGGCCATGCACTGGATCGCGACAAGGGCGGCGAGCATCGCTCTCCCACTAAAAAATCTAAGACGAGCACGAGCTCCACTACACAGAGTCGGGGCAGTGGTTCCAAGGAATCGACGACTGCCAACGAGTAGCGCCGATTCGACGCTGAAGATCGGTGGTCGGTAGCTTGTAGGGATGGCTGCGGTGGCGCCAAGGGCATCGAGTGAGCGGGTGCCGATGGATGAGAGGGATGTGCCTGCGCGGGGCAAGCGGGGACTTCCGCCCGGGCCGAGGGCGCCGAAGATCCTGCAGACGCTGGGGTGGGCACTGGCGCCGACATGGATGATGGACCGCTGCGCTGAGCGACTGGGAGATGCGTTCACGATCACGTTTGCGCCCAGTGGGATGCAACTGGTCCTGGTGAGTGACCCGGAGGCCGTGAAGACGGTGTTCACGGCCCCGCCGGAGGTGGCGCCGTCGGCGACTGGCAACTCGCCGATCGCCCCTGTGATGGGCCGCAGCTCGGTGCTGGTGCTGACTGGTCCGGAGCACATGCGCCAGCGCAAGCTGCTGCTGCCGCCGTTTCACGGGGAGCGGATGCGCGAGTACGAGGACGTGATCGTCGAGGCCACGCGCAGGGACATGGCGTCCTGGCAGCTGGGCAGTCCCATGGCGCTACAAGAGCACACGCGCAAGATCACGCTGGAGGTGATCCTGCGGGCGGTGTTTGGCGTGGAGGCGGAGCGGATGGGCCCGTTGCGCGACGCGATTGGCGGCCTGGTGGAGCCGATGCGTCTGGTGGCGGTGGTGCGGGCCTTGATGAGCCGGCCTACGGGCGAGCGTCCGACGGGCGCCATTGGCAAGGCGCTGAACAGGCTGGACGAGGTGATCTATGAGGAGATCGAGCGCAGGCGCGCGCAGGCCGATCTGCAGGAGCGCGCGGACATCTTGTCGCTGCTGATGCAGGCCCGCGATGAGGATGGGCAGGCGATGGGCGCCACAGAACTGCGTGATGAGCTTGTGACGCTGCTACTGGCGGGCCACGAGACTACGGCTACGTCGGTGGCGTGGGCGATCGAGCGGCTGGTGCGCCACCCACAGAAGCTGGCGCGGTTGACGGCTGAGATTGATGGAGGCGAGAGCGAGGAGTACCTGTCGGCGGTGGTCAACGAGACGCTGAGGGTGCGCCCGGTGGTGCCGATTGTGGTGCGGATGCTCACGCAGGAGCTGACCGTCGGTGACTACACGCTGCCGGCGGGCACCAGGGTTGCCCCGTCGATCTACCTGACGAACCGCAATGCGACTGCATATGAGGGCCCGGAGGAGTTCCGCCCGGAGCGCTTTGTGGGCAGCTCGCCGGAGACGTTCTCATGGATCCCGTTCGGCGGGGGCATCCGCCGCTGCATTGGCGCGTCGTTTGCGCAGCTGGAGATGAGGGTGATGCTGAGGACAATGCTGGCAGAGCTCCAGCCGAGCAGGCCGCGGGGTCCGTTGTGGCAGGCGGGCGAGTGGACTCGCAGGCGCGCCATCACGCTCGTGCCGATGGCGGGCGCCCGAGTGGTGTGGGAGCGCAGGGCCGGCTAGATCCTTAGGGGCCGCCTGGAGGGCGGCCGGAGGCGTTCGCTGTGAGCAAAGAACGCGCATTGTGCGCCCCGGCTGAGGGTCCCGGCCGAGCTGAGGGGTAGCGTCTTTGGGAATGTCCGCGAGCATGTTGAGCGCTGTTGTGGAGCAAGACGCAGGGATGCCGACCCCTGAGCAGCTGCTGGGGCGCTTTGGCCTGGAGGCGTTCAGGCCGGGGCAGCAGCAGGCGGTGCAGGCTGCGCTCGACGGCAGGGACAGCCTGGTCGTGATGCCGACTGGTGGCGGCAAGTCGCTCTGCTACCAGCTGCCGGCGCTGGCGGGGGACTGGCTCGAGGGGCAGCCGCTGGTGGTGGTCGTGAGCCCGCTGATTGCGCTGATGAGCGACCAGTGGCGCAGGCTGCAGCAGGCGGGTGTGCGCTCGACGATGCTGGCGTCGGGGATGGAAGACGGCCACAACGCGAGGGCGCTGGAGGAGATAGGGAGCGGCTCGACGCAGCTGGTGCTGGCGGCGCCTGAGCGGTTTGCCTCAAGCGCATTCAGAGGAGCTCTGGCGAGACGGCATGTGAGCTTGTTTGTGGTGGATGAGGCGCACTGTGTGGCGGAGTGGGGTCATGACTTCAGGCCGGACTACCTGCGCCTGCACGAGGCGATCGCATCGCTGGGACGTCCGGCGGTGATGGCGGCGACGGCCACGGCGACGCCGCGGGTGGCGGAGGAGATTGCGGAGCGGCTGGGGCTGCGCGACTGGGTGTCGATCCGCTCTGGCTTCGATCGCCCGAACCTGACCTTTGATGTGGTGAGCGCGGAGGGCAAGGGAGCGGTGGCACGCAAGCGGGCGGCCCTGCTGCACGTGCTGAGCGCCCCTGAGGCGCGCCCGGCGATCGTGTACTGCGGCACGCGCAAGGACACGGAGAGCGTCAGGGACGACATCGCAGGGCAGGGCATCTCCGCGGTGATCTACCACGCGGGCATGAGCCCGGACGCGCGCAGGGAGAGCCAGGCGGCGTTCATGGAGGGGCGCGCCGAGGTGGTGGTGGCGACGAACGCTTTTGGCATGGGGGTTGACAAGGCGCAGGTGCGCACGGTGGCCCATTGGGCGCTGCCAACGAGCCTCGAGGCCTACTACCAGGAGGCGGGCAGAGGCGGGCGCGACGGCGAGCAGGCGCGCGCGCTGCTGCTGGCCTCGCGCATGGATCTGGGACGGCTGATCAGGTTCATCAAAGAGCGCGAGACGACTGTTGAGGATGTGAAGCGCTATGTGGCGGGCCTGCGGGCGGGCGCGGAGGGGGAGCTGCTGTCAATCGGCCACGGCGAGTTGGGAGAGCGTCAGCGGGTGCTGCTGTCGATTGCGGAGCGGGCGGGGGCTGTGGAGCTTCAGCCGGGAGGCCGGGATGGGCTTTTGGTGCGGCTGACGGGACAGGGCAGCCCGCGCAGAGCATATGCGGCGATCAAGCAAGCGCGCGACCGCGGCTGGGAGGCGTATCGCTCGATTGAGCGCTTCAGCGCCAGCGCGGAGATCTGCCGCCGCCGACAGATCTTGGATCACTTCGGCGATCGCGAGCAGGGCGCGCCGGTGGGCCGCTGCTGCGATGTGTGCGACCCGGATCCGGCTTTGGAGCGGGTTATGCTCGCTGCGCCGCCGGCCCGCGTGCGCTCGGGCACCTCACGGCGCTCGGGCGGCGGTGGCCGGCGCGCCATGGAGGAGCATCCGGGGGAGTCTGTGGACGAGCACGAGTTTGAGGTGCTGCGGGCATGGCGCAAGGAGCGCGCGGAGGGCAAGCCGGCGTTCACGGTGGCGGCTGATTCGGTCCTGGCGGAGGTCCTGCGCAGGCGTCCCAGCAGCGCGGCCGATTTGATCAAGATCAAGGGCATCGGGCCGGCGTTCTGCGAGAAGCACGGAGACTCTCTTTTGGAGAAGCTGGGGGCGCTTTAAGGCAGCAGAGACGGCGAGCTGGCTTGCCGTCGTGATCAAGAGCTGCGTCGCGTGGGAGGTTTCGACGTGTGCGTGCGGGGCTAGAGCTGCGGCCCATTGTCGACGGGTTTCGGCGGCAGGTGCGGCAGGCCTACTCCGCAACTGTTTGGCACGGCCACCCGTAGAGCCGTGGCCGATGCCGAGCAATACGAAGCTCGCGTGAGTGAGCTGCAGGTGGGGTGGCGGGAGCGCCTGGGCGGGGTCCGCGCCAACTCGGCGGCCGACCTGCTGATCAACGCTCTTCCCGGCGCGCCGATACTCACCACCGTCCAGAGTGCAGCCACGCTGATCGGTCGTAGCGAGCAGGCCACCAACCAGGCCATCCCTCGACTCGCCGCTGCGAACATCCTTCGCCAGATCAACATCGGGCGGCGCAATCGCGCCTTTGAGGCAACAGAGATGATCGAGGCGTTCGCCGATCTAGAGCGCCGGCTTGCGAGCCCCGAAGCCGACACCAGATTTTCTCCGCCGATGCGGGCCGTGCCGCGGCGTCCGGTACGAAGCCGAACACGCGGCGCCAACTAATCGACGGTGGGGTCTGCCGGCATGCGCGCTCAGCGAAGATCGCTACAACGAGACCGCACCGACGCCGATAACATGCGGCCGTGGCTTCCGGATGGTTCTCGCGTCTTTAGTTCTGAGACGCAGGAGCACGTTGCGCCGATGCGACGCCAGGTTGGCATCAGAAAGCCAAATTGCCGACGTAGCTCAGCTGGTAGAGCACTTCACTCGTAATGAAGGGGTCCGGGGTTCGAGTCCCCGCGTCGGCTCTGAGGATTCGGCCCGCGGCCCGCCCTGGGGTCAACACGCAGAGGACTCGAAGCGCCAGATGTGACGGCCCCTGTTCCGCGGGGGAATGGGGCCGACTCCTATCGCCGGTCGCCCGATGCGGGCCCACTGTGAGGGCGCGGGTGGCCAACGGCGTGACTGAAGGTCGTGCCGTCGTGGCGCATACTGGTCCCGTGGAGTCGGCTTCGAGAGCTAGCGAGGTGGGAGCAACTGACGTCATGGTGTGGTTTGACCCTCCGATCCTGCTCCCGAGTGAGGCGGCTGGCGGTGCGTGGGAGGTTCAAGTCGCTGAGACGCGGATGCAGCTGATCCTGGCGGTCGAGAGCCGAGACTCCCTGACACACCGCGAAGAGAACCTTGCAACCGGCGAGATCCCGCATTTTCCTGACCCTCCCCTGGCCGATCACCTCGTCCAGAGTGTCCAAACGCGCGCGAGTATGTCGCTCGGAGTGCCCAACGGGGTTCTCGCTCCTGCCGCGAGCTTCCTCTAGAGCACCAGCTCATCGCGGAAGCCATCGTGCAGGCACACCGGCACCAGCACCGGCACTCTGTCATCACGTCTGCATCTGCGGCCGAGGTAGCGCTCGCCCAGGCAGTTAGGACGAATTTTGAGGGCATCGGCTGGGCGGAGCGTGACGTGACAGAGCTGCTGAAGGGCGCGAGCGGCATCGTCGACCTTTATCGACTGGTTGCTGCAGAGCGCCAGTTGCCCGTCTCGGTCATGCAGGTACGCGACCAGTTGGCAGCTCCGCGCAACCGTGGAGCCCACGGCGGCGAATCCCCGACTGGGGGCGTTGTCCGGAGCGCGATTCGAACTGCGCGTGAGCTTCTGAGCGTGTCGCCGTTGCCTGTCCCGGAGAGCTTCCTGTAGTGCTTCGATCGACGCCGGTTGGTGCCGAGGCCGGTCTGGGTTCAGCGACGCCTTCCTCTCCCGTATGTTGTGGAGCCGTGTCCGACGCCGCCGCCATCCACACGCTTGACCCCAGAGGGCGGAAGCCGTGGCGACCCTAGTAACGCCTGCCTCTACGACCCCGCTCAAGTTGGAGCGTGCGGATGGGAAAATCTGGAGTCATGTGCGGCGGAAGTGGCTTCTGGAGACCCCAGAGGAGCGCGTGCGGCAGGAATACCTCTTGGCGCTTGTGAACGAGTACGGATTTAGCCTCGCGCAAATGGGTGAGGAGCTTGAGGTGACCGGCCGAGGGTCCGGTCGCGCTAAAGCTGACTTTGTAATCTGGCGGACGGTCCAAGACAAGGTCGACAAACTGAACCCACTGATAGTCGTCGAGACGAAGTCGGACAACGTAACGATCTCCGTGAAGGACTACGGCCAGGGCGACAACTACTCCCGCCTCACGGGCGCCCTGTTCTTCGTTACCCACAACACTCGCGAGACCCGGTATTGGCGCGTCGTCCACGAGCAGATGCCGAAGACGTTCGAGGAGATCGAGAATATTCCGACTGCCGACGCGTCCAGCAAGGAGATCGACGAACTCGTCAATAAACTCAAGGTTTTCAAGGAGGACGAGTTTGCGGCGCTCCTCCACAGGTGTCACAACATTATTCGCAATCGCGAGAAGATGGATCCAGCGGCAGCCTTCGACGAGATCGCGAAGATCCTCTTTGTGAAGGTCTGGGTCGAGCGAGAGCTACGTGCAAAACGGAGCGCCGCAAACCTATTTACCGTCGAGTTCCTCGATTCACAGGTCGGGGAAGCACCAGTCGAAACCCTGTTTGAAAAAACAAAGACTGCGTATCGCACCGACGAGATTTTCCACTCGGATGACAAAATTAACTTGAAACCCGCGACCGCACGAGAGATTGTCCGCGAGCTTCAGCGCTACAACCTCTCTGACACAACTGAGGACGTCAAGGGAATTGCCTTCGAGCGATTCCTGGGGCGCACTTTCCGGGGCGAGATAGGACAATTCTTCACACCTCGTCCGATAGTGGAGTTTATGATTCGCATGATCTCTCCGCTGGTGGGCGAGACCGTTTGTGATCCCGCGAGCGGCTCGGGGGGCTTCTTGATCCGGTTCTTCGAGATCGTCCGCGAGCAGATTCTCGCCGATGCCGACAAGAAATACGCGGAGAAGCGCGCAGAGATCGAGGCTGTCGGGCTTGAGGCAGAGGAGGAGGCGGCCCAGCTAAGAAGTGCGTTTGATGCGATACAGCGAGAACTGCGCCCCGACCTAAAGAACACCCGCATGTGGAATCTCGGGAACAGGGCGATTTTCGGGACGGACGCCAACGACCGCATGGCCCGCACAAGCAAGATGAACATGATCATGCACGGTGACGGTCATGGAGGCGTTCACCACCACGACGGCTTCCTCAACGTCAATGGCATTTTCGAGGACCGGTTTGACATCGTCCTTACGAACCCACCTTTCGGCGCCAATGTGGAGGCGACCGATCTGGTAGAGCTCGAGAAGCTGCCTCCTGAAACCGAGGAACAGCACCGCGCGACGTACGGCAAGGACTATGAGGCTGCCCGAGCA
>JASLDD010000287.1 GCA_030151725.1 Solirubrobacteraceae bacterium
TCGCACGAGCTGGTCGGCTTCTTTGAATTCAAGGTAGTAGGTCGCCCCGGAGCTGCCGCCGAACGCCAGGAACGCGACGATCAGAACGACCACGGCCAGCGCCAGCACGGCGATGATCCGCCCCGGCCCAGAGCGGGTGGCGCGGACTCGCGGAGCGGGCGAGTTGGGCGGCGGCGGCGTGGCCGCGGGCGGGCTCGGGGGACTAGCCGTGGCCATTGGCCTGCCTCCCAGCGTTTTCAGCAGCCGGGCTGTCTGGAATGGCGGCACTCGAGGGACCGCGGCCTACGGTCGGATCGGGTATCTCACCCAGACGTGAGGTGAGCTTGATCCACTCGGTCGGCGAGAGCGAGGAGTCAAGTCCACTTGCCGCCAGTGCGGTGCCCTTGCTCGGTGCGCTGAAGGCGACGCGGATCGCGCTACTGGCGCCCGGTGAGGCGACCGCGATAGGCGCACCTGGATAGCTCAGCAGACTCACGATCCGCTGTGGCCTGGAGATACCCTGCAGCATCAGCAGCTTGCGCACGGTGCTGTCGGCGATCGAGCCCTGGCCCTGATGCGCGGAGATCGGGATCCCGTTTATTGCAGTAATGCTCACGGCGTAGGTGTCCGCGCTCGCGGGCAGACTGGCGATCGCCGCCACGTTCGCCGGCGCGTTGCACTTCAGCCCAGACACAGATGGCTTCAGTCCCGAGACCGACAGGTACTCGAGCGCCGCCAACACGCGCTTGTCGATGCGACCCGTACGCACGTCCTGGCGACCACAGCGGCTGAGACGAATCCCTGCGTCGTGCAGCACCTGGGGCTCGAGCTGCTGCTTTGACTCCAGCAGCACCTGCCCCGTCGTGGGCGAGGTGGCGAGGAACGGGTTCTCGCCCTTGGCCCTGAAGATCGACGTGTTCTCGAGCGCCACCCACCCATCGAGCACAGGCTTGGGATCGATCAGCGGAGCCCCCACTCCCGCGGGCCGGATCTGAAAGAAGATGTGGGGCTGATCCGCGGCAATCGTCGCCGTGCTCGCGACCGCTGCTACGTGTCCGAGCACAGTTCCCGCGATCACCTGGGCATGGGCGCGCAGCGGACGCAGATAGACGTCGTTGGAGCCTTCTCGGAAGACTTTGACCGCAGTCGGCGTAGGATTCGGTGCGAGCACCGGGGGAGCTGCGCTTGGCGTTGGGGTCGGTGTGCTCGGTGCCGGTTCCAGATCGGCCGCGGCGCCGAGGGAGAGCCCGGAGATCGTGGCTCCTTCGGAGATCGGCGAGCGTGGCTGAGCGCCTGCGGTGGCCGGTCCGGTGGGCGCCGGTTCAGCTGTGTGGGAGAGCCGTTTGCTGACCGTGCTGCTCACGTGCGGCTCCAGCACGGGGAACACAGGGGAAACCTCGCCAAGCTGGCCGTATACATACGTGTTGCCGTATGCATCGCGCAACTGCACGTAGTGGCCGAGTGTCGGCGAGTCGCCGATCTTTACGACTTCTCCGTCCTGCACCGCGATCACGGGAGCGCCTGCAACCGTGTCGATTGTCGTGCCGGCGAGCGTCTCGGGCTTGCCGCCGCGACCGTTCACGGTGAGGAAGCCGTCGCTGAAATGCGACGCCGCGTGCACCGGAAAGTGCGCCTCGGTCAGACCCGTGATCGCGCCGAGCAGTTCGGGTGGCGTACCCCCCAAGAGCTGAGCGCGCAGCATCACCGATTCGACGTATGCCTGCGAGTGATTATAGGAGAAGACTCCCGCCTTGATGTTGGTGTCACCGCCGGCAGCGCGCAGATAGCGAGCCGCGGCGAAGATCGCGTCGGCCGGGTTGTAGGGATCCTTGAACCCGTCGCCGTTGGCATCCACGCCGTACTGAGCCCACTCGGCGGGCAGGAACTGCATCCATCCCTCGGCACCCGCGCTCGAGACGCTCAGATCGCGCCCGTAGTCGGTCTCAACCTCGTTAATCGCCGCGAGAACCTGCCATGGGATCCCGTAGGCCGTGCCGGCCGCCTGGTAGATCGGCAGCAAGAACGGCGGTATGCGAAAGCTTTCGATGAAGAACCCGGGCACACCCGAGATCGAGGAACGCAGCGCAAGTGGGAGCGACGGGGTCAACGCGGACGGCGAGACCGCCTTCTGCTTTGTGCCTTCCGAGGCGCTTTCTGTCGTGTTCGGGACCTTGGCGCTCGACTTGGAGTGTGCCTTTTGGCGAGTGGCAGCGCGAGAGCCGGGGCTACTGCCCTGAGAGAGCTGCGACTGCACCTGCGGAGCAGCTGCTTCCTCGTTCGGCGGCGCCGGCTGTTCGGTCGCGGCCGTCGGGGTCGTCGACGCAGGGCTTTCCGACGCAGGAGGCACGGCCGTGCCTTCTGAGCTGGGAGCGGTCGAAGTGCTCGTCGTCGGGTCCACCGCAAGGGCTATCGTCGGACCCCCGAGCGCGAGGAGGACCACGGCGAGGGCGATCCGACGCATAAGCTCTGTCGGCGTCATCAACGCTCAGTTCCCGAGAAGGTAGTTGAGGAGCAGGCCACCCGCACCGGAGCCTTCGGCTTCGGGGGAGTAATAGGTGGTCGAACCAGTGGAGCCACCCACAGGCTGAGCCGTCGGCGTGCTTTCGGTGGGGGCCGAAAGGCCAGAGGTGAGTTCGCTGGCGCTCAGCGTGGTCCCCGGATATTTGGCGATCGCTTGGGCCGGCGTCGCGCCTTTCATGACTGCAAGCGTGCGCGCCATCATCACGCCTGTCGGTTCGGTACCGGTAGAGGAGGCCTTGGCCGCCGACGCTTTGGCCGAGGAGCCCTTACTGAAGATCTGGCGCACACAGCCGAACGGAACCCGTTTGGTCGCATATTTCAGGCACGTCGAGGCGACAGCTTCGGCACGCAGGAAATGCCCGAGCGAGTCATAACCGTTGCCGGCCCCGGCCCCAAGGAAGATGAAGTCGAGCAAGCGCTCGAGTCCGCCAGTTTTTTGCAGGCTCCCAAGCAGTTCGGCGAGGTTGCCCGAGAAGGGCTGAGCCGCGGTGCCGAGCGATTTGAGGTGCGCGAGCAGCGGCTTGGTGGCGACGACCGCCGGGCCCGTGATCTTCGAGGTCTTGCCGAGGTTTTCAAAGAAAGTGGAGGAGCTGTTGGAGAAGCCGGGCAGGCTGGTGAAGGTTTTGTCGATCCCGGGTGCAGCGAGTTTGAGGTTCGTGAAGACTGGGGTGGCCTGATCGGCGAAGCGGCCGAGCCGTTCCATCGCCGGGCCAAGTTGTTTGAGGAACGGTGGGAAGTCTTTGAGGTTCTGCGCCAGTGCGCCGCGGTGTGCCGCTGTCGCCTGGGCAACCTTGTTGCTCTTTTCGAGGAAGTCAGCCACCTGCGCGCGCACTTTGGCGAACGGCGCCAGCGCCTTGTCGGAGTCGACGGCTAGCTTCGCGAGCACATGGTTCTCCCCGGCGAGGATCGCGAGCACGCGGTCGAGTTCCTGCAGGGCCGGGTTGGCACGGCGTACGACCGCGCTCAGATCGCTACCACGACCGGCCAGCCCCGCGCCAAGTTCGTTGATGATGATCGTCAGACGCTCACGTTCGGGCAGGCGGCTGATGTCGCCGAGCAGGTCCACGTCAACGGGGCTGTGGGTGTTCTGCACGGGAAGCAGATACTCCCCTTCGCCTTCTTGACCTTTGCCGATCTTCTTCAGCGGGGGCGGCAGCGGCGTGCCTTCCACCCGCGACTGCGTGGGCAGGCAGTCGACGTACTTCTCGCCGATGAGCGCCTGCGGGCGCACGGTGCAGCTCGCATCGGAGCGGAAATCCTGGAAGCCCGTGTTTTCGATATGGATCACGACAGCAGCCTGGGCCTGCGCCGTGGGCGTGACCGAGCCGACCGAGCCGACCTTGACCCCGTCGATCTTCACGTCCTCGCCGGAGATGATGTTGCCCGCGTCATCGAAGATCGCGCGGACCGTGTAGCCGCCGTTGGAGCCGCCCGCCGAGCTGGCGAGCAGAACCACGAGCACGAGCGCGACGACGCCAGCCGCGCCAATGGCACCGGCCGCCCATCTCCTCCACCCGACGGTCTCCTTCCTCACCCCAATCCTTCCTTGCTGTTCACAACGAGTCGGGCGACCCCACCATCCTGGTGAGGCCGCCCGTCCCACTTGCTTGTCTGGAGCTTACGCCCTTCTATGGCGCCACTCCCAGTCCTTTCCTACTTCTTGGGGCACGGTGCTTTGTACGTGACCGGCACGGTCTGTTCGACCAGGCCGCCGAGCCCTGCAAACGTCAGTTCGGCCTTGACATTGAAGCCGCCCTTCGGGCACTGACCCTTCTTCGGCAACGTGCCGTAGTAGAGAGTCTTCTTGCCTTTCTTGATCGCCGAGCCGACCTTGATCTTGATCGACGCGGTCGAGCCGTCAGGTGCACCGGGGACCGTTTCGATCAACGGGACCTGGGAGACGAGCTCCGGACCATAGCCACCGCCACCGCTGAGTTTCGTGTATTTGCCGGTGGAGGCGATTTCGATCGATGCGGGGGTGTGACCGTCGACGAAGACGTTCAGACCACCAGGCGCGTAGAACGATTCAAGGCTCACGGTCTCGGGAACGCGTTCGGTGCCGAAGACCACGAAGCCCTGCGCCGTGCCCACTGGGCCGGCTTTGGACAGCTTCGGGCATTTCGACGGTTCGTGTTCGACGGCGATCGTGTTGGTAGGGCAGGTCGGGAAGCCAGCCGAGTGGATCTTCGAGCCTGTTGGCAGGTACACGTTGACCCCGATCAGCGGCGGCGAGTATCCGCCATATTCGGTCCCCGAGATGTGGAATTCAGCTTCGACGGCGGCGCCGGCGCCGTAGATGTTCCCCGTGTGCGGAAATCCTGGGATCGGCACGGCCTTCGCTTTGAAGGTCACCGTCGGCGCGGCTGACGCTGTACCCGACAGCGCCGTCACGGCGAGGCCCAGTACGGCAAGACAGGTGGATGCTCTGCGCATCAGTTATCTCTCCTCGTTTGATGGACAGGTCCGCCTCGATCCGGGTAGCTCCGGAGCCATGCACCGGCGACATCGAGATCCCAAGCCAATTCGGCCCGGGAACAGTGGCGAGTTCTGTGACTTCTGTAACACAACAACCTTATCCGCCTCAGACGACGCGTTCAAGTTTGAACTCGCCAGAGGCTGATGGCTTTGTTGTCTACCCAAACCCGGCGCGAGCCAAACGGAGCGTCCGTTTGGCGCGCGCCGTTGACGAATCCCACGATCAGGCCGAACTCTAACCCTTGAGTTTAGGATTATACTTGGCCTGCCGAAAGCTCCAACTGGCGTCCGTCGAAGCGCACGTCCACCGGCTCCAAGATCACCTGCCGCGGGCCCTCTTCCACGACGCCCGCGCGCATGGCGCTCAGGCCGAGAGACTCGGCCCGGGCGACGATCGCCTCACCGTCACCAGGGGCGCAGTAGAGCGCGTAGCCGGAGCCCATGTTGAACGTCGAGTAGGCCCCCGACGGATCGAGGCCCGCCTGCTGCACGAGGAAGCTCAGCACCTCCGGCACCTCCGGCAGGCGCTCGAGCCGGTATGTGAGCGGCTTCGGCGGGCGCATGAGCTTCAGCAGCCCGTGGCCGGTCACATGGCTGATGTAGGTCAATCGGATATCGGAATCCAGCAGTGCAGCCACAAGGCCCACGTACATCACCGAGGGATCCAACAGCGCTTCACCGAAGGTCGTCCCGCTGGGCAGCTCCGTCGCATATCCGGCGGGCAGCCTGCCCGCCACGAGCCGCGCGAGCGAGGCCCCGTTGGCATGCAGGCCGCTGGATGCGACCAGCACGATCTCATCGCCAGGAGCCAGGTGTTCGCCGAGCAGCGGCGAGCGGCCGGCCGGCACCGCACCCACGGCCGCGCCCGCGAGCTCGATGTCCTTCTCCTCGAGCAGACCGGGCAGCGACGGCGACTCTCCCCCGCCCCACACGCAGCCCGCATCCGCGCATGCCGCTCGCCAACCCTCCAACAGCGCGGCCGAGCGTCCGGCCTGCGCGTACCACTCCGAGGAACCAGTCGCGAAGTAGGCGTTGACCACCAGCGGGAGCGCCCCCACGCAGCACAGGTCGTTGAGGATCGCCGCCACCGTGTCGTAGGCGACGTCCGCGAAACGATCGACGCCTTGGCCTTCGAGCACGTGGCGCGCGACGATCGACTTCGTTCCCAACCCCTCGACCACAAAGGCGAAAGACTGCTCGCCGAGCTCGAATACGAACGCCGGCTCCCCGCGGGACGCATCGAGCGCTCGCCCTCCTCGCGCCTGCAGTAGCGATGAGGTGGACAGCGCCTTCGCCATCGCCATCCGCTTGCCGGCGTCGAGTGCGTCGTAGTCCACTCCGGCCGCGCGGTAGCTGGCGCCTTGCTCGCTCATCCGGGATGATCCTAAGCGACCGCCGTTACCGAGGGAGGACCGATGGACTTCGAGCCCAGCCAGCGCTGTTCTGAATTCAAAGAGCGCCTCACCGCGTTCATGGACGAGCACATCTACCCCTCAGAGGCGGTGTACGAGCAGCAGATGCGGGAGTCCGGCGACCCACACCACCAGCCGGCGATCATGGAGGAGCTCAAGGTTCGCGCGCGGGAGGCAGACCTATGGAACATGTTCCTGCCCGATCCCGACGATGGCGCGGGTCTCTCCAACGCCGACTATGCACCGTTGGCGGAGATCCTCGGGCGCTCGCACATCGCATCTGAGGCCTGCAACTGCTCGGCGCCCGACACAGGCAACATGGAGGTCCTCTACCAGTTCGGCACCGAGGAGCAGAAGGACCGCTGGCTGCGGCCGCTGCTCGAGGGCGAGATCCGCTCGGCCTTCGGGATGACCGAGCCGGATGTGGCGAGCTCCGACGCGACCAACATCCAGCTGAGCATCCAGCGCGACGGCGATGAGTACGTGCTCAACGGACGCAAGTGGTGGACCTCCAACGCGATGCACCCTCACTGCCGGATCATGATCGTGATGGGCAAGACGCAGACCGATGGACCGATCCACAAACAGCAGAGCCAAATCCTGGTCCCGCTCGACACCCCCGGGGTGACGATCGTGCGCGACCTGATGGTATTCGGCTACAACGACCAGGAGGGCCACGCGGAAGTCGACTTCAACGATGTCCGCGTCCCCACCTCCAACCTGATCGCCGGCGAGGGCGACGGCTTCATGATCGCCCAGGCGCGGCTCGGCCCGGGGCGCATCCACCACTGCATGCGCGCCATCGGCGCCGCCGAGCGCGCGCTCGAGGCAATGTGCAAGCGCGCAGTCTCAAGGGTCACCTTCGGCGCGCCCGTTGCCACCCGCGGCAACGTCCTCGACTGGATCGCCGAGAGCCGCATCGAAATCGAGATGGCGCGGCTGCTGACCCTGAAGGCCGCTTGGCTGATGGACACCGTTGGCAATCGTCACGCTCGCACCGAGATCTCCGCCATCAAGGTCGCCGCGCCAAACGTCGCGCTGAAGGTCCTCGACCGCGCAATCCAGGTCCACGGGGGCGGCGGAGTCTCGGAAGACTTCGGGCTGGCCTACGCCTATGCGCATCTGCGCACCCTGCGACTCGCCGACGGCCCCGATGAGGTGCACAAGCTCTCGATCGCCCGCCGCGAGCTCGCGCCGTACATCCCGCGCGAGCAGTAGCCCGTCCGGGGGCCCCCGCAAGCGGCCTCCGGACGCGTGAGCCGGCGCGTTTGAGGCTCGCGACCGGCAACTGCCACCCGCGATGCTTACGCCCAGGCAAATGCGGGTAGTTACTACCCATAAGGCGGATCGATGCCTGAGCTTGGCGCGTCCGCGAGCAGGGAAATGAGTGATCTCTCATGCTCAAAAAAGGGGAGGTTGATGGTGGTCTCACAAACTCGTACGGCAGTCGTTGCGCTGCTCATCGCGATCATTGCCGCTGTGGCGGCGCCTGCAGCCGACGCCTCGTTTGGTGACCCCAAACGAGG
>JASLDD010000294.1 GCA_030151725.1 Solirubrobacteraceae bacterium
GGGGGAGTGATGGACAAGGGCCTGAAAAAAGGCGCCATCAGCTACATCTCGAACATCGTCATCGGCGTGGCCTCGACGGCGCCCGCCTACTCGCTCGCCGCAACGCTCGGCTTCATCGTCGCCCTCAGCGGGATCGGCACACACGCCCCGGCGGTGCTGATCGTCTCGTTCATCCCGATCCTGCTGATAGCGGTCGCCTACAAATACCTCAACCGCGCCGACCCTGACGCGGGCACCACGTTCGCGTGGACAACGCGCGCGTTCGGGCCGGGCATGGGCTGGCTGAACGGCTGGGCGATCTTCCTTGCCGACGTCCTGGTGATGGCCTCGCTGTCGGATATCGCGGCGATCTACTCCCTCAAGCTCTTCGGGATCACCGAAACAAAAGCGCTGGTGCTCATCATCGCTGTGCTGTGGATCGTGCTGATGACGTGGATCTGCTGGCGCGGGATCGAGCTTTCGGCGGCGATCCAGCGGGCGCTCCTGACGTTCGAGGTGATCATGCTGGTGGTCTTCTCGGTGGTTGCTTTGGTCAAGGTCTACGGCGGTAGCGCTCCGCACGGCGCCATCAAGCCCGCTCTCGACTGGTTCAACCCGTTCACGGTCAACTTCGGTGAGCTGCTCCCCGCGGTGCTGCTCGGGGTCTTCATCTACTGGGGCTGGGATTCGGGGGTGGCCGTCAACGAGGAGTCGGAGGATCCCGCCAACGGCCCCGGCAAGGCGGCGGTCATCTCCACGTTGCTGCTCGTCGTGATCTACCTGCTGGTCGCAACCGGCGCGCAGGCATTCCACGGCGTGGGCTTCCTGGCCAACGAAGAAAATGCCGAAGACGTGCTCAACGCACTGGGTAAACCGGTGTTCGGCGGCGGCGCCGTCGGCTGGATCCTCGCCAAGCTGTTGATCGTCTGCGTGCTTACCTCGGCCTCTGCCTCGACGCAGACGACGATCCTGCCGACCGCTCGAACAACGCTCTCGATGGCGCACTGGAAAGCCGTGCACAAGGTGCTCGGCAAAGTCCACAAAACCTTCCTCACACCCGACGTGTCAACGATCGGCATGGGTTTGATCTCGATCATCGTCACCGTGCCGCTGTTGCTGGTCTCCGAAAGCGTGCTCGCAGACTCGATCACCGCGCTCGGCTTCCCTGTCTGCTTCTACTACGGCTTCACCGGTCTTGCCTGCGTCGTCTACTTCCGGCGCGAGCTGTTCAAGAGCGTGCGCAACTTCCTGTTCATCGGGTTGGCTCCGCTGATCGGCGCGATCATGTTGTTTGGGGTGTTCGTCAAGGCGCTCATCTACTACGGCGAAACCAAAAACGTCGAATCGGCGCCGCTGGCGGGTATCACGCTGCCGATCTGGTTCGGCATCGGCGGGATGATCCTCGGGCTGATCCTGATGCTCGTCTCGCGCCCCTACTTCAAAGAGTTCTTCTCGCGCAAGACAGAAATCGCGCAGCCGGGGATCCTCGACGCGCCGCCCTTGCCGGTCATCCCGGCGCCGGTCGACTTCTGAGGCTTTGCGGCCCGGCCGCCGGGCGTGGCGGGCGTGGGGGGGGGTCTTTCCCTCCTCCTGGGGGCGGGAACTGCGGCCTTCGGTATCAGCGGTATCCACTCCCGTACTGCTGTGTAACCATCGCTATACAGCAGTCGCAAAGTGTTACATACACCCCACAGCGCCGCGAGCTGTCTGCAGCTCGGCGTCTAAAGTCTTCTGTCAAGACGCCGGGAGACGCCTGATCCCCGCTACGGCGTCGAACCCCCGGTCGAAGCTGACAATCTCCGTGATGTGATTGCGTCGCATGACGGCCGTATGGAGAGCGTCGCGCGCCGACAAACCGGCATGCGCATGGATGATGTCCTTGGCCGCGAACACGTCGATCTCATCGACAGCGAGCACATCGTCGAGGATTCCCCGTAGAGTCCCAAACGCTGGCTCAATGGCGTCACGACGGCCGATCGAGATGTAGCGGTGGAGAATCTCTTGGAACACCTCGCTGCTGCTTACAAGCCGGCGTCGCTCGCCGACCAGCCGTTCGAGTATGTGCTGAGCGTCCACCTTATGGCGATGCTCGCTGCCGATGATGTACATCGGGACGTTTGCATCTATGAAGATCACGACTCGTCCGCCGGCACAAACGCTTCCTCGATCTCGGCTAGATAGCCAGCCTCCGTCTCAGCCAAGATCGTGTCGATGTCAGGTGCCGGGAAGGCGTGGCTCGCGGCAGCTCGGCGAATCAGCTCGAGCTTGTCCGCCACATTGCCGCTCGAGGACTCAAGCTGGGCGGTCCTGAGCGCCTGTCGAGCCCACTCCGACAAAGTCAAACCAGCGGCTTGGGAAGTACGCGCGTAGCGCTCGAGCTCCTCATCGCCAACCACCACCTGCAGTCTCTTGCTCATTTGTATAGTGTATCATACTACCGACAGTAGTATCCTACTTCGGGGGGACCTCCATCACGCCGTGCGGCGAGCCCATCTCGGCGAGCAGCTCCAGGAACGGTCCCGGCGGGAAGGCCTCGGGGCCGAGCACGCCCACGCCCTTCCAGTCGCCGCGATCGAGCAGCTCGAGCGCGACCACCGGGTTGATGGCCGTCTGCCAGACGACCGCCTGACTCGAGTACTCGCGCATCGTCGTCTCGTTGTCCACCAGGTGGTAGAGGTAGGTGGAGCGTGGCTGTCCGTCAAGCCCCTTGCCCGTGACCCACGTGCCGGCACAGGTTCGCCCGCTCATCCGCTCGCCGAGCGTGGCGGGGTCGGGAAGCGCCGCTGCGACCACATCGCGCGGAGCCACCTGGGCGCCACGCACGGACACCGGCTCTGTCGAGTCGAGACCCAGTTTGTGCAGGGTGGAGAGCACGTCGATGAACTCCTGCCCGAGCCCATACTTGAACGTCACTCGCTCGCACTCGACCCAGCGCGGGATCAGCACGACCTCCTCGTGCTCGACGTTGACGCATTCCACCGGTCCGATGCCCTCGGGGAAGTCGAAGATCTCGGGCTCTGAGAAGGGGGCGGTCGTGTAGAAGCCACGCGTGCGCTCCCAGATCAGCGGCGGGTTCAGGCACTCCTCGATGGTCGTCCAGATCGAGAACGTGGGCGCGAAGTCATATCCCTCGACGACCAGGTCGGCGCCGTCGCGAACTCCCACCTCCTCGATGCTCGAGAACAGCTCGTCGGCCGCATAGCGGGCAAAGATGTCCGACAGCCCCGGCTCGACTCCGATGCCGACCAGCGCCAGCAGCCCCGCGCGCTCCCACTCCTCGTGCTGGGCCAACTGCAGATCGCCGAGCATCTCACCGGGAAGCTCGTGCGGACGCTCGGGGTGCGGGTGCGAGAGCGTCATGGCCATGTCTAGGTAGGTGACCTTGGCATCGAAGGCCGCCGCGAAGATCGGCTCGTTGAAGCGCGGATCGCAGGCGTTCAACACCGCATCGGGACGCACTCTGGAGATCAGCGCGACGAGATCTTCGCGGCTGGACGCGTCGACTCGCTCTGCGCTGAAGCGATCCGCTTCGCCGAAACGATCGGCGGCAGCCTGGGCGCGCTCGAGGGCCACGTCGGCCAACACGATCTGCTCGAAGACCGCCCGCCGCTGGGCAATGGCGGCGAATGCCGCTCCGACCCCTCCCGATCCGACCACCAGAACCTTCATGCGCAGGAGTTTGACGTATCGCGAGACCTCGAAACGTCACAACGGCGCCACCCCCGTGCGCCGCAACGTCGCAGGCGCCTCACGTATGCTGCGCCGATCCGCGCGGCCTCGAACACCTGGACCCCATGAGCACCGGCCTGCCAAGTCTGCCACGCACATATGGATCCTCCGAGCAGGGGGAGCCGCGCGCCCGCTGGGACTCCAAGGACATCGCTCGAGAGCCCTCCAGCACCGGCCGCTGGCTGCCCTCGCCGTCATTCAGCAGACGCGAGATCGCACTCGTGGTGCTCTCCGGCGTGCTGCTGGCGCTGCTGACGACGTGGCCGCTCGTGCTGCACATGCCCAGCCGCATAGCGCCCGATCTCGGAGATCCGGTGCGCACCGCCTGGGAGATCGCCTGGGTTGGCCACGCGATGTTGCACAACCCGCTCCATCTGTTCGACGCCAACGCCTTCTACCCCCATCCGCTGAGCCTCGCCTTCTCGGACTCCCTGCTCGGTTACGGCCCCGCCGCCTTCTTCGGCTCGGGCACCGTGGCCGCCCTCGTCCGCTACAACCTGCTCTTCCTGTTCGCCTGGTCGCTGTGCTTCGTCGGCGCCTACCTGCTCGCACGCGAGCTCGGACTGCGCCGCCTGGGGAGCGCGGCAGCGGGCATCGCCTTCGCCTATGCGCCCTACCGCGTCACCGAGGCCGGCCACCTGCACGTGATTTCATCGGGGGGACTGCCGCTGGCGCTGTTCCTGCTCCTGCGCGGCTACAGGCGCTCCTCCGCCAGGATCGTGCTCGCTGGGTGGCTCGTCTCCGCCTGGCAGGTGAGCCTGGGATTCACACTCGGCCTGCAGTACTGCTACCTGCTGGCCGTCCTCGGGCTGATCGTCCTTGCGCACTGGTGGCGTGGGCGTCTGACCCCAGGCGAGGCATGGATCTCCAAGGGAGAGGCCCGCCGCGCCGCCGACGCACAGGGCACCCCGGACATGCCCGCATCCTCCGCCGACGACAACGGAAGCGCCGGCAGCGCCAATGGTGACGACAGCCGCACATCCGCGCCCGCCGCGAGATCCCGCGGACCGCTGATTCCCCGCCAGCTGCTGATCGTGAGCATCGTCGGCGTGGCCGTGCTCGGCGCTGTGGCGATCTATCAAGCGGCTCCCTACCTGCAGGTCGCAAACGACTACCCGACCGCCAAGCGCACACTCAAGGAAGTCAAAAATTACTCGTCCGGTCCGGCCGCCCTGCTGTCGGCGTCCTCGGAGAACCGGGTATGGGGCGGCGCGACGTCGGGAATGCGCGCGAAAGTGCACTCCAAGAACGAGGATGTGTTCTTCCCCGGCGGGCTGATCCTCGCGCTGGCGCTTCTCGGCCTAGCCGGGGTGGGCGGTGCCGCCTACACGCGAAATATGCGTCTGGGGCTGCTGGCTGGGGTGGTCGTGTGCTCGGTGCTCGCGATGGGCCTTGGCCTGACGGGGTACGGATATCCGTACCGGCTGCTCTACAACTACGCCCCCGGCTGGGACGGCGTGCGAGTGCCCGGCAGAGTTTTCACGATGGGGACGCTCTTCTATGCGCTACTGGCCGGAGCGGGCGCGCAGCTGCTCGTGAGGCGGATCGCCCCATGGGGCAAGCGCCTGTCGCTGTCCGCGCTCCCGGCGCTGCTCGGGGGCGTGCTGCTCGTAGGGCTCGTGGGCGAAGGCGCGGGGCACCTCGGCCATCCCGTCGTCCCGCAACCGGCCAAGGCCGAGGTCGGCCTGCCCGGTCCGCTGCTCGACCTTCCCACCGATGGCGCAGCGGATCGCGTGTGGCAGTACTTCTCGACCAACGGCTTCTACAAGATCCCGATCGGCAACAGCACCTTCGACATCCCCGCTGTCGACGATCTACGCGGAGGGATGAGCGGCTTCCCGGACAAGGCCAGCATCGAGAAGCTCCGCTTCTACGGAATCCGTACCGTCGTGCTGCATCTCAAGATGCCACAGCTCCCCGGTCTCCACGGCTATGAGCTGGCCGAGCCGCCCAACGTTCCCGCCGCGGCCGCCAAATCGGTGACCGGATTGGGCGTCACACGCAGGCAGGTCGGCTCGATCGTGATCTATGAGATCGAGCCCGGGCCCAAGGCGCTGCACGGCAGCGACTGATGAGCACTCGCGAAGACGGGCAGCCGTCCCAGACATCCGCGCGCCAGGAGCCGACCAGCTCGCGCATCCTGCGCGGGGCAAAAGCGCCCAGACGCAGGACGCTCGTGGCGATCGTGCTCGTCGGGATCGCCTACGCGACGCTCATCCAGAGCTTTTCCTGGAATCAGACCTCGCACTTCGACCTGATCCGCTCGCTCAACAACGACACAACCACGATCGACGCCAACCAGCAGAACACGGGCGACAAGGTCTTCTACAAGGGCCACTGGTACTCGGCGCGCGCGCCCGGCCTGGCCTTGTTCTCGCTGCCCTTCTACGACACCCTCACCTTCATCGGCGCCGACTCATTGGCCCAGGAATCCCAGGCCCAGCGCAACGACGACGAGATGATCTATTTCGTGGGGCTATGGGGCAACGTGCTTCCGGGGCTGTTGCTGCTGCTGCTCGTGTGGCGCGTCTCGGAGCGCTTTGAGCCGGGCTACGGCGTGGCGAGCGCCGTGATGCTCGGCCTGGGGACGATGGTGCTGCCCCTCTCCACCCTGCTCTTCTCCCACGTGTTCACCGCTTTCCTGGGCTTCGCGGCGTTTGCGTTGATGCTGCGCGAGCGCGACGGTCCGCCGAGCACAATGCTGCTCGGCCTGGCGGGCCTGGCGATGGGGTATGCGGTCTCCTCCGAGTACCCGCTCTTCTTCGTGGCGCTGGTGCTGGGGCTGTTCCTGCTCTCGCGTCGCGACGCCCTGAACCCCACCGACGTGATCCGGCGCGCAGGCGCCTACATCGCGGGCGGCGTAGTTGGCATCGTGCCGCTGCTGCTCTACAACCACTACGCGTTTCGCTCCTGGACGCACCTTGCCTACTCCGATGTGCCACGCCAGCAGAAAGGCTTCTTTGGCATCGGCGCGCCGAGCCTGAAGGTGCTCGCGACGCTGCTGTTCGACTCGCGGGGACTGCTGACCATCTCGCCCGTGCTGATCATGGCTGCCGTCGGCACCGTGATGCTCTACCGCCGCAGACGGCGCGCGGAGGCGTTGACGATCGCGGGCATCTGCCTCTGCTACGTGACCTACAACTCCGGCTACTACCTGCCCTTCGGCGGCGGCTTCATGGGACCGCGCTTCCTGACCACCATGCTTCCCTTCCTGGCGTGTCCGCTGGGTCTCGCGCTCAAGCGCTACCCCGGACCCACGATCGCACTGGGGGCGGTCTCGATCATCACCACGGCGCTCGCCACGATCACCCATCCGCTGATCGGATATGAGAACGAGGCCGTCGTCTGGACGCGTCTGCTCAGCACCGGCTCGTTTCAGCCGACGATCGCCTCGGCCTTTGGCCTGGGACGCAGCTGGGGCGGCATCTGGCCATTCCTGCTCGCCGCCGGCGGCGCCGTCGTGCTCTGCGCTTGGGCGAGTCCTCGGCTGCAACTATCCGGCCGGGCACTCGCCGCAGGGGTGGCGGCGCTCGTGGCTTGGGGGCTGTTTGCGGCGATCGCTCCCACAGCACTCGGCATCGATCACGCAGGCCTGCTCAGCATCGTCAAAGCGGGCGACAACACGGCCCTCAACCTGACCCTCCACAGCGGCAGCCGCTATCCGCTGAAGAAGCTTGTGGTGCTGGCCGGGGTCGCCGGTCTCCTGGCGCTATTCGCGATGGCCCTGCTACGCAATCAGCCGAGCAAGCCGCGCCGTACCGAGCCCGGCGACGCAGACGCTGTCACGGCCGAGCCGGCTCTCTCAGGCTAGCTGTGAGCGATTCTGGCGTTGCATTTGGCGGCGTGTAGAGCCCGGCATACGACGAGATAGCCCGCCCGCGGCTGTTCGCGCGAGTTCGTGAGCCCGGCGTCGAAGCGCGTGCTGTTGTTGCCGCCGGTCCAGTCGTAGATGTAGAGGCGCTTGACACGTGGCTGGGAGCCCGCGACGGCGAACATGAACTTGAGGACCTTGGCCGCCCGGGTCAGCCCCGAGCCGTTGCGGTTGGGGAACGCGCCGCCGAATTTCACGAGGCCCCCGGTCTCGGTCAGCCAGATCTGCCCGCCGAGCGCGCGCACGAGATCGTGCGTACGCCAGCTTTCAAGACGGTTGATGTCCGAATAGTTGTGAAGGCCCCAGATCTTTGGCATGACCGTGCGCAGACGTCCGATCTCGCGCTTGAATTCCGAGATGTACTGCAGCGTCGGAGAGATGTTGGCCGCGTCGAGCACGTCCAGGCCGACCGCCGTGCAGCCTTTGCAGACGCGAATCAGCGCCTGGTAGTAGCGCGCCGATGCCGCCGCCGAGGGGCTTGCGAGCACGTGAGGGATGTTGCCGCGGTTGGCCTCATCCCACGACTGGTACTGGCGGACGTGCGGGAACAGCTTCACGAATTTCTGCACGTCATGCTGGTAGGTGGCCACGCTCGGCAGCTTCGTGGGGGTGTACTCGGAGTGGTAGAAGGCCACCAGCACCTGCTCGTGCTGGATTTCGGCGGCCTGGATGAAGCCGATCGCTTTGTTCAGCGAGGCGACGTGGGTGACCGCGTCGTAGGGAGCGATGTAGCGCACGATCTTCGTGTGCAGCTGCTCGAACAGCGGGTCGCTGAACATCTTTGCCGTCTCGTTGCCCAGGCCGGTCATGTACGCGCTGGTGGCATGGGCGGTTGGCTTGGAGTTGCGGCCGATGGCGCTCGGCACGGCAAGTGCGCACAGCAGGATGGCCAGGGAGACGGCGAGGGCAAGTGGAGGGAGTGATCTCAGTTTTGTCTTCATGCTCGTCTTGGAACAGTCCTCGGGTGCGGAGGTTGCGGATGCTAGTGCGGTTACGGTGCCGCTCACCGCACTTCAAGCGTGCTGGAGGCTCGAATCAGACGGCGAGACCTCCGTCGTTCCCTTCGTCGCCGGGCTCCTCGACCCTTTTTGAAGAATCTCGTATTTCCTCCGCGCCCGGTCCTTTGCGCAGAGCCGGGTCGGCGACGATTCGCACGTCCACGCCTGGCAGCTCGCGCAGCAGCCGCATCAGCAGCGAGCGCTCGAATATGGGGGCCACGCTCGAAAGCCGGCGGCGTCCCGCAGGTGTGCCTATCAGCACATAGGTGCTGCCCAGCGCCCGTGCGATCCCGATCGCGACGCCCGCCACATCGTCGCCCTCCTCGATGCGCAATCGAGCGCCCAACATCGCCACCAGGCGCCGCAGCTCCTCCAGGCGCCGACGGTCCTCGAGGCTGGGGGGCCGTCCCGCCGGACGCACCACGAGCACGTCGAGCTCGGCGTCCAGCCGCTGCGCCGAGCGCCAGGCCCTGCGCACGATGCGCTCCGCATCGTCCGTCAGCTCGACGAGCGCCAGCAGGCGCTCGGAGATCGCCTGGGGACCGGGCTCGGGCACGACGGATAGCCCCTGTTCGTCGCGTCGCGTCCACGCCGTCGAGGGCTCGGCAGCCGGGTGACGCACGAGGCGCTTGTCCTCGACCTCTTGGGCCACCTGGCGCAGGGCCGTCTCGCGCAGCGCATCGAGGTTCTCGATCTTGAAGAAGTTGTTGAGCGCGGGCTGCACCCGCTCCGGCGCATACACCTTCCCTGCGCGCAACCGCTCTATCAGCGCCTCGGGCGTGATGTCGATCAGCACGACTTCGTCGGCCGCCGCAAGCACCTCATCGGGGATCGTCTCGCGCACCTGAGCGCCCGTCAGACGAGTTATCTGATCGCCCAGGCTCTCGAGGTGCTGGACGTTGACGGTCGAGAAGACGTCGATTCCAGCCTCGATCACGTCGCGGACGTCTTCGTAGCGCTTCTCGTGCTCGAGCCCCGGCGCGTTTGTGTGGGCGAGCTCGTCGATCAGGCACAGCTCGGGCTTGCGGGCGAGCACTGCAGGCAAGTCCATCTCCTCCAGCGGCGTGCCCCTGTAGAGCACGTGGCGGCGTGCGATCAGCTCCAGCCCCTCCCCTTGGGCGACCGTCTCGCTACGGCCATGTGGCTCCAGATAGCCGATTGCCACGTCGCGGCCGCGCTCCGCCTCAGCGCTGCCCTCCTGCAGCATGCGGAAGGTCTTCCCCACGCCGGGGGCCATTCCGATGAAGACCTTCAGGTGACCTCGCTCGCCTGCCATGGGACCTCTATGGGACGCTACACAAGTGACCTCCTTTCAGACCGTCGCAGTCGTTCTCGGCGGCCTGCTCATCCTCGGTGCGTTGCTGTCCGGTCTCGAGCGCCGCAGCATGCTCTCCCTTGCCGCCGTGTTCGTGCTCGCGGGCTTCATCCTCGGCAACGGCGCCACCGGCGTGCTCGACTTCAAGGCCGACTCGGGGCTCGTCCGCGACCTGGCGACGATCGCCCTGATCGTGATCCTCTTCCGCGATGGCCTGGAGGTCGACGGCGAGATGCTCCAAAGCCATTGGCGTCTGCCGCTGCGCAAGCTCGTGATCGCGATGCCCGTCACAGCGCTGATAGTCGCGGCACTTGCCCGCTGGCTGGTTGGGCTCGGCTGGACCGAGTCGCTGCTGCTGGGGGCCCTGCTCTCTCCGACCGATCCCGTGCTCTCCTCGGGGGTCGTCACAGATCCTCGCGTCCCGCGCGTCATCCGCCACTCGCTGAACCTCGAGTCCGGTCTCAACGACGGACTGGCGCTGCCGGCGGTGCTCGCGTTCGCCGCGGCCCTGGACCCGAGCGCGGGGCATTTCGTGTGGTGGCGCTTCGTGGGGCAGGACATCGGCTTCGGCTTTGCCTTCGGCCTGGTGTGCGGGTTCGTGGGCTCGCTGCTCTTGCCACGCGCAGACAGCGGCGACTTCGGTCGCACGATCCCGCCCCACCAGCGGGCGCTGTACGGCCTCGGACTCGCCTTCGCGACCTACGGGCTGACCGTTCTGCCGCCACACGGCAACGGCTTCATCGGCGTGTTCGTGGCCGCGATCGTCATCGGCATCCGCCGCCCGGATCTGCGCCACGACTTCGCCGAGCGGGCCGAGGAGATCGTGGAGATCGTCAAGCTCGGGATCTTCGCCTTGTTTGGGTCCCTGCTGACGATTCACGGCTTGTTCTCGGGGGGCCTTGCAGCCGTGGCCGTCGTCGCCGCGACGTTCCTCGTGGCGCGACCCGCGGGGATCTGGCTGGCGCTCGCCGGCACGAGCGTGGACAGGGCATCCAAGGCGTTCATGGCGTGGTTTGGGCCAAAGGGCGTGGCGACGATGGCCTTCTCGCTGCTGATCCTCTCGCGCGACATCGCCGCGGCCAAGCAGATCTTCGACATCGCCGCGCTGGCCGTATTCGCCTCGATCCTGTTGCACGGCCTGACTGACACGCCCGGGACCCGCTGGATCGGACGCCGCGCCCGGGAGGAGTGATGCCAGGCTTCAGGGCGGCCAGCGCGTCGACTCAGAAGTGCCCGCTGAGCGCCTCCACGGAGATCCGCCTGGTGTCCTCGGGAGCCGGGCGCAGGATCAGGATCTCGGCGGGAACACGCTGGAGCAGCCAGCGGAGATCCTCATAGCCCAGGCCGGCCCGCTGGTCTTCGTCGGCGGAGACGATGATGCGGTCGAAGTGCTCCTGCTCGAGCAGTTTGCGCAGGGCGTCGCGGGCTGAGCGCCCGCGCCCCACCCGAGAGTCAACGGGAACGCCCTGCGAAGTGAGGCTCTGCTCGATCACCTCGAGCAGCGGCATTCCATTGGAGCACTGAACTGGCAGCGCGGTGTCGACGGGGAGGTTCATCGGCACGCGCGCCAGGAACGCGGGCATGATGATCGCGTTCTCCGCCTTCGCCAGGCGCACGGCGGCCTCAAAGGAGCGACGCGAGATCGCCCCTCCGGTGAACGGCAGCAGGATGCGGCGCACGGCCCTGGGACGCTCGCGGGCGGCGAGACGTCCGTGAGGCGGCAGCCAGTAGCCACCGAGCAAACCCAGGATGACCCCACCCGCAAGTAGCCCGAAGACCGCAACGACGCTCATCGCTGCCCGCCATTGGAGCGTCTGGTGCGATCGGCGACGATGCGCACGTCGACCCCGGGAAGGCTCATCATCAGACGCTGGGGAAGCGGCGTTCGCAGTCGTGCAAACCCGCGAGCGGGGCGCGAGTGGCCGAGCAGGATGTAGGTGCTGCCGCGGCGCAGGGCCACCTCGACCACTGCTGCAGCCAGATCGTCTGACTCCTCCTCGAGCAATTTCGCTCCAAGCACCGAGGCGAGCTGGCGCAGAGCGGCGAGCGAGCGCTGCCCATCCTCGGAGAGCATCTGCCCCGGCGCCTGGATCCACAGCAGGTCGAGCTCGGCGCCAAGACGCTGTGCCGAGCGCCAGGCACGGCGCACGAGCCGCTGGGCCCGCGGCTCGGGTTGCACGAGCGCCAGCAGGCGCTCGCCTACGGCCTGCGGGGCGTCGGCCCCAAGGCTCTCCTCGCGCGAGCCAACGAGCTCGGTTGTCAGACGCTTGGCGCCCACCTCCTCGGCCACCTGGCGCAGCGCCACCTCGCGCAGGGCGGCAAGGTTCTCGATGCGGAAGAAGTTGTTGAGCGCGGCATCGATGCGCTCAAGTGGGTAGATCTTGCCGGCGCGCAGGCGCTCGAGCAGAGCCTCAGGAGTGAGATCGATCAGCACGACCTCATCCGCGCGACCCAGTATCGCGTCGGGGATCGTCTCGCGCACACGGATGCCGCTCAGCTCGGTGACGTGGTCGTTGAGCGACTCGAGATGCTGCACGTTGAGCGTCGAGAGCACGTCGATTCCCGCGGCCAGTACCTGCTCGACGTCTTCGTAGCGCTTTGCGTGCTCGCTGCCGGGAGCGTTGGTGTGGGCGAGCTCATCGATCAGGCAGAGCTCGGGGCCACGAGCGACGATTGCCTCCACGTTCATCTCCTCCAGCACCGTTCCGCGGTAGTTGACGCTGCGACGCGGAACAAGCGGCAGGCCGTCGCCGAGCCTGGCTGTCTCAGCGCGGCCGTGGGTCTCGAGCAGGCCGATCGCCACATCACGACCCGCCTCCTGCTCTGCGTGGCCCTCGAGCAACATGCGGTAGGTCTTGCCCACCCCGGCGGCCATCCCGAGGAAGACCTTTAGGCGACCGTGGACCTCGCTGCGGGATGTGTCCATGGACGCCAGGGCCTCGATCGCGCCTGTTAGGGACCGCTCATCCCCCGAGCAGGTTGTGGACGATCAGATCGATCAACTTGATGCCCACGAACGGCGCGATGATTCCCCCGAGGCCATAGATCAGGAGGTTTCGCCTGAGCAGCGCGCTGGCTCCGATCGGCCGGTAGCGCACACCCTTCAGCGACAGCGGGATAAGCAGCGGGATGACGATCGCATTGAAGATGATCGCCGAGACGATCGCCGAGCGGGGGCTGCCGAGGCCCATGATGTTGAGGACGTGCAGCGGCCCCTTGGCGCCCACACCGCCGACGGCGTATGTCGAGATGAAGACGGCGGGCAGGATCGCGAAGTACTTGGCGATGTCGTTGGCGATCGAGAACGTCGTGAGTGCTCCCCGCGTGATCAGCAGCTGCTTGCCGACCTCGACTATCTCGATGAGCTTCGTGGGGTTGGAGTCGAGGTCGACCATGTTCCCCGCCTCGCGCGCTGCCTGGGTGCCTGTGTTCATCGCGACGCCTACGTCGGCCTGAGCAAGCGCAGGCGCGTCGTTGGTGCCATCGCCGGTCATCGCCACGAGGCGCCCGTCTTCCTGCTGCTCGCGGATCAACGCGAGCTTGCGCTCGGGGGTGGCTTCCGCGAGGAAGTCATCGACGCCTGACTCCTGGGCGATCTTGGCGGCGGTAAGACGGTTGTCGCCGGTGACCATCACTGTCTTGATGCCCATCGCCCGCAGCTGGTCGAAGCGTGCCTTCATGCCCTCCTTGATCGTGTCCTTGAGGTAGACCACGCCGAGCACCTGGCTGTCGCGCGCCACGGCCAGAGGTGTCCCGCCCTCGTTGCCGATGCGGTCGAGCTCGGCCTGCAGCTCTGGTGGCGGGGAGCCACCTTCGCGCAAGACGAGCTCGATGATCGAGTCGCCCGCGCCCTTGCGCAGCTGTTGGCCGTCGATGTTCACGCCGCTCATCCGCGTCTGCGCTGTGAAGGGCACGAACTCGGCGTGCAGCGTGGACATATCGTGCTCGCGGATGCCGTACTGCTTGGCGGGCACCACGATCGAGCGGCCCTCGGGCGTCTCATCGGCGAGCGAGGCGAGCTGCGCGACCTCTGCGAGCTCTGACTCGGGCACCCCCGGCATCGGCACGAACTCCGAGGCAAGGCGGTTGCCAATCGTGATCGTGCCGGTCTTGTCGAGCAGCAGCACATCCACGTCGCCAGATGCCTCAACGGCGCGGCCGGAGAGCGCAAGCACGTTGCGACGCACGAGGCGGTCCATGCCGGCGATCCCAATCGCGCTGAGCAGCGCACCGATCGTCGTTGGGATGAGGGCCACGAGCAGCGCGATCAGCGTCGTCTCGGAGATCGACGTGCCGGCGAACAGCCCAAACGGTCGCAGTGTGACCACGACGATCATGAAGATCAGCGTGAGCGCAGCCAGCAGGATGTTGAGCGCGATCTCGTTCGGCGTCTTGCGCCGCGCCGCGCCCTCCACGAGGGCGATCATGCGGTCGAGGAACGATTTGCCTGGTTCCTGGGTGATTTCCACGACGATCTCATCAGAGGTCACGCGCGTGCCGCCCGTCACGGCGCTACGGTCACCCCCCGACTCACGGATCACAGGCGCCGACTCGCCGGTTATCGCCGACTCGTCGACCGTCGCAATGCCCTCGATCACGGTGCCGTCGCCGGGGATCAGCTCTCCAGCCGTCACCACCACGACATCGCCGCGCCTGAGCTCGGAAGCCGCCTTCCTCGTGCCGTCGCGCAGCTTCGCGACGGTCTCCTTTCGCATCGCGCGCAGCGTGTCGGCCTGAGCGCGCCCACGCCCCTCGGCAAACGCCTCGGCCATATTCGCGAACACAACCGTGAGCCACAGCCAAAGCGAGATCACAAACGTGAACCAGGCGGGGTCCGAGCCTCCACCGAGGGGCTTGCCGCCGAAGACCTGGATCAGCCATGTGACGGTCGTGATGACCGAGCCGATCTCCACCACGAACATCACCGGGTTGCGAACCTGGATGCGCGGGTCGAGCTTCTTGAAGCTGTCGATCAGGGCACGGGCGACGATCTCGCGCTGGAACAGCGAGATCGCCTGGCGCTCATGGGTGGCCGGCATCTGTGCAGACATCAGTGTGCTCCTGTGAGACGGTCGAGTGCGAGGTTGAGCTCGAGCACGTTCACCCCGGGTTCACCGGAGAAGCCGAGCCCGCGCCCACTTGTGTACTTGGAGATGAGCCCATCGACCACCGTCAGCGACAGCGCTCGCTTGGCGGCGATTCGGTGCGCCTGGATCCAAGCGTTGGCCTGCGAGATTTCGGGGTCGAGGTTCGAGGCCGACGTGTTCACCGCATCCACAGGGACCCGTGCGGCAGTCAAGCCGGCGTCATAGGGCTTGTTGAGTTCGAGGTATTCCTTCAGGTTTTCCGCGTCGGCTTCCTCGGTCGCCTTGTCATTGGGGCCGCGGTTGGAGAAGGTGCTCGCCGCAGCGTTGTAGGCCCCGCCTTCGGTGGCAGAGGGACGCGACTGGAAGTAGCGCGGGTTCGCTTCGGTGAGGATTTCTTCTTCGTCTTCCTTCGGCTTGCCGTTCTTGCCGATGACCGGTGACTTGAAGCTCTGGCCGATGATCTTCGAGCCGACGAGC
>JASLDD010000089.1 GCA_030151725.1 Solirubrobacteraceae bacterium
CGGACGGCCCGTCACGAGTCTGTTTTCGTTGCCACGCGGTGGCGCGATAAAAACGGAGCTTCTGTTCATCGAGCGCTGCCTGGATCTACTCCATCCTGGTGGGCGCATGGCAATCGTGCTACCCGAGGGTGTCTTCAACAACTCCAGTCTTGAGTACGTACGTGACTTCGTCGAACAGCGGGCATACATTCGTGCCGTGGTCAGCCTTCCGGAGGGCACATTCAGATCAGCCAAGGCGAGCGTGAAGGCGTCGCTGTTGTTCCTAAAGAAGTTCGACGCGGCCGATCAAGATCGGTACAACGAAGCGAGCGCGGAAGCGGAAAAGGCCATTGCTGACTGGAAGCAAGAGCTGACAGAGGAGATCCAAGCACTTGACGACGCAGTTGAGAATGCTAAGCGGGAGAAAAACCGCGACCAACGAACGGAAATCCAGAAGCAGCGACGCGCGCTTGCCCGTGAGGTAGACGACAAGGTGGCAGACCGGCTGAAGAGGGAGCTAAAGGCTCGCTTCGACTATCCGGTGTTTATGTACGACGCTACCCATGTTGGCATCACGCCCACCGGCGCCCACGATCTCAACGAGCTGTACCCGAACGAGCGAATGCCGCCGGATGTTGACAAGACCTGCTTGGAGCTCTACGAAGAGTTCCGGGCGGATCCCCAGCCTTTCATGCTCAAGTTCGAGTGACCGCGACTGCCCGACCAGCATTCGGTGTCGCCTACCACGATCTCGGGCTGTGGAGCGTCGGCTCGTACCGAACCCTCGGCTGGAATCGCCCAGACGACGAGCTCAAACCGCTAGCAGACGCGCTGATCCGGCGAAAAGAGCAGCTGGAGAAGCTGTCACCGCCAAACGGGACCGCGATGATCTCGCTGAGCTTCGCAGGCGAGATTGAGAGACGGGACGTCGATATTGACAGCGTCGAGGGGAAGCTGTTCCTGGCTCACCCGAAGGACGTTGTCTATTCAAAGATCGATGTCCGGCACGGCGCTATCGGTGTAGTTCCCGACGAGTTCAAGAACGCGGCGGTAACGAGTGAGTTCCCTGTTTACGAGATCGACACAGCGGTGGCGGTCCCGGAGTACGTGGCCCTTCTATTCCGAACGTCTCGCTTCCGCGACGAGCTCGCGAGCAAAGCAAGTGGGGCGAGCGGGCGCAAGCGGATTAACCCCGAGCAGCTCGAGACAACACGGGTTCCACTCCCGGACCCGAAGGAGCAGAAGAGGATCGTCGCCGAGTGGCGAAAGACTTATGACCAAGTGCGAGCCGCCGAGGCCGAGCTTCAGGGCGTTGAGCGAAACCTCAATAACCTCCTTGAATCCGGGTGCGACCCCGTCGCGCTCGGTGTGTTGAGGGCCACGAGTCTCGGGGTGCTGCGGTCCGACCTGTCGCGGTGGGATGTGCCGCACCCGAAGGCAGAGTTCTATCGGCGAAGCCAGCAAGATCTGACGTTCCTGCACGAACTAGCTGAGGATGCCACGGAGCTTGTGCGTCCCGCCGAGGCGCCAGACCACGAATGGCCTGTGTACGGCGTCAGTAATGAAGTCGGCGTCTTCTTTAGTCACAGGCAGCTTGGTAGCGAGTTCAATGCTGCCTATAAGCACATTGCCCCAGGCTGGTTCTTCCATAATCCGACTCGCTCATCTGTCGGATCGCTCGGGCAAGTGCCATCCGACGTTCCAGCCGATGCGATCACGAGCCCGGAGTATCAGATATGGCGAGTCTTGCCGGACGTTGACGCGGACTTCATCGCCGCACTGCTCGCAACTAAGTTCTTTGTTCAGCTAATTCGCCTGCACCGTTCAGGCGGGGTAAAGCAGAGGCTCTACGTCGAGAACCTCTTGGAAATAGGTATCCCGTCGCTGAGTGACGACGATCAGCGCGCCATGGGCGCTGCACGACGCACGGCGTTACAAGGTCTTGCGGACGCGCGCGCGGCTCATAGGGAGACGGAACGCCATATCGAGGGATTGATCGTCGGATCGCCTTAAGGAGTCGAGATGCGGTTGGAGATGACGTGGGGCCGAACGGCGAGGACAGGCCCAAAGCCCGAACCGTCGTCTGCGCCCAGCCCACCCCCGAAGCGACAGCCACGCATCCGAGTCCCGTCGACGGACGATCACCTCGATGTTGCTCCCCTTCCAGCGCCGAGGCGATCCGTCTGACGGGTCCCCACGCTGGGTTGCTGCCTCCCTCGATATGGCTGACCAATTGCGGGCGCGGCGGTTTTGGGTTCGGGGCTGAGCTGGATCACGTTTTGGCGGGGTCGCGGCGCGTGCAGGGCGGTGGGGAGGTGGTTCCGTTTTATGGGGCTCACCGGGCTGGGATTGCGACGCCGTCTCAGGAATATCTTTATTTCGCCGAGCGCAGCGGTGGATGGCTGCGTGATGTTCTTGAGCTGTGGACCGCTGCTGCTGCGCGGCTGACTGCGAGCGAGCCCTATCAGTCTCTCCCTGGCGAGCCAGGTCAGCCGCCGCTGGAGACTGGCGAGGCGGTCGGCTTGAGCCCCTCCAGGCTTCATGTTTTGGCTGGGCTTGCGAGTAGTGCCGCGACTCTGCGCTGGACCCAACAGGGGTTCGGGCGCACGTCAAGTACTAGCCGCGAGCAGAGCACCCCGAGGAGCCTTATCGGGTTCAAGGACGGAACCGACAACATCCGCGCCGAGGACGCCGAGGCCATGAACGACTTCGTCTGGACCGATCCAAGCGACGGGGCCCCGTGGATGGCCGGCGGCACCTACCTGATCACGCGGCGCATCAAGATCCTCCCGGATGTCTGGGATCACACCTCCCTCGACGGACAGCAGCGCGTGATCGGTCGCGCAAGCTCAGCGGAGCTCCGCTCGGAAGCCAAAGCGAGTACGACCCGGTCAACCTTCAAGCGCACAGCGCCAGCGGCGAACCGGTCATCCCAGCCAACGCTCACATCCGTCTCGCGAGCCCTCAAACCAACGGCGGACAGCGCATCCTCAGGCGCGGCCACTCCTACAGCGAAGCAATCGAACCAGGGAGCGGCCAGCTCGACGCCGGACTCTTCTTCATCGCCTTCCAACGGAGCCCCGCACGCCAATTCATCCCCCTCCAAAGACGCCTAGCCGCCAACGATGCGCTCAACTGCCACACCCTGTCGCGCCTGCCCTTATTTGCGAGGCTTTCGTTACCCGGCGAACGTCGCGAAGGTCCAGTGGTTGCCGTCGGGGTCTGCCACGGTGAAGTCGCGCGATGGATAGTCGGTTTGGTCCACGAGGGGGTGCACGACGGTGGCGCCGACCATGAGCGCTCGCTCCATCACAGCGTCAGGATCAGAGGTCACGACATGCAGCGAGCTGGTCCCCGGCCGACAGGGTGTGCTCCGCTCGCCGGTGCTAGAGAGCAACACGCGACCGCCCTCAGGCCAGTCCAGTTGACAGTGGTGGACGCGGCCCTCCTGGTCTCCGGGGATCATCAGATCCTCGGTAAAACCGAGAGCCAGCAACCAGTCGCGCAACACCAACGCCTCGTCGCTGACGACGCTCGCCCAAAGGTTCGGCTGGCGGATACCACTAGTTCGTACGGTCATTGTTGACCTCAGAGCCTAACGTGAACGCCAGGCTCTGAGGCGATGACCGCGCTGTCAGACACCCCGTCGTACGACCGGGCGTGCCTAGCACTGGCGCGACGGCTGGGACGCTACAGCCGACACCGATTGGCAAGTGGTAGCTCACGGTGTCCTAGCGTGGTGCCGGGCGGATAGATGATGTCTCTGCGCTTCAAGAATCTCGCCCCGGCTGCCGATCTAGATGGCAAACGTCTTGAGAGGAGCCCGACCCGATGGCCACACCCACCGCCGAGCAGTGCCGCCTTGTCACCCGCAGCGACTTTGACGGGCTGGTGTGCGCTGCGCTGCTGAAAGAGCTTGGGATGGTCGACGAGATCAAGTTCGTGCACCCCAAGGACGTGCAGGACGGCCTGGTCGAGATCACCGATCGCGACATCACGACTAACCTTCCCTACGTGCCCGGCGTGCGCTTGGCCTTCGACCATCACGAGAGCGAGACGCTGCGCCTGAAGGGCAGCCCCGAGAACCACGTCATCCTTCCGCACGCGCAGTCCGCTGCACGGGTCGTCTACGACTACTACGGCGGAGCCGAGCGCTTCCCGCAGGTGCCCGACGAGCTGATGGAGGCCGTCGACAAGGCTGACAGCGCGATGTTCTCGCCGGAGGAGATCAAGGAGCCGACCGGCTGGATCCTGCTCAGCTTCCTGATGGACCCGCGCACAGGACTCGGTCGCTTCCGCGACTTTCGCATCTCCAACTACCAGCTGATGATGATGCTCGTCGACGCGTGTTTGCAGGTGGGCGTCGAGGAGATCCTCATGTTGCCGGACGTCGTGGAGCGGGTCGCGCTCTACCGCGAGCACGCCGCCGCTGCCCAGGCGCAACTGCTCGAGAAGTCCACCGTCCACGGCAACGCCGTCGTCATCGACCTGCGCGACGACGAGGTCATCCACCCGACCAACCGCTTCATGGTCTACGCCCTCTATCCGCAGTGCAACCTGTCCATACACGTCCTCTGGGGACTGAAGAAGCAGAACACGGTGCTCGCAATGGGCAAGTCGATCATCAACCGCACGAGCCGGACCAACGTGGGAGCGTTGATGCTCTCCTACGGCGGCGGCGGGCACGACGCCGCAGGGACGTGTCAGGTGGACAACGCCGACGGCGACCGCGTGCTCGCGGAGCTCCTCGAGCGCGTCAACGCAGACGGCTAGCGCGCGAGCGGCACCGCGATCACCGGTACCGGCGAGCGGTCATAGTGACCACGACACGCCAGGGGGCGTTGAGTCTGCAGCGCGTTCATGTCCGTGCCGCCGCGGCCGGGATCGCTCCCGTCGAGGGCTCGCGTCCTTCGCGGGCTGCCTGGTCGGCATCGCGATCGAGCTTGTCGAGGTAGGGCGCCAGATAGCGGGCGGCGATCTTGCTGGGCGGCGACCACGTGGATGTCGTGCTGACTTCTGAGCTGAAGCCATGCCCGCCGGTGATCTGCGCGCTGAGGTAAAGCGGCTCACCGTAAGTCAAGAGCTTTGCGTGCATTTTGGGATGGAACGGCTCGGGCGTGACCGGCGCGCCGGCCAGCGCCGCGACCGATTCCGCGGCGGCGTCGGCCTGCTGGCAGCCCAGGCCACCCTGCTTGATGGGGAAGTCGATCGCGTCACCAGCGGCGAAGATCGGGCACTGGAGGTCACGCATGCGCCCGTGCTGATCGACACGGATGAAGCCATGCTCGCCGAGTGGGATCCCGCGCACTTCCGGGCCGCCGAGCTCGGGCAGCGCCACCACGCGATCCACGTGCACGTGCCTGTCGCCGGGGTTGATCACGACCACGCCCTTCTCGGGGATCTCGGCGTAGGCGGAGGTGATCGTCTTGATATTTGCGTGCGAGAGCATCTCAGCGACGGCTTGGCTCGCGGTCTGGCCGAAGATCGCCAGCGGGGCGTCCTCGGGGGTGATCACAGTGGTGGACAGCTCGACCTGCGTGTCATATGCGCGGCCGGCAGTCATCAGCGCGAGCTCATACAGCGGAAGCGGCCAGGGCATGCGCCCCGGCGCGACGAACGCCATGCTCTTGATGTAGCCGCCCTCGATGTCCTGGATCAGCCCGTGGAGCTGCTCGTCCATGCGACGGTCGTCGATCGTCGTGGCGTGCCTGTAGCGGGGCCCCGGACGGGCGCCCATGGCGAGGATCAGCGCGTCGTACTCGATCGTCTCCCCGCCCTTGGTGTGCAGCGTGTTCTTCTGGGGCTCAATCCAGTCGAGCTCGTCGACCAGCAGCCGTGCGCCGGCGTCGGCGACGATCGGCGCCAGTTTGTAATGACGCGCCCCGTCGAAGGCGAATGGCTCGGTGACCGTCATCGGGCGATAGACGAGCTCATCGTTGGGGGCGATCACTGTGATGTCGGTCTGCTTGGCGGCGAGATCGGAGAGCACGAGCGCGGCCTCGATTGCGGCGACGCCGCCTCCCACGATGCTCACGCGGAACTTGGTGGATGGCGAGCCTTGAGTAGTCATACAGCCAGACTAAGGCCGCCACGGCCCCCGGTCAGCCGAGTAAAGCCCTGTTTGGAGTCAGGGAGAACTACGTAGCGGCAGTGCCTCTACGCACGCCGGCGTGGGTGAGGCCGCTAGTCCTTGCTGCGCTCGACCATCACAGACGTCGCCTTGACGATTGCAGTCGCCTGAACTCCGGGGGCAAGGGCCAGCTCTTCGACCGAGTCGCGGGTAATGGCGGCTGTCACCTGAAACGGGCCCGCCTCGATCTCCACGAGCGCCATCACCCCGTCGACCTCCACCGAGCGAATGATCCCGGCGAAGCGGTTGCGCGCCGAGCCGCCGCTGCCGGTGCGGTGGCGCGGTGGGCGTTGGGAGAGACGTTCGACCTCCGCGGCGGGTACCCGCCGGCGGTTGTGCTCGTCGCGGTTGGTCTCGAGCTTGCCCGCCCGATCCCAGCGGCGAAGAGTGTCGACGCTGACTCCGAGAGCGCTTGCCGCCTCTCCCAGCGACAGGTCTGGAGCTCGCTGCCTGGGCACGAGTCAGACCGTATCAGCCGTGCTGCCGCGCACAGCGGGCTTGTCAGACACAGCCCACACGGATATGTCGCGGGGGTCCACGTCCACTTGCAGGACGCTGCCGGTCCCGATCTGCAGATGGCTCGTGCGCATGGCGAGCTGCAGCGTCTCCCCGAGCGCGATTGTCAGCTCCAGCGTGTGTCCGAGGTCGATCTGGTCGAGGACGCGCGCGTGGTAGCGCCCGCCGGGCGTGGCGAGGATTCGCTCGGGTCGCACAGACCACGCAACAGATGCTCCAGCCGCCATATGACTCGCTGCGACGTGGATCTCGACGTCTTCGCACACGAGCCGTGCGGCGTCCAGCACCGTGCCGCGATGAGCGTTCGCGATGCCGAGCAGCGCCGCAACCGCGGGAGATCCGGGTGCCGCAAAGACCGCTTGACGGCTCCCGGCCTGCAGCACGCGACCACGCCCGATCACGATGATCTCCTCGGCCAGGATGGCGGCCTCTTCGGGATCGTGGGTCACGATGACCGTGCTGATCGCGCCATCTCTTTGGATGCGTCGCAGCTCTCTGGCCATCTGCTGGCGCACGGGTGTGTCGAGGCCGGTGAACGGCTCATCTAGCAGCAGCACACGTGGCTGGTTGGCGAGTGCCCGGGCGACGGAGACCCGCTTCTGCTGACCGCCAGATAGCTCCTCGGGGTAGCGGTCCTCGAGGCCCTGCAGTCCAAGCCGCTCGATCCACCAGGCGGCGGAAGCGGGGCTTGCGCGGGTGCCGAAGGTGACCTGCTGCCAGACCGTTCGCCTTGGTAGCAGCGCTGCCTGCTGGGGCACGTAGCCGATGCCTCGTTGCTCTGACGGCAGCCCGGCAAGTGCCCTGTCGCCTGCGTCGGCGTGGCCGTGCTCGTTGCTTGTGAGCCCCGCGATGAGACGCAGGGTGAGCGTCTTTCCTGCGCCCGAGGCGCCTAGCAGCGCGACGTGTGCGCTCTGCGCGCGGTGGGACACCTGCAGGGAGAAGTCGCTGAAGTGCTTGACGACGGCGAAGTCGAGGAGCGCCGGCCGATCGTCTGCGGCAGATGGCGGTGCGGCGGGTGCAGTGGTGTGGCTCCGGCGGCGGGGGCGCGGAGCGGGAAGCTGGACGAGCAGCAGGATCGCCATGGCTGCGGCCAGCGATGCGGCGATCGGGAGCATCGTGGCGGGTAGCCCGGTGGCGTCGAACTGCACGTAGGTGAAGACCGGCAATGTGTAGGGGTGGTAGGCGAGGATCACCGTCGCGCCGAACTCGCCGAAGGCGCGCAGCCATGCAAGCAGCATCCCGGCGGCGATGCCGGGCAGTGCCGCGGGGATGGCGACGCGGCGAAAGCGGGCCAAGCGTCCGTGGCCGAGGCACGCTGCCACGTCTTCTAGCGCGGGATCCACGCTCGCAAATGCCGCGCGTGCGGTGATCACCAGAAAGGGCGCCGCCACGAACGTCTGCGCGAGCACCACGCCGATGCGGGTGTCGGTGAGGTCTCCTCCAAACAGTCGGCCGCCGGTGGTGTAGGGGCCGACCACGTAGAGCAGGAGCAGGCCGCTCATCAGAGGCGGCAACGCGAGCGGCAGCGCCACGAGTGCCGTCCCCACGCGCGCGATGGCGCCGTGGCCGCGCGCGAGCAGATAGGCCAGCGGCACCCCGAGCAGCGTGATGATCGCGGCCGAGATAGTCGCTGTGTACAGCGAGATCGTCAGCGCCGACCCCAGGCCTGGGGTCGAGGACGTGCCTCCCCCGAGGCGCACCAGGAACGCGACGATCGGCGCCAGCAGGTAGAGCGCCAGCAGGCCGCCGAGCCACGGCAGCGGGCTGCCGGCCGTGTTGCGAAGCGCCCTCAGTGGCTGCCCACCAGCTTCCGAAGCGACGCCGGGACTGCCGTGCGGCTGCCCGCGAAGCGCGGCTTCATGGGGTGCAGGCCGTTCTTCTTCAACGTGTAGGTGCGCTCGGTATTCAGCAGGTAACGCACAAGCGCCGCCGCCCCCGCCGGGTCAGGTGCGCGGTTGAGGATCGAGATCGTGTATTCGGCGTACTTGTACGCGGGCGTGAGACTGACGGTGGGGAGCTTGGT
>JASLDD010000105.1 GCA_030151725.1 Solirubrobacteraceae bacterium
GCGCCAGGAGTTCGGCACCGACACTAGCGCCTCGCATATGAGCGCGATCATGATCGGTGTGATCATCACCGTAAGGATCACCACCGTCACGACGAGCCCGGCGCCCGTCAGCTGCACGACGTTCTGCACCGATGCCTTCTCGCTACTCGTGATCAGATGGTTGCCGACGAACGGCACCAGCACCAACACCCCGATCAGCCCGTAGATGACCGAGGGCACTGAGGCGAGCAGACGGATGACGGGTATCGCGATCCGGCGCAGCCTCGCAGGGGCGAGCTCGACGATGAAGATCGATGAGAACACTGCAACGGCCAGCCCGAGCACGACGGCGACGCTTGTGGCGAGCAGCGTGCCATAGACGAGCGGCCATGCGTTTAGGTGATAGACCGACGCCGGCGGGTGGGCGCTCGCGGCGCCCATTGTGGATATCTGGCTGGAGAGGCTCCCGCCCGAGCCGAGCCAGCTCAGTCCGTTGTGCTGAAAGGTCGGCCACGCGTGGATCGCGACGAAGACGATCATCACGATGACCACCACGCTGACCAACAGCGACACCGCGCCGAGCGTACGCTCGGCGCGGTGGTCTGGCCATGGACTGCGCAGGCGCTTCAGCACCGGCTCAGCCATCGATTGCGGTACTGCGACACCGACTCAGCCTTCGATCGGAATCCACTGCGTCGAGATGATCTTCTTGGCGGCAGCCGACTTCTCGATCCAGCCGATGAACGCGGAGGCCGCGCCGGTCGCCTTGCCCTTGGTCACCTCGTAGAACCGCGCGATGCCGGAGTACTGCCCGGAGACGGCGGTCGACTTGTTGCAGGGCACTCCGTTGAGGCCGACGACGTTGACGCCGCCCTTGTCCGACTGGTAGTTGGACACGAACCCAATTGAGTTGGGGTCGTTTTCGACCTGCTGGCGGAGCAGTCCCTCAGACGGCTCTTCGGTGGCGAGCGGCTCAGGCACTTTCTTGCCTTCCAGAAGTAGCGTCTGGAAGTTGGTGAGCACGCCGGCCACAGAGGTACGGCTGATGAGGTCGATCGTGCCGCTGGCGGTGGCGCCGGCGACTCCACTCCAGGCGCGCGTCTTGCCCGTGAAGATCGAGATCAGCTGAGCTGAGGTGAGGTTGGACAACGTGTTGGCTTTGTTCGTGATCACGCAGATCGCGTACTTGGCAACCGGGTAGAAGACGAGTCCTGCGGGGTCTTTCTTTTCGGGATCGCGCGACACGTCGCCGATCGTCACGCGCCCGGCGGCGACGTCGTTGACGCCGATCTGAGCTCCACCCTGCGCGATCTTGAACTTGACTTTGTGGGGGTGCACTTTCACGTACTTCTGTGCAAGCAGAGACACCATCGGATAGGACGCTGTGGCTCCGCTGATCGAAATCGTGGTCAGCGCGGATGCGGCCGCAGGCGCCGCGACCCCGAGCACCCCGGCCACCATCACGGCAGCGGAGAGACGGCGGATGCGAGTCATTTTGTCAAGAGCTCCGTTTCTGTTTTGACGTCTGTTTGACATCTGTTTGACATCACCGAGCGACGAACTTATCATAATCCCGATAGATTCGATCCAGATAGGGTGGTTTGTGGAGAACTGCCCTCCAGGTTGCACCGCCAAACATGAGCGACGTCTCCAACAGCCCACCCCCCTCGAGCGACCCCGAGCCGCGGCCCTCGCGCCTGCCGTCGATGCACGTGACGGCGGTACTGGCTGCGGTGATGCTGGCTGTGGGCGTGGCGGTGGGAGCCGCGATCGGCCCAGCCCCGGCTACGTCGTTCGCGGGAGACGCGGCAAGTAGCGTGGCGCAGCGCCTGCCGTTGCTGCTGTCGGCGATCGCGAGCCAGAGCAAAGCCACGACCCCCACGACGACGACGCCCGCGGTCTCCCCGCCGGCGATCGTCCCGCAGACAACGCCCGCCCCGACAACGACGACGGCCGCGCCGGCTAGCAGCACTCCGACCCCTACGCAGACCTCAAGCAAAGAAACCGCCTCGACGCCGAATACATCGGGCGAAAAACACAAGGCGACGCTACCGGCGGTAACTAATGTCTGGCTGATCGAGCTGGCGGGGACGACGTTCGCCGAAGCCGTCGCCCAACCGACAGCCGCCCCGTACATAACCGGACAGCTGCTTCCGGCGGCCACGCTGCTGAGCGGCTGGTCGGCGCTCAGCGCGAGCGCCTTCGCCGGCGAGGCCGCCCTGGCTGAACCCCCCGCAGCCGGCTCAACGCCCCCGCTGCTCCACTCGATCGTCCAGCCACCGTGCCCGGAAGGGGCGGCGGGGACGGCGTGCGCGCCGGGAACGCCGGGCGAGCTGACGGCTGCCGACGAATTCCTGAAGGCCACGCTGGCCACGATCACTACTACGCCGGCCTACCGCGAACACGGCCTGATCGTGGTGACGTTCGCCACGGTCGCCGTACCCACGCAGGCGGGCCTGCCGGCGGGCACATCGAGCGCAACTCTCACCTACCAGCCGCCTGCGGGCGTGGCGCTGATGTCGCCGTTCGTCCACGCCGGCGCGCGCTCGACGACGACGTTCAACCCAACTTCACCCAGGCAGAGCCTCGAAAAGCTCCTGCACTGAGGAAGATCCATCAACAAAACGAAACGGAGACCCCCGTTGCACGCATCTCATCCAGCCCACCGTAAAGCCACTCTGTGGCTAGCCGCAATAGTGGGCTGCCTCGCCCTGCTATTCGCGACGCCGGCTCTGAGCCACGCAGAAGAATCCAACCCCAACAACTACAACTGCCTCGGCAGCATCGCCGCCGGAACGCCCGAAGAAGGCAGTGAAGAACAGCAGGTGAAGTACTCGTTCTACTGCAACGGGCCGATCACCGGCTACCAGATCCAGGCACAGATCCCATTGACGGGGATCCAGAGCCCGCCGCTCGTCAGCTCGATCCCCGCCGGGACAGCACTGAGCGACACGTTCTCGTGCTCGGGCGAAGTGCCGGGCATCGCGCTCAACTGCGTCGGCGCCGCCAAGGCCGGCTATGAGACGATCTCCGCCCAGTTCGCGATCGGCACCAAGCTGTGCGCCGAGCCGCGCGTGGACCCGCTGCTGACGGTCACCTACGCGTACCTCGAAAAGGGCGTAGTCACGCAGGCGATCTCTGGTCCGTTTGATCTCGGCCGCCCCAAAGGCTGCCCCGCGGACGCCTACTCGGGCTCCACGCGTCTGGAACCGAAGACGCCGGTAGTTACACACAAGAAGAAATCCACCAAGAAGAAGAGCAGCAAGAAGGCCGCTGCCAAGAAGAGCGCCCACAGGAAGTAGCTCCGCCGGCTGCCGAAGCGCGCGTCGTGGGTCTTTTGCACGGCGCCGCTTCGGCGGTGCGCTCCCCCCTAAAGCATGCTGCTGGTCATACGCTCGATCTCGGCGACCGAAGTAAGCCCGTCGCGAACCTTGTGCATGCCATCGTCCCTGAGCCGGCGCATGCCTTCAGCTTCGGCGACGGCGACCATCTGATCGACTGAGGCGCGCTCGAGAATGAGCGCGCGGATGGGCTCGCTGACGGACATGACCTCGTAGAGACCGACGCGGCCCCTGTATCCGGTGCCGGAGCAGCGCGAGCAGCCAACGGGCTCGAAGGGCTCGGCGCCGGTGAGTCCATGCTCGGCGAGCACGGACTCGGGAATCTTCTGGGGACGCTTGCAGTGAGGGCAGAGCATGCGCACGAGCCGCTGGGCGACGATGCAGTCGACAGCGGAGGAGACGAGGAAGGGCTCAATGCCCATGTCGATCAGTCGTCCCAGCGCGCTGGGCGCGTCCCGGGTGTGCAGGGTGGAGAGGACGAGGTGTCCGGTGAGGGCGGCCTCGACGGCGATGTGGGCGGTCTGGCGATCGCGGATCTCTCCAACCATGATCACGTCGGGGTCAGCGCGCAACATGGAGCGCAGGCCGACCTCGAAGGTGACGCCGGCCTTGGTGGCGATCTGCATCTGCTTGATGCCGGCGATCCTCTGCTCGACGGGATCCTCGATGGTGAGGATGCTGCGATCGCCGTCGTTAAGGGCGTTGAGGGCTGTGTAGAGGGTGGTGGACTTGCCGGAGCCGGTGGGCCCGGTGACGAGCACAGCACCGTTGGGACGGTTGATGGCGCGGGTGAAGCGCTCCTGCTCCTCAGGCTGCATGCCGAGGGACTCGAGATCGTTGACGACGACGCCCCCGTCGAGGATGCGCATGACGACACCCTCGCCATAGACAAGCGGGAGGGTGACGACGCGGATGTCGACGCGACGACCGTCGACGGTGAGGGCGAAGCGCCCGTCCTGGGGCACGCGCTTCTCGGAGATGTCGAGGTCGGCCATGATCTTCAGGCGAGAGACGACGGCGGAAGCCATCTTGCGTTTGATGGTGGCGGCCGGCGCAAGCACGCCGTCGACGCGGAACATCACGTGGGTGTCGCCCTCTTCGGGGTTGACGTGGATGTCGGAAGCACCCTGCTGGACGGCCTGGGCGACGATCGAATGCACGAGCTTGATGATGGGCGCGCCGTCGTCGGTGTCATCGAGGAGGAGGTTCTGTTCGGCATCCTTGTCGTCCTCGTCCTCAACGATGTCTTCGATCGACTCGTCCATGCGCACGAGCCGGGTGAGCAGCAGATTGAGGTCCTCGACGGAGGCGGCAGCGGGCCTGATGCGCCGGCCGGTCATCATGCCGACGTCGTCGATCGTCAGGACGTTTGTTGGGTTGGCCATCGCCACGAGCACGGCGCCGTCCTCGGTGAAGCCGACGGGCAGCGCCTGGTAGCGCTTGGCGGTCTCGGCGCTGATGAGGTTGGCGGCACCCATGTCGAGGTCGTAGACGGCGAGGTCGACGAAGTCGAGACCGAAGCGCTCGGCGACGACACGCGCGAGCTGGTCGTGGCGCAGGATGCCGCGCTCGACGAGCACGAGCCCTGTGGGGCGTCCCTGGGCGCGTGCGGCTGCCACTGCCTCCTCGACGGTCTCGCGGTCGGAGAGACCGAGATCGACGACGACTTCGCCGATCATGCGCGTTGAGCGCCCGGGGTTGCGCGGCGGGTACAGGCCGTTCTGCCCCTCGGCAGTCTGCCTGGGGTTCTCCCGGCGGTCGTCAGCCAGAGCAGAGGTGCCGGAATCAACGGTTGGTGTGGCGCTGTCGCCCATCACCGTTTCCTATCGGCAGCGCCAAGCGCCGCCTTGACACGGATTGAGGAGGTTTTAGGTTGTCGAGCCCGACGGCCAGTGCTCGAGCATGCCCTTGACCTGGGCGTCGAGGGCATTTAGGCGATACAAGGCCAGCGCCTCGGGGGAGGAGAAGCTCTGCCCCGAGGCTGTGTCGGGGCCGTGGTGGAGGATCACGCAGTGCTCGAGGGCAAGGCGGCGCTCGGGGTCGAGCGTTGTAGGCAGGTGGGTCGCGATGATGCGCAGTCCGAGCTCGACATGGCCGAGCATCCTGCCCTCGGGGCTGCGCTCGATCTCGGCGCCGTAGGTGAACTCGCGCGTCTTTCCGAGATCGTGGACTATGGCGGCGCTGACGAGCAGGTCGCGATCGAGGCGCGGATGCAGCGTGCACAGCTCGGTGGCCAGCGTGGCGACGGCCACGGTGTGCTCCAGCAGGCCGCCCAGGTAGGCGTGGTGTCCTGAGGGCGCGCGCGAGCCGGGGCGCTGCTGGGGTGGCGAGCAGGGGGCCTTTCGGATTTCACCACGCAACTCAGCGTCGCCGAGGAGCCTTGCGAGCAGCTGCCTGAGCGCCGGGTCGTAGACCTCGCGGGCGAGGTGCTCGAGGAAGCCTTCGAGCTCGTCCAGGTCGCGATAGGCGGTTGGGAGGAAACGGCCGGGGTCGACCTCCTGGGCCTCGGCGCGGGCGATGGCCCGAACCTCCACCTGCAACTCATCGCGGAAGCGCGCCACGCGACCCTGAACGTGTACGAGCTCACCGCGCTCGAAGCGCCCGGCGAGCAGGTCGGCGTCGCGGAAGGCCCGAGCGAGGATCGTGCCGGTGCTGTCGCGTAGCCCGATCGTGAGATAGGGGCTGCCCGATCGTGAGATCTGGCGCTCCTTGCGCGTGCAGGCAAACAGGCCGTCGACCTCCTCGTCGAGTCGCAGCGTGGCCACGGTCTGTGCGTCCAGGGGAGGAACGTGGGTGGCGGAAGGCATGGTCCCATGATGTACGGTGGTTCGGATGCAGCCCCTGATCTGGGACCGCCGTCCTGATGGCCTCAGGGCCCCTGCGATGGTGTGCGCATTTCAGGGGTGGAACGACGCCGGCGATGCTGCCTCGAGCGCTGTGTCCTTCCTGGCCTCCACGTTGAACGCGCGGCGCTTCGCGCGAATCGACTCGGAGGACTTCTTCGACTTTCAGGCCAACCGACCTGTCATCCGCTTCGACGGCAGCGGCAAGCGCGAGGTGTCTTGGCCGACGATCGAGATCTTCGAAGCATCGGCACCGCGCGCGCCACGCGACCTGGTGCTGGTTCAGGGAGTCGAGCCGTCGATGCGGTGGCGATCGTTCGTCGCCAACATCCTCGATTTGGCGGAGGCTCTGGGGATTCAGGTAGTCGTCACGCTGGGCGCGCTGCTGGGAGACGTGCCGCACACGCGGCCGGTCCCAATGAGTGGTCACGCCTCTGACGCAGCGCTGCTCGAGCGGCTGGGCATCCAGCCATCGGCGTATGAGGGCCCGACGGGGATCGTTGGAGTCCTGCACACGGCATGCGCTGATGCGGGCATTCCGTCGGCGAGCCTGTGGGCGGCGGTGCCCCATTATGTGGCCGCTGCAACAAACCCGAAGGCGGCGCTGGCGCTGCTGCGCAAGATGGAAGTGCTGATCGGGGTCTCGGTAGACATGTCGGAGCTCGAGTCGGCGGCCGTTGACTATGAGCGACAGGTGGGACTGGCGGTGCAGAGCGATCCCGACATCCAGGCGTTTGTCGAACGGCTGGAGCTGGCGGTTGACAGCGAGGGTCCCGGCTCGCCCGAGGACGTCCCCTCGGGGGACATCCTGGCGCGCGAATTCCAGCGGTTTCTGCGCCAGCGCGGGCAGTGAAGAGGAGTCAGCCGGAGAAGGTACGTGGCACGTACCAATCGCCTGAATAGAGCACGTACTGCTGCCCAGGCTCCTTCGCAGCGTTCAACAGGGATTCGATTGCCGAGTTGAACCCCTTGGGGTCCATCAGTGATCCCGGGGCAAGCCTTACCAAGCCGTGACCACGCCTGCCAATCAGGAATGCTGGAGTGCCCCTGAATCCAGCCCTGCTAGCGAAGCGCAGTCCTGAGGCCACCCGCGCGGCGAGCGCCGGGTCGTGGCGGTCCTCAGACCACAGCGCCTCGTTCATTCCCGGGATCTGGCGGGCGATGGCATCGAGGAAACTATCCGTGACATAGCCGGATCCCTCTTCTCCCTGCTCGTGGAGGAACGTCTCGAGGAAGTTCCACATCCTGTTCTGCACGCCCGCCGCAAGCGCGGCCACCTCTTGCCTCTGGAATACCTGCGATTCGCGGGTCGCAGTCTTCAACGAGAGATATTCGATCTCCAACCCGCCACTTCGTACCCACCGCTGAATGAGTGATGGGAGAGCACCCAGGGCAAATTCCCTGCAATAGGGGCACTCGAGGTCGCCGAACCACAAGAGCCTGACCGGCGCTGTTGCCCGACCCAGGGTGTTTGAGCTTTGGGGAATACCGGCGAAGAGGCGGTCGATCCCCTGCTCGAGTTCGCCTCCCGTGAACCGCGGTGGCGAGCTGGGAGACGTGCCGGTGCTCGTCGCGATCGCGAAGATAGCCACTGCGACGCACACGGCCACGACACCGAGCTGAACGAGCCGAACCCGCCGACGCCCTCCAGCTTTGCCCGCCACCCTCTCTTCGGGACGCACCCATGCCTGCTCGAGCGGCTGGGCGTGCGTGAGATCGTTCTCGGAAGGGTCCGGCATAGGTTGAGCCGCCCCGCACTCTACGGTTTGATCGGCGAGGAGTGGCGAGGTGCGTCCTCATAGGGGACCAGGCCCGGCGGGACGCCTCTGTCGGCCGTGTTCATGTTTCGCACTTGCACCGCTGGACGCGGATCTACATCTCGGCTGCTGGGCAGACGATGCGGTAGTCGCAGATGGAGCACGCGGCGCGTGATGGTGTCGGCTCGAACTCCTGCGCGAGTATGCCCTCGCCAACCTCGAGCACGATGTCGGTGACCGCCTCGCCGTCGCGCTCGTCTCGTCCCACGGGAACCTTGAGATCGTCGAGCACGTAGTAGTAGGCCTGGCTGGAGGACTCCAGCTGCCATGCCTCGCGTGCCGCTAGCGCATAGAGCGAAAGCTGCACGTCATCCGCTAGCTGATCGGGGGTCTTGGGCCGGGATGTCTTGTAATCGATGAGCTCGTACTCGGCCTCTGAGCCGTCGACGAGGCGGTCGACGCGGTCGACGCGGCCTCGCAAATGGTGGGGGCCGATGCGGAAGGCAAACGCGCGCTCGAACCACACCGGCTGCGAGCCTTGCCCATCGAGCCGCGCGTGGTAGCGGGTGAGAGCGGTGCGCGCCTTCTCCAACAGCTCGAGCTCGTAAGCGCTTTCGCCGAGGGCGCTGCGGCGCCACACGGCCTCGAGCAGCTCAAGCATCTGCGCCGGCGTGGAGGAGTCCTCCGAGTGATAGCGCTCGAGTACCTGGTGCACGACGATGCCGAAGCGCTGATGCACGGTCTGCTCGATGGGGATGCGCAGCACCCGCGCGAACTTGTAGCGCAGGGGGCAACTGCGGTAGGTCTGGATGTCGGAAGCCGAGAGCGCGAGACCGATCCCCTTTCGCGGTAGGAACGGCCCGAGCGAGTGCTCCTCGCGGGGGATCAGAGCCTGGGCGCGGGCGCGATCGTCGTTATCGAGCAGGGTGTCGTCCAGCGTGGAGGTCTGGAAGATCTCGCGCTGAAGCGGCGTAGTGGCGGCGAGCAGGCGGGCGTTGACGTCGGCGAGAGCCTCGGGCAGGCTCTGCCCGTCGGGTCTTTGCAGTAGGGCGGACAGCTTGAGGAGCTCGAGGTAGCGCACGACGCCGTGGGAGATGTCGAGATCGGTGTCCAAGCGCAGCTCGCCGAGGCGCCCGCCAATCCGCGCGATGCTGCCGAGGACCTCCTCGCGCAACAGTCCCAGCGTGTCCTCGAGTCGGCTCTCGGTGGATTGAGGCTCTATCTGCTCAGGGCGCCCCTCGGCGTGGGTGTCCGGCACCACAGTCGCGAGGTGCCGGGCGAGGTCGCGGGTGCTGGACTGCGGACGGGCGCGCACGAACTCCGCGGCGAGGGCGCGCAATCGCTCGAGGCTCGCCTGTTGCTCGGCGGCGTCGTCGGGCGCGAGCAGCGCCCGTCCGCGCATTCCGAGGCGGTCGATGAGTCGTCCGAGGAAGATGTCTGGCTCGACTGTGTCCAGCTCGGCAGCGGCACTGCGATGCAGCTCAACAAAGCGCTGAATGCGTTCGCGGGCCTCCGGTGGCACCTGCGGGGCCTCGGTCGCCGCGGCGAGTCCAAGCACGAGGTCGAGCTTGCGCCGTCTGGCAACCTGAATTACTCGCGCGAGGTCCACTTGGCGCAGCTCTATCGGCGGTCTGGCGAGTGCACGCACGACCGCTGCGGCGTCGCCATGGTCGACAAGCAGCCGCATCCAGGCCAAAACGTCACGGACCTCGGCGCGCTTTAGGAAGGCTCCCCCCTGCTCCTCGCGCGCTTGGCCCTGCGGCGGCGCTGGCGCGATCTTGGAGCTAGACACAGACCAAGGATACGCTGGGCCGAGCGGAGACCCACTCCCGCCGGGCTACGCTCTAGCGGTGGACTTTGTCGACTGGCGCGCAGCGCAGCGGATCGGAGAGCTGATAGCCGGCTCGCCCCCGCACGGCGGGATTCGCGCGACGAACATCGAGCCGCTCGCACACGATTTCGCGCAACGCGTGAGCGCCTACAGCAGCCTGCAGCCGACAACAGAGCTGCCCCCGCTCGAGGTGGTCGACCGCTCTACGTGGATTGCGGCGAATTTGAAGACGATGCGACCGATGCTTGCTCCCCTAACAGACAAGCTGAGCGAGCAGAAGGGGATCCTGGGCGCGCCTATGAGAGCGGCTTCGGGCCTGCTGCTAGGTGCGCAGGTGGGAGCGTTGACGGGCCTTCTCTCCCAACGCGTGCTCGGCCAGTACGACCTTGCGTTGCTCGATGCGGATGTGACGCCGCGACTGCTCCTGCTGGGACCGAATCTGGCTCAGGTCGCTCGCAACCTAGAGGTGGATCGCGACGAAATGGTGCTGTGGGTGACGATCCACGAGATCACACACGCGGTGCAGTTCTCGGGTGCACCATGGCTGCGGGAGTACCTGGGCGGCATCCTCAAAGAGCTGATCGACGGTCTGCAGGTGAGCATCGTGGACAAGCCCTCGCCTGACGGCAAGTCTCCCGGCTGGAGCGCTCGCCTGCCGAAGCTCCCAGACCCAGGCGATCTGCGTGAGATGGTCGAGCGGGCGCGCCGCGGGGAGCTGCTGCGCCTGACGCTCGGTGAGGACCGCTGGCAGTTGGTGGAGCGCATGCAGGCGGCGATGTCGCTGATCGAGGGGCACGCCGAGCACACGATGGACGTGGTGGGAGTGGAGGTCCTCCCATCGCTGGCCAGGCTGCGCACGGCCATGAACAAGCGCCGGCGCGATCGCGGCCTCCCGTGGCGGGTGCTCGAGCGCCTGATGGGCCTCGAGTTGAAGCTGCGCCAGTACGAGATGGGCAGGCAGTTCTGCGACGAGGTCGTGGCAGCGGGCGGACGCGAGGCATTGGCGCGCGCATGGCGGGGCCCGGAGTACCTGCCCACACCGGCGGAGCTCGAACACCCGTCCGCGTGGCTGGCGCGCACAAGCCCAAGAGAGCTCGATTCTCCCGCCCGAACGCATGTTCCGCCTGTTACAAGCTGATCCATCGCGGCGCCTTTGGTTACAGGGATTTCACGTCGTGGTAGGATCGAGCTGTAACGATCTTCCTGGAGTGGGTTACAAACAGGTGTTCGATAGCTGAAGTTCAGCTTCGAGAAGCGAACAGAGCAATCAAATACCCGTCCCTCGCAGCCGGCGAGGAAGAACAGGAGCCCTCCTTAGATGCCTACCGTGAACACAACTCCCCCCAAAGCCAGCAAACCCCGTGCGAAAGCTGCCCGGAAACCTGCGGCAGCCAAAGCCACTACGGCGAAATCGACGACGCGTCGCTCGAGCAGCGCCACTCAGAACAAAGCCGCACACGCCAAGGGTGCACGCACGAGCGCGGCGCACAAGGCCGAGTCGGCCCTGCGCCAGACCGAGACGGCGACACGCGAGACGGCCGGCGTGTTCGGCGACTACGCCGAGCGCGCGGTGCTGATCCCCGTCGGCGCGGCGCTGATTGCCCGCGACAAAGTGGTCTCGACGGTCAGTGAAACGATCTCGACCTACTCAACCTCGTCCAAGGCACAGGCGCAGCTGAAAAGGTTCGAGCGTCGCGGAGCAACTGCCCGCAACCGCCTCGAGCGCGAGGTGCGCAAAGCACGCGTACGGGTCGAGCGCGAACTGCGCCAGCGCAAACGGACGATCGAGAGCACGGTCAGCGACCTGGAGGACCGTCGTGACTCGATCGCGAAGAACGGCAGCGAGATCGCGGGCCGCGTGCCGGAGCTTGCGAACCGAGTTCCCGAGCTGGCCGGCAAGGTCCAGGAGCGGATCCTCAGCCTGGTCTGATTCAACCACCTTCCCCCGCCCCGGTTGGAGAGACCGGGGGTCGGGAAAGTCTGCCGGCCTCATATCCCGCCGGCAGTAGTAGCACCCTCTCCTCCCTCGACCCGCGGGCGGCCCCCACCGCCCGCGGGTCTCTTTAAGGACCCGGCTTCAACATGGCCGATACCACGGAGACACCCCTAAAGGACGCGATACCTAAGTTGGGGGTTCGTCCCCCGGGTAAGAGGCCGGGGTTTGCCACAATGAGCCTCGTGACCGACAAGGACGAGATTCTCAAGGCGCTCGAGGTAGTGATCGATCCCGAGTTGCACCGCTCGATCGTGGAGCTCGACATGGTGCGCTCGATCGACATCAGCCCTAATGGCGTCGTCGATGTGACCGTCTCGCTGACGACTCCAGGCTGCCCCATCAAGGGCCACTTCCAGAGCGCTGTAGCCGAGGCTGTGACGGCGCTGGAGGGTGTGACGCACGCGAACGTCTACTTCGACGTGCTGACCGACACCCAGAAGGCGACGCTCCAGCAGAAACTTGGCCGTGGCAGCCTGCCGGCGGGCGCCTTGGCCCAGGTAGCCAACGTCCTGTGCATCGGCTCGGGCAAGGGTGGCGTGGGCAAGTCGACGCTCACGGCCAACCTCGCTGCAGCTCTAACCGCTGAAGGAAAGCGTGTGGGCGTGCTGGACGCCGACGTGTGGGGGTATTCGATCCCGCGCATGTACGGCCTCGGCGCGACTCGGCCGCCGGTGTCGGCCGAGCGCAAGATCATCCCGCTAGAAGCGCACGGCGTGAAGGTGATGTCGATTGGATTCTTCGTTGAGGAGGACGCTGCGGTCGTCTGGCGCGGGCCGATGCTGCACAAGGCTCTGACGCAGTTCCTGCAGGACGTCGCGTGGGGTGCCCTGGACTACCTGCTGGTCGATCTTCCGCCCGGCACGGGCGACGTCTCGATGACACTCGCGCAGCTGCTCCCTCAGGCGCAGTTCATCATCGTTACTACGCCGCAGCAGACAGCCCAGAAGGTGGCTCGCCGCTCGGCGCACATGGCAAACAAGGTCGACCTGGAGATCGGCGGGGTGATCGAGAATATGTCGAGCTTCACAACGCCGTCGGGCGAGCGCTTCACGATCTTCGGCGAGGGCGGTGGCAGCGAGCTTGCCGAGGAGCTCGACGTTCCGTTGTTGGGCAAGGTTCCGCTGACGATGCCACTGCGCGAGCAGGCCGACGGCGGCGTGCCGCTAGTGGTGGAGAACCCCGACGACCCCGCCGCCCAGGCGATCCGGCAGGTGGCGCGCGGGTTGATCGCTATGAGCCCCGTCGCACTGCCTATCCTCCCGTTGGTGGAGGTGGGCGTCTCATCCCCGCAGCCGGCAGAGAGCCGGAAACCCGTGGGGATGTCGCTGCCGATGGCCTGAGCCGAGGCCGTCGGTCCTCGACGATTGCTAGAGGGAACCACTCACGCGAGTTGGAGTGCGCCCCTGGGCAGTGTGTGGCACCCGACCCCAAAAGAGTGAAAAACAATCGCTGCAAACGCTGGCGACTGTGAATGCCAGGCTATAGCTTGATCGGGCCCTATGCCACCTCGATCGCAGGAGAGCGCACATTCGCCATGGCCCATAACCGTCGTCCAGCCATTTCCCTTCTTGCCCTCCTGGCGATTGCCATGCTCTCAACGCTCGGCTGTGGCAGCAGCCAAAAAACCGGGGGGGAATCCTCCACGCTCGTAGCCCAGGCAGACCCGATCTGTCAGCAGGTGGCGGAACGGCGCGCTGCCGCCAACGCCGCCTTGCGTGCATCCGGCGCGTCGACAGCCAAAACGCTAGGCGTCCTTGCCCGTAGTGCCCCTGGCGTCGCGACATATGAGCACCGGGCGATCGACCAGTTGAGCGCGCTGAAGCCACCGGCGGCTCTGGCAAGCGATTGGCGGCAGATGCTTGCGGGCATGCAGAAGCTCGCCGACTACGCAACACGGCTCGGCCCCTATGCGCTGTCCCACAACGTCAAGGGCATTCAGGCGCTCGACGCAGATGGAAAGCGGATACGGGCGGGACTAGCTGCCATCGCGGCACGTGATGGGTTCACATACTGCGGGCGCACCAGCTAACGTCGAAGACACACGTAACGTGGCCGTGCACACGCGTCGGTCCTCGAT
>JASLDD010000131.1 GCA_030151725.1 Solirubrobacteraceae bacterium
ACGGTCGGCGCGATCGCGCCGACCTCATTGAACGCGGGGACAATGGCGAGATTCCGTCTCATGGCAGCTCGGCGTGACAATGGGTGCTCTCATACCAACGCCCACGCTACGGACGAGTTGCGTACCCATCCGCCCAACGCCCATAATTGTAGGGGCAAGAGCAGTCGCCCTCAGGGGAGATCGCTTCTCCGGCCAGACTGCTTGCGCGCTCAACGGTCACTAGACTGGCGGTGGTAGATGCCAGCCAGACTCAAGGTCAATCCCTCCCAGGTCGTGCACGAGACGATCGACGGAGAGACGATCCTGATTCATCTGGGGACCGGCACCTATTACAGCCTCGACGGTGTCGCCGGCGAGGTCTGGACGGCCGTGCTGGAGGAGCTCTCAGGCGCCGAGATCGTGGCCGGGGCGCTGGCGGCGTATGACGCCGATGCGGCGCTCGTGGAAGACACCGTGGCCGGGTTCGTGCAGGAGCTGATTCGCGAGGGGCTCGTCGCCGAGGAGGACTCGCAGGACGGCACGCGCGATGTGGGGACGTTCTCGCCCGCGGGCGCGTTCTCGCCGCCGGTGCTGCATAAGTACACCGACATGCAGGAGTTCATGCTCGTCGACCCCATCCACGACGTGGAGGCAGCCGCCGGCTGGCCACATGTCAAGGCCGACTGAGGCGGCGCTCCAGAGCTTCTTCGAGCGGGCCGCGGCCGAGCATGCCGGGGCGATGAGGAGCGCCGGCGAGGTGGATCGCCTGCTGCGCTTCGGCGACCGGCTCCTGCGCTTTCGGATCGCCGGGGAGAGCTTGGCCGGGAAGCTGCTGGGAGCGTTCGGACCCCGCGTCTGCACGGACCCTGGCCCCATTCATGCGACGTTCGGGCTGTGGGAGCAGTGTGAGGCACGCGCGCCGCTTGCCGTGCCGTGGGCGAGCACCGATGTCGGGCCACGCGGCCTGATCGATGGACCGGAGGATGCGGGCGTGCTTGCCGTGCAGGAGGCGGGCTCAGAGGCGCTGACGCTCTGGCGCGCAGGCGGCCGCGAGCTTCTGTATCGCGTGCCGGCGGCTGCCGGCCTGCCCTGGTGGGAGCGAGCAGCGCCGCTGCGCCCCGCGCTGTTCTGGGCTCTCAGCGGGCAGGGGCGCCATCTGGTGCACGCGGGCGCCGTCGGCGATCGCGAACGGGGCGGGGTCCTGTTGGCGGGTGCAGGCGGCTCGGGCAAGACGACGGTTGCGCTGGCTGCGCTCGCGGCCGGCGTCGGCTACGTCGCCGACGACTACCTGCTGCTGCACGACACGACCGCCTGGAACCTGTTTGCCACGGCCAAGCTCGACGGGGGCCATCGGATGCGCTTTCCCGAGCTCGGGGCCGCGGCGAGGATCTCGCCCGAGCCGGTGCAGGACGAGAAGTCGGTGCTGGACGTCGAGCGCGAGTCGCTCGTCGAGTCGCTGGAGATCAGGGCGGTGATCGTGCCGCGCATCACAGGCGGGCGCACGCGCCTGCGCAGGGCGAGCGCCGGTGAGGCATTGCTGGCGCTGGCCCCGAGCACGGCCTTTCAGATGCCCTTTGACCGTGGCCGCGTAGTCGGCTCGCTCGCGGCGCTCGTGCGCGGGGTGCCGGCGTTTGCTCTGGATGTGGGGGATGACCCGAGCGCGCTCGCCCCGGCGGTGGAGCGGGTGCTCGACTCGGTGGCAGGCGTCGAGGTAGCAGGCCCCCTGCACGAGGAGCTCGCGGCGTCATGAGCACCCAAGTTCCCGAGCCCGGCCTGGTATCGGTCATCGTTCCCGCCTACCAGGCCGAGGCGTATCTCGACGAGGCGCTGGAGTCCGCGCTCGCCCAGGACTACAGCGCGTACGAGATCATCCTGATCGACGACGGGTCGACCGATCGCACAGGCGAGATCGCCGCTGCGCACGGGGTCCGGGTCCAACGCCAGCCCAATCGCGGGCCGGCGGCGGCGCGCAACGCGGGGTTGGCCCTGGCGCGCGGGGAGCTGCTGACGATCCTGGACTCCGACGACGTGTGGCCGACCGACAGGCTCTCCAAACAGGTCGCCCACCTGCGCGACCATCCGGAGGACGGGCTGGTCATGGGGCTGACAGAGGTCTTCGTCACGCCCGGAGAGCCACGGCCGGCGCACTTTCCGCGCATCGCCGCTACAGGCCTTCCCTATCCGGGACATCCCTCCACCTCGCTCGTGCGGCGCGAGGTGTTTGATCTGGTGGGCACTTTCGATGAGTCATTACGCCTCAGCGAGGATCTCGATTGGCTGGCACGTGCAGGAGACGCGGGTGTGCGGATCGGGCGGCTCGACTGCACGCTCTTGCGCTACCGCATCCATGCAGCCAACACGTCGCGGCAAACCCGGGCGGTGGAGGCGGCCACGCTGCGCATGCTGCGCGCATCGGTGCGGCGCAAGCGCGAGGACAGGTTTGGCCGTTGACGCTGGTCTCGGTGATCATCCCGGTGTATGAGGGCGAGCGCTTCCTCGCGGAGACGCTCGACAGCGTTGCGGCCCAGACCCATACCCCCGTCGAGACGATCGTCGTGGACGACGGCTCGACCGACAACAGCGTGCGCGTGGCCTCGGGTCGGCCCGGCGTGCTGGTGCTGCGCCGGCCTCATCGGGGGGTGGCGGCGGCGCGCAACGCGGGGTTGGCCCTGGCGCGCGGGGAGCTGCTGAC
>JASLDD010000186.1 GCA_030151725.1 Solirubrobacteraceae bacterium
GCCGTGAAGGCGGCGTCGGTGAGCAGCGCATCGTCGCCGGCGCCACTTTGCACGACGACGTCGAGGCCCTTGGCCCCCAGCTTGCTCACGACCTCGGGAACGAGCGCAACTCGATGCTCACCCGCCGCGGTCTCCTTCGGAACTCCGATCCGCATATGAGGTGCGAGAACGTATCCGATCCCACGGATGGGCGACGGCTGGTTGTGTCAAACTCGACCATGATGACCGTCAACCTGACCCGCATATATACAAAGCTCGGCGATGGTGGTGAGACGCATCTGGGGGACATGAGCCGCGTCTCCAAGCTGCACCCCCGGGTGGAGGCCTACGGCACGGTCGATGAGCTCAACGCGACGATCGGGGTGGCGCTGCTGCAGCCGGGAATGCCCGAGCAATTCGCGGCGTGGCTGAGCCGTATCCAGAACGATCTGCTCGATCTGGGCGCCGACCTGTCGGTGCCTGAGGCTGTTTCCGACAGCACCGTGGTGGTGGATACGCGCGAGCGTCTGCGCGTCGGCAGCGACTACACCGGCTGGCTCGAGCAGGCATGCGACGAGGTCAACGAGACGCTCGAGACGCTGCGCTCGTTCGTGATCCCCGGAGGCACGCCCGCGGCTGCGCACCTCCACATCTGCCGCACCGTGTGCCGGCGCGCGGAGCGGCGCACGATCGCCGTCGGCCCCGAGGTCAACCCCGAGGTGGTGCGCTACCTGAACCGCCTCTCAGACCTGCTGTTCATCCTCAGCCGTGCGGCAAACACGCCGCAGGGCAGTGTCGAGCCCCTGTGGGATCCTGGTGCCCATGGCTCTGGCTCGACCGGCGCAGGGCCCAGCTAGTCAGTAGCGGGTCTGCCCGCCTGGCCGCGCGGTGTCCAGCGGATTGCGCGGTGGACCAAGCCGCTAGACGATTTCGCTGCGCCCAGAGGGCCGGATGCGCTCGGACAAGCGCACGCCGAACACCGCCATGGCGGACCAGAAGCTGGCCACGAGGTAGCCGCCAAGGACGTCGCTGGGCATGTGCCAGGCGCGGATCAGCAGCGACACGCCGACTGCGGCGGCGAAGGTCAGGGCCACCGCCGCAGCGAGACGACGCAGACGCGCCGGTGTGACGAGCACCACACAGAGTCCCAGCGTGAGCGCCGCCGTCGAGTGGCCGCTTGGCCAGGAGCCCGCCGGGATGTAGGCGCCGACGGTCAGGTGATGATGCGCAAGCAGCGGCTTGAGCGTCTCTGAGGTGAAGGGCGCCAACCCCATTATCAGGGCCACGGCGGCGGCCGTGCGGGGACGATCCCGGGCGACGGCAATCGATACGAGCGCGACGCCCCACAGCACGAACAGGGTCGGTTCGAGCAGGTGCGGCAGCGTGGCGGCCACGCCTGCGTAGGGAGCGTGGTTCAGGCGCGTGAAGTCGTTCAGCAGAATCGCGTCGCGAATCTGCAGCCCGGGGACGAGATTGGCGAGCACCCACAACGCTGCCAGGGCGAGCACGCAGAGCCCAGCCACCGCCAGCGCGCCCCCCGGTCCCGACCAGCGCTCGCTCTCGGCAAGCGAGCGTCTGCGCAATGCAGGCGCTGTATAGGCGTGTCCTGACATTCCCTAAGGGTAGAGAGGTTGCTAAAGCGCACCTGAAAGGTCGCTCAGCACCGGAGCGAGGGCAGCTGCGAGCGCGCCGGCTACCTTACCCAGGCCGGCGTTGCCTCCAAGCGCAGCTGTGGAGCTGGTGCGGGTGCGTCGGACGGGCAAGATCGGGAATGGCTTGCCCGCGATGGCCGTGAGGGCCTGTGCGGTCACCCACACTGGTGTTTGGGAGCCGGTGCGTGAATAGCGAACGCTCCCGTCGGGAGCGAGCAGGCTCTCGACGTATTCGAGCGGAGAGCGGCTCCCCTGGCGATGCACCATGCTCACGTCACGCCCGGCCGCAGTCAGGGCCTGAATCGCAAAAGCGCTCGATTGAGCGTTCGATTCTCCCCCGAGCTCCTGGGGATAGCCGCCGTCGAGATTCTGTGCCCGGACGAGGAAAGCGACCGCACGCGCGGGCACAGAGCCGGTGCTGACACCGGCGTCGATCAGCGCTTGCAGAGCTGCAGCGGTGTCGTCGACGTCGCTGCCACCGCCTCTGGTCGCAAAGCCAAAGCCGCCGTCGGAATCCTGCTGCCGGGCCAGCCAGCTCCCGGCGCGACGCACCGTCTGGCTCGTTACCCGGTAACCGGCGGCGCGCAGCGCAAAGATGCCAAACGCGGTGAGGTTGCTCAGATGCTCGAACGACCCATCGGCGGCGCGCATGCGCAGCAGCCGAGCCACGGGATCCCCACCCGGAAGGACGTGCACGGAGGCCCCGCAGGCACGCAGAGCGAGGATCGTGCGCTCGAGGTCGCCCGCGCCTTGCAAGCTCGCGGCCTGACGGCGGATCGCGTCGAGCACCGTATGGCCGCCGCGGCGCAGGCTCAGCGGATCGCGCCCAGCCGCCGCGAGGCCCATGGCCGCCCAGGCCGAATAAAGCTCGCTGCTGGTTTGCCCCTTGGCTCCCCCGAATCCTCCGTCGCTGTTCTGCGCCGCCGCCAGGTAGGAGATCTCGCTGGCGATGTTCACTCGCGCTGCTCTCGCAGCTGTTGTGGGTTGGATCGTGCTGGACGTACTCGCAGCCTGTGCCCGGTGGGCGGAGCCCAACGTCATCGCCACGAGCGTGAGCGCGCAGAGTGGAGCGAGATACGAGGGAGCTGCCTTCGCCTGACGAGAAGGCTCCCATCTCACCTCGAGGCGCATTCGCACACGTTCGAGCATGCGCAGAAGGACTCCGCCGAAGGCCAAGCCGAAACCGAAGCTGGCGAGCACATGCGTCACGTCGAAAACCACGGCAGTGCCGAGCACCAACACAAAGCCGGCCAGCGTCTGATTGCCGGTTCCAGTCCACGTATAGAGGTCGAGGATCAGGTTGAAGATCTCAGCGCCCAAAGCGCACGCGAGCGCCAACACGATTGGCGATGACCGGCGGTGCAGGAGGCGCGCGAGCACCGCACCCAGCAATCCCACGACACCCCAACCAAGCATCTGCCATGGCGTCCATGGCCCCTCGCCGAGCAGCACGTTGGAGGCGAGGCCGGCGAGCGCCCCGACGGCAAACCCGGGAGCAGCCCCGAAGGCGAAGCCGCTGATGAGCACGATTGCGGTGATCGGCTTGACGTCGGGCACAGCGGCGAAGGCATCGCGCCCGAGTGCGGCGAGGGCGGCAAGCGTGGCGATTACGGCGAGGAGCTTGGCGGGTGGGTGTGAGCGCTCATACCACCAGAAGGCCAACCCGAGCGATCCCAGGACGACGACGAACGAGGCCAGTTGCCAGCTCATGCACCCACCTCGCGAACGAGCGGGCGTTGGGAGGCGACGTGGGCGGCTGCCGCACGCAGCACCTCAGCCCCCTCCTCAGGACGAAGCGCACCTCCAGCGCCTTCGAGTATGCGAGCAGTTTCGGTCGCGAAGTACCAGCCGCCACCGAGGATCTCGGCAATCGGGCCGTCGGCGATCACACGACCCTCGGCCATCAGCACTGCGCGCGTTGCAAACTCGGCGGCGAACTCGGCGTCATGAGTGGCAAGCAGCACCGCAACTCCATCCCCGGCCAGTCCGCGCAAGCGCTCGGCGAGCTGGCGCTTTGCCGCCCTGTCCATGCCCCGAGTGGGCTCATCGAGCGCGAGCACCGCAGGACGCTCATCGCCGCCCAGGACGATGGCCAGCGCCAGGCGCTGGCGTTGACCTCCTGAGAGATCTCGTGGATGACGCTCACCAAGCCCCGGGAGCCCCACCTGAGCGAGATCCTCAGAAGAAGCCTCTTGACCGACGCGCTCGTGCAGGAAATAATCGCCGGGGTTCTGCAGCAGCAGCGCCACACGGCCATCGCTATGGACACGCCCGCGCGTGGCCGGGAGCAACCCGGCGGCATGACGCAGGAGCGTGGACTTGCCGGCCCCGTTTCGGCCCATCAGGACCACCCTCTCCCCTGTCTGCACACGCAGGTCGAGCCCTCGCAAGATGGCGGGACCGTCACGGATCTCATGCCACACGCCGTGCAACTCGAGTGCAGCGCTCGACCCCTTGTCGCGACTCACAGCGCGGATCCATCGGCGCGGGCCGCCCCGTTCGCCCGTAGGGGCATCATTCTCAGTCGGTGGTGGCAGCGGCAGCAGTCGCTCACGCCGCAAGGTGGCGCGTGCCTGCTTGACACCTGCGGGCGCCGGGCTCAAACCCACGCGATCAAACAGTCGCGCGCCGGGCGTCTGTAGCGCCGGCTCGTGCTCGGCGGCCCACTGCAGAAATCCAATGGGATCGCTGTCGCATGCAACCTCACCGTCTTGCATGGCAATCACACGGTCGGCTGCAGCCAAGCAGCGCTCGAGACGGTGCTCGATGAGCAGCACAGCAGTATCGGACTCTTGGTTCAGGCGCCGCAGCTGCCAGATGAGCTCATCACCGGCAACTGGATCAAGCTGAGAGGTGGGCTCGTCCAGCAGTACCAGTGGCGGGCGCGCGACGAGTGCCGCGGCCAGCGCCACACGCTGGAGCTCTCCACCGGAGAGCTCGCCGGTGGAGCGGTTGAGCAGGTGGGCGATGCCGAGCGCGAGCGAGGTCTCCTCGACGCCGCGCGCGACGGCGGCGTCGGAGTAGCCGCGGTTCTCGAGCGCGAGCGCAAGCTCGGCGCGCACGGTGGTCATCACGACCTGGGTCTCGGGATCCTGCAGCACGGTGCCGGCGACCGCGCCGATCGCGGCGGCAGAGTGCTCGCGCGTGTCAAGCTCGCCCACGGTCACCGTGCCGGCGAAGCTCCCTCCGTGGAAGTGCGGCACGAGGCCGGCGGCGGCGCGCAGGACAGTCGACTTGCCCGATCCGGACAGCCCGGCCAGCACGCAGAACTCACCGCGCTGCACCGCAAGGCTCACCTCGCGCAGCGCATCGGTGGATGCGCCCGGATACCGATAGGTGACGCGATCGAAGCGCAGGGCACTCATGGCTCGATCCCGCGACGATCTAGGAACGGCACGAGTGCGAGCACGGGAGCCATGACCGCAAGTGCGAGTGCGACGGGCGTCAGCGAAATCCCGATGAGCGGGTAGGCGTGAAACGCGCCAATCCCGGCAATCGCCTCGGCGATTGCAAGACCAATCAGGGCCAGGGCAGCGGTGAGGAAGGCAAAGTCGTGTCGCGAGCGTGGCCTCCCTGAGGTGCGCCGGCGTCTACCCCCCGTCCCGTAGCCGCGCATCTCGAGCACTGCAGCGACATCGAGCGAGCGGTCGAGCGCACCGCTGACGGTCGCACGCAGCACAGCCAGCTTCCCCCGCACACCTGCGGCGCCGCCGTCGGGACGGCAGCGTTGGGCCTCCGAGAGGCGCCTAGCGTCTTGGCCGAGCACGGGGATTAGGCGCGTGACGAGAGCGGCCGTGAGCGCAGAATGCGGTGAGATGCGCCGGCAGGCAAACAGCAGCTCGTCAGGATCGGCGGTGCACACGACGAGCAGGCAGGCGAGCATGACGACGATCAGCCGTAGTGCGAACACGAGTCCATAGACGCCCGACTCGAGCGTGATGTTGACCTGTCCGAGCACCCCCCAGTCGCCGAGGCGGGCAAGCACGGTCAGGCCGCCACGAGTCACGAGCACGTTGACCAAGACGCTCAGCAACAGGATCGGCAGCAGCGCTCTGCGAGTTGCCCGCGCGAGCTCCCGACCCACACCGGCCGCGGCAGCTGCGCCGAGGACGGCGCAAAGCAGGGCGCCGAGCAACAAGGGGCTCCCCACGATGAGCGCAGCCGTGGCGAGCGCGATCCCGTAGGCCGCCGCGACGGTGGCCCGGGCGGCGTGCAGCGGGCTGGGGCGGCGCCGGTATGCGATTCGAGCCGCGCTGTTCATCCCTGCGCCTCGGGCAGCGCAAGCGTGCGTTCAGCCGAGAACGCCACTGCAAAGCGATCCTGAAGGGAGGCCTGGTTGAAGTGTTGTGCCGCCAGGCTGACGCCGCTTGAGTCTGTCCCGGTCACGACCCACACGGGTGCATCTTCGCCGTTGCGGGTGGCCGCGACGAGACCCGCGCCGGCGTGCAGCGCCTGCCCCCGTCCACCGCTCTGGTTGAGCGGCGTGAGCGTGCCCCCGTCGGAGGAGAAGAGCGCATATACGCCGCTAGAGCGCGGTCCTCGCTGGATGCCCTGGGAGCCGAGGTCGCCCTCGATCTGCGCCCATGGGCCGACCATCACGCGCAGGGTCTGCGGCTCGCCGGCGCTGCCGAGGCCGGCGATGAACGTGGGGACGCCGACAGCGCGCAGACGCGCGACGACGGTGTTACAGGCATAGGCACCCACCTGGGCGCATTCCACGCGCACGGGATAACGCTTGCCGCCGACCCCATTGAGGAACGGCTCGGGGAACGACCCCACGACCGCGGGCACGTCCTCTGTCTGGCTCCAGTCGTGGCGATCCCACCAGATGTGATCGCCGGGATGCACATTCTCGGCGGCTGCGCCCACGCTCGCTTGGACGCCGTTGACGTAATAGAACCAGTCGAGTGGCTGTGAGTCGTCCTGCGCGCCGGAGACCCCGTCGATGCTCTGCACAAAGCCGCCTCCATAGCGAGTGCTGACGGTGTAGTTGCGCATCAAGAGGCTCATCACGGTCTCCTGCCCCTTGACCTTCAATGTGCCGCTGTGGGGCAGCACCTGAGCGCCGAATTCACGAGTGACCGTGAGCTGGACGGCCTTGGGCACCGGGCCGGCGCCGAGACCGCACCCGGCGAGCACGGCGAGACACAGCAGCAGCAGGGGCGAAGTCCGCAGAAGGCTCATCGCTGCTCTCACCTCACCACAATCGTCTCCGGGAACGAAGGCACGAGCCCGCGCCGAGTTGCGCTCAGGAGGTAGCGCCCGGGTGTGCTCGGTGCATACAGCGTGGCCCCTCCCCCGGCTCCAGTGGAGGCGAAGTCGGTATCGAGGCTGACGATCGCGCCGGCCGCTGCACTTGCGTGCCCATTGTTGTCGCGCCCTGTGACGGCAACGCTCAGCGTGCCCCCACGGCGCACCGTTAGCGTGGAAGCCGCGACTTCGAGCGAGCGCTGGCATCCGCCGGCGTAGGCGGCGCACCAGAACCACAGAACCTGTTGACCGGAGCGCAGGCGCTGCCCATTGCCACTCGGGCCGCTCAGATCGGCGGCACCGGTGGCGCCAGAGATGCCGTTGACCTTGTACTCCCAGCCGTTCTGCCCGCGGTTGGTCTCCCCGCCGAGCGAGCTCACGAACAGCTGACCAGAGTTCGTCTGCGAGGGGCCGCAGTGTCCGTAGTCGTGGAGCGAGAAGCCTGGGCCGCCCGCGCGTGCAACGGCCGCGAGCACCGCCATGGGCGTAGCCGCCCCAATCGCGCAGCTCCTCCCCGAGACCCTCACCGTGGTCGCGGCAGCTGCGACGGTACGCGCCGAGGAAAGGATCGAGCCCGAGGATCCCACGATCATGCTTTGGACGACTGGGGCAGCGCCTGCCCGCACGCCAGTTGGACGCGCTTGCGTCGCGCCCCCCGCGGCGGCCACAGCCGCGGGGAAGACGAGTGCCGATACGAGCGCGGTCGCGCAGATGAGCCTCCTACCGGACACGGAAGACCACATGGCTGACTCCTGCCACCGGCTTTGTCACTTGTCCGGCATTATTGACGGTCTCGATGTCATAGACATATCGACCGGGTGGTAGCGCGGCGGGGAGCAGATAGCTGAACGACTGCGAAGCGCCCACAGCGAAGAAGGAGGGGACCCCGCATTTAGCCCGCACGAACTTCTCGCGACGGCCATCGTAGTGAAAGCAGCGTCCCTTGCTAAGACGCTCGAGGCTGATGCGGACCTGGCGCAGCGTTCCCGCGGCGGGGATTACTACGTTTCCGCGCAAAACCCGGGGGGAGCGACGGCGTGCGTATACGCGTCCGCTCTGGATGCCCACCACGCTCGCCACGTCAGCGCTAACCGGGGGCTTCGAAGCAGGCGGCGTGCCGCTGGCAATCGGAGTAATTGTGCCCGGAACTGTGGTGCCGCAAGTGCCGTCTTCGCCGTTGTGGACGCAGAGTGAAAGCCCGTTCGAGCGGACCGATTCAGTCCGCGTGGCCTTGAGCTTGACGGCCCCGGTGTGGCTGAGCGTTATGGTGGCGTTGCCGTTGGCGTCCGTCGTGGGAGCGCCTGGAAGGGCGGCTGTGACCCCTCCGGCAAGCTCTTCGCCAATTGTGGCGCCGGCGAGCGATTCCCCCGTCTGTCCGTCGCTTACGTGGACCGTGAAGGGCGTGCCAATGCTGGCGCCGGCGGGGCCCGAGAGGCTCAAGAGGTGAGGTAGGCCGAAGTAGTTGTAGGCCCACAGAACTTCGCTGCCGGGCGCCAGCTGGAACTGACATCCTCCGACGTTGGCGTTGGTGTAGTTGACCGCATAGCCCCAGTACTCGCCGTTGCCTTCGCTGTTGGCGATGTCGTTGCCCACACGGTTGATGTCGAAGTCGCTGAATTCGCTCGACCAGCTTGCGTCAAACGCAAGTCCGCTGGCGAACGCTGCGGCGTTCAGTGCGGTGGTGGGCGTCGCCGCCGCCGTGCCAAAGCCGCCATTGGAGCCGTTGTCCTTCACATCGCAGGCATGCGAACCACCTTCGGTAGTTTCGATGCCTGGCGGATCTTCAACCGGCGCTGTGCTGACCGCCCCTTCATAGAGGGTCGAGGTCGATCCCTCGACACGAAGCTGAACGGTGATCGGAGCCGCGAGCGCGGTCGAGCAGAGTGCGACGAACATCATCAGCGTGACCGAGACAGCCAAGGAGATACGACGAGATGTCAGCATGGAGCCAACCCCTTTCCACGAGGGTTTGTGGGCTTGGGTCGGAGGCAGGTCTCCTGGCTCCCGGGCCTACCCCTCCGCGCCTTCCCGTCTCCGCCGGAGGCAGATCGGTGGCTGCGCGCCTGACGGCGCGCCACGGTGGGCATCCCCGGTCACAGTGGCGGGTCCGCGCCGGATTCTCACCGGACTTCCCTTGACCACCGACCGTATGAACGCGGCAATCCTACTCCACGCCCCGCGCCCGACGTCTCGAGCTAGCTGCCGACGTCCTCCAAGTCGCTGTCGAGATCCCCGAGCGCCTTGCGCTCGGACTCATCCAGTTGAGCGCCGCTCTCGAGCAGCCTCCGGGCGTGATCCAGGTCGTCGGAGCGACCGAACGTGAGCGCTGCCTTCACGGCCCTGTCCTTCAGGTACCAAGTTGTGAACTCGCCGTCCTGCATCGAGCCACGCACGACCTCCTCATCCCATTCATAAGCCGGTCCCACATACTCCAGTTCGCCCCAGTCGCCCAGCACGGAGAAGAAGTACGGGACCTCAACGTGGGCGATATCTCTGCCGAGCATGTTCAGTGCGGCGGTCTTGCCATGGTTGAAGGCCACATCCCAATGCTCGATCCGCATAGGGACCCCGCCGTGGACCACGGAGTCGTACTCGCAGATGTCTCCAGCGGCGAACACCCCCGGCGTCGATGTCTCAAGACGCGAGGAGCAGCGCACCCCCCCACGCGCTCCGATCTCAAGGCCCGCCCGCTGTGCGAGGCCAACATCCGGCGTGACGCCCGCGCCGATGACCACAGCGTCGGCGGAGAGCTCGAGGCCGCCACGCGTCACAACCTGGGCGACCTTCCCGTGGCCCTCGAAGCGCTCGAGCTCATCGCCCCCGTGGACGCTCACGCCGTGGGATTCGAGCATCTCCTGGAAGAACCGACCTACATCCGCTCCAAAGCCCCGTTCGAGCGTGCTCTGCTCCTGCATCACGATCGTGCAACGCTTGCCCATCATCGTCAGCGACGCCGCCACCTCGCAGCCGATGTAGGAGCCGCCGATCAGCACCACGTCCTCGGCGTCCTTGACGCCCTCGCGGATCGCGTCCGCGTTGGCGAGCGTGCGCAGGTAGTGGATCTGCTCGAGATCGCAGCCGTCGACGTTCAGCCGGCGCACGTTGGCGCCAGTGGCGATCAGCGCCTTGTCGAACTCGATCTCCTCCTTCGTCGAGAGCTTGGCCGTCCGACCCTCCAGATCCAGGCCCGTGACACTCGTGCGCGTGAGCAGCTCGATGTTCTGCTCCCGCCACCACTCGGCGGGGCGGAACAGCGGCTGCTCTCGGCTCTCTTCCCCCCGGAGGTACCCCTTGGAGCAGTCCGGGCGGTTGTAGGGGGCGTCGAGCTCACGCCCCACCAGTAGGACTGTGCCCTCCACGCCTTCCTCGCGCAGCCAGCGCGCGCAGTTGGCCGAGGCCAGTCCCCCGCCGATCAGCAGGAAGTCAACCTTTCGGGCGCTCATCAAACGCCACCCTACAGACCGGGCGGATGTCTGACAGACCAGTGCGCCCATGTGGGTATGTGGTCCAGGATCCGCCACCGCGGACCGTCTTCGCTCGCATTTGGTCCAACATCCGTGCCGTTGTGGCTGGTGTCCAGGCGCAAGCCCGCGATGACCACGAATACGTGTGCGGTCGGAGCATCGGTCGCATAGATCGTCACCCAGCGGCCCGGCCCGGGAATGCCCCAATGGACGTAGTCCTGGGCGAGCGGATTGTCTCTGAGAATTTCTGAGATCGGCCGAACGCCAGATCGATACAGGATGTAGTTGAGCGAGCTCGAGCAATCCTCTTCGGTCGCTCCTCGTGGATCGGGGTGCCCGCTGGGCCCATATGGAAGATCCTGCAACTCGTTTCCAGCCACCACCATCGCCTGCACGGTCTCCGGCACCTCCACTGGAATCAGCGCCAGGTGGCCGTCGCCGGGCAAGAGCTGCGCGTGTTCTCCAACGATGAAGCGGATCGGCGTCGGGCTCTGCCCTGCCAAACCGACGCCAGATTCGATTTCTGCACTTGATGCAGATGTTGACGTCGGGCCACGATATCGAGCAGCCCACTGCTCGACCTCTGCCACGTACCAACTCGCGTGGTTGTACGCGAGCAGCGCATCTTCATACCGCCCAGGAGCACCTGACGCGTGGAGGTAGTTGGCAGCCGTGAATATGGCGTCCGCTGGATCCCACCGATCAGCTCTGCCGTCGCCGTCGCCATCAACGCCGTAGGTCAGCCAGGTCGAGGACAAGAACTGCATGGGACCACCGGCTCCCGCCGAGTTAACGACACCCTCCTTCGTACACGCGGGGTCTGGATCGCGGCCGTGATCGCACTCGACCTTGCCAATGCCGGCGAGGATCGCCCAGTCAAGCCCATATCGCGTCGCAGCTTCCCGGTACAGGGTCAGGTAGGCGGGAGGGATTTCACGCGCCGCCAGCGCTGAGACTTCATCTCCCTGACCACCTGGGTCCTCTGACACATTCAAGCCCAAGGACATGCCACCCAACGCCCCCAGCACCGAAAGAGCCATCAGCATGGCCATCGCCACCCCGGCGATGAGCAAGCCCACCTTCACAGCAGACCTGGCACCCATCGCCTCGGCGGCATATTCGGCGCTCAAGGACGACCTGGCCCCAGCTGGCGTTTGCGCCCCGCCTGCACCTCACGTGCATCGCGCATGATGCGCGGTTCCTCGGCTTTGCCCCTCCTGGGGATCTCCACGTCCCCGCTGCTCTCATGGGTTTGATCGGCCCGTGGCGGACCATTCTGAACAGACACTTCGTGCGCATCCCCTGCACTTCCGCCGAGCTCTTTGCTTCTGGCAAGCTCGCGGTCGATCTCCGTTCGCGCCTCTCGTCGCTCGCGCCCGTCGTGCTGCTCGTGGCGCGCTCCGGCGAATCCGGCCATGGGAGTCGGCTCTGGGTCGCTGCTGCCCTCCGCACCATGGCTAGTTCGACCTGCTGAACGGTCTGATCTGATGCGCTGCGCCTCTTCGGGCTGCTCCCTGTCGGTGACACGCGCTGTCACAGTCTCCGCCTGGCGCGTGGGAGCACGCTCTTGAGCAATTTCCTGCTCGATGCGCTGGCCCCGTGATCTCAGCGTGGCTGCTCGACGTGTGTCACCCGCTGCCTCCGCAGTTGCGCGTGCCTGATGCACACGCGCGAGTTGCGCATGCCTGTCCTGATGTCGTTCGGCCTTCGATGAGGCTCGCGGGCGAGCGACAGAAGATCCTTTAGATCCATTGACCTCGGAATCGGAATCGGAACGCCCGTTTGACGAGCCTGCGCCGGCCTTGCCATCGACACGACGTTTCACATCGGGTGCAGGTTTTCCATGGCGTCTGTTGTCCATCCAGCGTTCCACTTTCGCCCGGCCTCGGCGTTCAATGACACCGCCAACCCGCCGACCGACCGACAGCCGCTCGTCTCGTTCGCGTCCGGCAACGCCCGGGGCAACGCCCAGTGCCTGGTGGCGGCGCATGTACGCGCCCCACCACAGAGCCGACGTGAGCAGCCACTGCGTCCACCACCCCAGCGCCGTCAGGTTCGAGATCATGGCCACCAGCGCCAAAACCACACCAAGCAGGAATGAGAACAACAGCTTCGCTACCGTGGCCCCCAGTAGCTGCAACCCCCATTTGCGAAACAGAGATCGGCCCGCCTCCCCAAAGGCAGGTGTCAGAACCACCGCCGGCGCGAGCAGCAGGTAGAGCAGGCTGAACAACGCCGCTGCCAGCAGCCGCAGCGCCAGCGAGCCCAGGAGCAACAGCATGCCGAGCAGACCGGCCGCAATCAGCAGCAAGCCACTCAGGCGCGAGAACGTCTGCCCGCTGGTGCGGAACTGCGCCTCTCCGGCCGCCGCCCCGCGACAGCTGGTGACCGTGCTGCTCTCACACATAGTTCGCAGCAGCGAGTCCTGATCGTTGATCGAGTTCCGCGCGCGCCCATTGGGCGGCAGCGCAAGGAAGATCGCTCCGTTCGTTCGTGCGGAGCGGAGCATCTCCGCGCTGTGCTGCAGCGCTGCCGCGGACTCGCTCCCGGCGGGCACACACGGCACAGAAGAGAAGGGGTTCGTCCTGCAGCCGATCTGCGCAAGCTCGCTGTCGGCAATCTTGATACCCGAAGAACGCAACCGTGGGTCCACACGGGATGGTTCACGACACCAGCCCACGTCGCCGAACTCGAGATAGCACCACGGGCCTTCGACGGCCGACGCAAAGACTGTGTCCAGGCTGGTGCCCAATGCTCGGCCGGGGCTCGACGGCGACCCCTGCGCGGCAACCGCCAGCGTCCCCAACGCGGCCTGATTCACCCACCCTCCCAGCGCTCCAATGGTGCCGGTGGGATCGCTTATCACCCAAAGCCCCGCCAGCATCAACGTGACCATCAACGCCGCCTCCCCAATCGTCTCCGCAACTCGGCGACGTATCAGGCCGCGATAGAGAGCGAGCATCGAAGCCGCGACCAGCACCAACGGCAGCCACGGTGTCGTGAAACTAGCTTCCATCTGGCGCAGCCCTTTACCCAAGCCTCCGGCGGTGGCGCTTGGAATCAGGTCGATCGTAAAGCTCCACTCGAGCATCACCACAAGCGCGTGGACCGCCCAAACCAAGCCCATCCAGATGGGTGAAACGACTACATCCTGAACCGTGCTGGAAAGCCAGCCTTCGGTCACTCCAAGGGGACCCGTGTCGATGTGCACATCGATCCCGTAGTTGTCTGTGGGCGCGGCCGATGCCACGAAACCCGAGGTTTCACAGTGCTCCTTGTCCAGAGATGAAAGTTCGCTGGCTTGCGCTCTCTTGCAAGAGGGGCTGCCAAGTCCATTGCTCACGAGCGGATCCACATCTCCTTGGGCCGAGATCCCTTCTCCTTCAGCTTCTGCTTTGTCGGCTCCAAGCGAGGTCAGCGGCGAGCGGTTGGGAGCTCTCGGTGCCTTAGTCGGTGCGCCCGAGCTTCGCGATGACGGTGCGTCGGCTTCGCGATTGGCAGCAGCGGTCTGGGCAGGAGCGAGTGCATGGGCACCATCGGCTTGCGTCGGGAGAACATTGCCCACGCACACGGCTGCCACGCACAGGGCACTCGCCAGCCGCAAACGCACAGTCGATGTCAGCCTGCCGCCGGCGTCGTGGAGAAAGCACGCAGGAGCGAGGGCACCACCACGTCGACTTGGATCGCCTCCACTCGTCCTTGGTGATCTCGAAAAAGGCAGCGTCCAGCCTCAAGGTCCAGCAGCGTCTGGCGCATGCGCCGGTCCTCGGGATCCAACCCAAGCAGCGCCAGCGCGCGCGCCGCCTCCGCCTCAGAACGCATCCCGAACACAAACGTGGCGCCCAGAAGGTTCTCCAGTGACTGACGCTCTCCGATCAGGCCATCGCTGACAAGCTGCGTGCTGATGATCGGCACGGCCAGCTCTGAGCGGCCCATCCGCTGCAGAGAGCTGAGCAAAGTTCTTCCCACAGGGTCTCCCAGCAGGCGCCAACCCTCATCGAATGAGAACAGCTTCAAGCGATCTCTTTCGGAGCTCATCAGCTGCATTGCGAACATCGCAATCAAGCGCACGATCTGCTCGCCCACACGCTCCGCCTGCGAGTACTCCGACCGGAGCATCCCCGGCTGGGGACCGGGGAGATCTCGTATCGGTATGTAAGTCACCTGCGCTCGCCCGACGGGTGGCAACTTCACCGCGGGATCGGCAAAGCCAAGCTGTGTAAGGCCCGAGCGAGCATATACCTCAAGGGTCTTGCTCACCTGCACATCGACCTCGTCACCCTCTTTGAGCGCGCCCACGACCTCCAGACAGGTCGGCGTGCGCGACCGTCCGACGACACGATCGACCGCACCTATCACAGCCGTCTCCCATGCAGGCTCCGCACGTCCAGGGAGCAGATCACGCAAGAACGACACCGCAGCGTCCTGGCTGAGGTGAGATGGCGCCACCCTCAGTGGGTCGAGCATCCCGCGCAACGCGGCATCCGGTCTCAACTCCACGTGCTCCACATGCGGTGCCACCTCATCCAAGAGGTGGAAGCGGTGATCGCCCTTGGGGTCGCAGTCGATCACCCGTGCACCCTGGAGAAATCCCTCGTACTTGAGCTTCTGCGCAAGCGTCGTCTTGCCCGAGCCCAACGCACCCACACTCAGGATCGCTGCATTGCGATTGCTGTCAGAGCCCTCTCTCAGGTTGAACCTGACAGGTCGCCTCGATCCCGACAGCGTGTATCCGAGGTAGAAGCCGCGTCCCGATCCTGCGGTATGCGCCGCCGTGGGCATCATGGCCCCAACCTGCTCAGCCGTGAGCGTGTCGTCGTAGCCGGAGACCCGCGTGCGCTGCGCCGGCAGATGCTGGAGGAACAGCTGCAGCTGATCGCCCAGCGGGCGATGTAGGCGGATCTCGCCATAGGCACGGCGGCACAACTCGACGCGACGCTCCAACTCACTCTCCTCACGCGCGCTCACCGCGATCACGAGCGTCGCCCTCAGCAATGGGGGCCGGCTTGACGCCTGTAGATAGGCAAGAAGATCTCGTGCCTCCTGTGTGCGCTCGTAACCCAGATCGGAGATCCCCTGATCGCCGTCTGACTCCGCCCGCACGATCTGGTCGGCGTCCTGGATCCGCCTACGCGCGATCCTGAGGGCGAGCTCATTGGGTAGATAGCGTGCGTTCAGGCAGAGATCGACACCAAACGGGAGGCTCTCCGGCGCAGCGAACATCAGCTCAGCTCGAGCGCTCGGGAAATGCAAGCGCTCGGGCAGCGCGCCTACGACCAGATGGGCCTGCCAGCTGACACCCAGCTCAGACTCCACGCGCAGCATCCGGCCCAGGTTTTCCACGTAGCCGTTCGACCAACGCAATATGTCGCCCTCCAGCGGCGCAAGCATCGCCTTCCCGTTGCGCTCAAACATCAGCGCTCGGGGTTCGTGCAGTTCGTCGAGTACCGGCTCGCCGAGCCCCCGACAGAAGGCCCTGCGCACGAGCCACTGCAGCTCGATGCCGCGCGCTTGCTCGACAGACAGATACTCAGCCAGTCGCGCGTGTATCTCGTCGGCACGCACCCGCGCACGCTCGAGCTC
>JASLDD010000200.1 GCA_030151725.1 Solirubrobacteraceae bacterium
GTTCCATGTGTTGAAACCAGCTGGAGCACTCGGCTAACTACGGAGTTCCCCAGCGCCCCACTCGTCGTTGATGAGTGCAGGGGGAGCGTCGCCCATGGCGGCGCACCCAGGGGACTACGAGTCGGAAGGATCGCACATCGCATGAGCGCCACCATCACAGCCGAGAAGCGCACAGCCCCAGCATCTGCACCCACCGCGGAACGCCACTGCGACGAAGGTCACGGCAGGCGCCTGCTCAACGCCTTCGACGCGCTCGAGTCGTTTCCCGCGCTCGACGAATCGCGCAACCGGCTGCTCTCATCATTGGCCAAGGACCCCTGCATGACGGCCGACGTGGTCTCGGCGATCGAGTCCGAGGTCGCGTTCGTCGCCACCGTTCTCAGACTGGCCGCCGCAACGACTGACGGCAAAGGGGGCGTCGACACCGTGGCCGAGGGGATCGATTTGCTTGGCCTCGATGTCATCCAGGAGGTCGCGCAACAGACGCGCACATTCGGCTTCTTCGACCGCTCCGCAGATTGGGGCGGGGCCCCCGGGCGCATCAGGCTTCACGCCGTGGCGACCCAGCGCATCGCCGATCGGATTGCTGTGGAGGTTCGCTACGAACACCGCAACCGCCTCGCTGTCACCAGCCTCCTGCATGACATCGGCAAGCTCGTGCTCCACCACGCCTACCAAAGCTATCCCTCCCAGGTGCATCTTCCGGGCAGCACGCCCGAGGAGCACATGCACCAGGAGCGCCGGGAGCTTGGTGTGGACCACGCGCTTGTCGGAGGCGTGCTGGCTCGGCGCTGGGGTCTGCCATCGGTAGTCGCCTCTGCCATCGAGCGCCACCACAGCCCCGATGCCGTTGGCGAGCCGGCGTTGATTCGCTTGGCAGACATGCTGGCGCACTACGAGCAGGGCACCAAGATCTCCTCCACTGAGCTTCTGGGCAGCGCACAGGCTGTCGGGCTCGGTCCTTTGGATCTACGGAGGATCGTCTACGAGCTGCCAAACGCAAGCACACAGCGTCAGCGCTCAGCCTACCCTTGCCCCCTCTCGCGTCGGGAGCTGGAGGTGTTGCAGCGGCTCGCCAAGGGCGGCATCTACAAGCAGATCGCCGATGACCTCGGGCTTTCCACCAGCTCCATCCGCAGCCACCTTCACAACATCTACCGCAAGCTCAACGTGCCCGATCGCGCGCAGGCCCGTCCTGCTGGCCACGAGCAGCGGCTGGATATAGGGCCTTGACGGCCTCTTCGCTACCCTCAACCCGCGTATGGCCTACGACGAGGATCTCGCCAACCGCATCCGCGAGCTGCTTGCCGACGAGGACGCCATCACTGAGAAGAAGATGTTCGGCGGGCTCGCATTCCTGCTGCACGGGAAGATGTCTGTCAGCGCCTCACGCAACGGCGGCGTCCTCTTGCGGATCGATCCCGCCGACAGCGATGCCTGTCTCGCGCGTCCCCATGTGAGCAGGATGCAGATGGGCGGGCGCACCATGGACGGGTGGATCGTCGTTGCGCCCGAGGGTCTGAGGACCAAGCGCCAGCTCGAGCCGTGGGTCAAGCGCAGCGTCGCCTTCGCCAAGACGCTGCTAACCAAGTAGCTGCAAGCGTCTCCGGTCAGCCCTCCAGAAGCCTGCGTGCCGCAGCCGCCACGTCGCGCTCGAGCCACCTGGGCAGCGATCCGTCGTCGCGGACGTGTCGGCGGATGGCGGCGTTGGGGAGGTCCACCACTGCGCGTACGATCGCCTCCCGTGAGCGTGCATCGGCGCGCCCACATAGCGCCTTTGTGAGTCGTTGAAGTGTTGCCGCAAGCGGCGCGTTGATCGCATCCAAGCGCGTGCTGAATGCTCGGTCCGGATCGGCGTCAAGCAGGTCCTCGCGGCGAAGGGTCAGCAGCAGTCGTGCGTCCTGTGGCTGCTCGCGAGCAAAGCCGATTTGCGAGGCCGCCATCGCCACTGCCGCCTCCAGCGGATCCTCCTGCTCGGCTGCTGCCAGCGCGCGCTGCTGAAAACGCTCGAGTGCCCGCAGCCACGTGGCCGTCAAGATCCCGTCGCGACTGGCGAAGCGGTGATAGAGCGTGCCCACCGGCGCCCCGCTCTCACGCGCGATCGCCGCCACCGATGCCGCCCGCGGACCCTCCCGCAGCACCAACGTGCGCGCTGCGTCCAGGATCAGGTCTGTGTCGTGCTTTCGCGGAGGAGCCATTTAGATGTAGTACGATCCTTCTATATGGAGGGTTTGCCCTATATCGATGAGCATTCCATACAGATCGGCGTCGCACGCGAGAACGTGTGGCGCGCGCTGGCGCCCGCGCTCAGGGCGGATCTGGGCGGGGCTGTGGCGCCACCGCTATCGCGGCTGCTGGTACTGGAGCCGGCGCGCAGGTCTGGCGATTGGCGAGGCCTGGTGCGGGTCGGCGACACGCTCGCCGGCTTCGCCGTCGCAGAGGCCGATGCGCCGCGGCGTCTGGCGCTTCGCGGCGGTCATCGCTTCTCGAGCTATGCGCTGATCTTCCAGCTCGATGCCACGACCGCAGACAGCTGCACTCTGCGCGCTCAGACCTTCGCCGAGTTCCCCGGCCTCACCGGGCGCGCCTATCGCGCGCTGGTCATCGGCTCGCGCGGTCACCGTGTCGTCGTCAAACGGCTGCTGCGGAGCATCGCCCGACGGACATGATCGCAGGGGAGAACTGGGGCGCCACAGCCGAGGAGCGCGCACTCGAGCTGGCGTGCGATGAGCTGCTCGAGGAGGCTCCCGTGAGGCTCAACCGGGCGGTCTCCGTCGCGGCTCCCGCCTCAATTCTCTACCGCTGGCTGTGCCAGCTCAAGCTCGCTCCCTACAGCTACGACCTGCTCGACAACTTCGCTCGGCGCAGTCCCCGCGAGCTCGTCGACGGAGTCGAGCGCCTGGAGGTTGGGCAGCGCTTCATGACCCTCTTCGCGCTCGCCTCCTTTGAGCAGGATCGCCACATCACCCTGCTTGGACGTCGCGTGGCCGTGACCTATGCCGCGCTTGCCGGCAGCGGCAGTGGTGGCAGCCGCCTGCTCGCACGTGTTCTCTTCGATCCTCCCGGACATGGTGTCGTCGCGGATCTGGCCGGTCGAGGGCTTGCGCTCGGAGACCTCGTGATGATGCGAAAGCAACTGCTCACGCTCAAAGGTCTCGCAGAGCGAGACGCGGCGAGCGGGAGTGCTGCTCAGAGCGTGGACACATAGTCACTCTCCGGCTGCTGCCCGGGGCTCGACGCAGCTACCGATCCGGTCAGGGTCACGCTCTTGCCCTGGGCGATGCTCGTCGTTTCCGACGTGGCGCTCACCACGTATTTGACGCCCACGAACAGAAGCGTCGAGCGAGTCGCACCCGAGCGCGCGAGGGTCAGCTGCGCGTACACGTGCTCGTGCACCGTGGCGCTGCGCGCGCCAAGCGAGCGTGCAACCAGTCGCGGTTGGTGATGACTCTTTCGGGGAGCCGCTCGAAGGCGTAATAGCCGGCGGCGTCCGTCCTCGTTCTCTGTACCGGCGTGAAAGTCGACGAGAACGCATTGCGGTGAAAGAGCACCACCTCCCGTCCGCCGTCGTTGGGTCCTGCAAGACGACCGTAGATGACGATCGGCTGTCCCTCCGGCGGAGCTCGCTTCAAGCTGCTGCTGGAGCCCCCGCGCTCGTCGGCTCCTATCAACTCCGCGACTGCTGTATAGCCATCGTAATACAGCAGTCGCCGGGTAACTAACAACGAACGCCCTCTCCCGAGCCCCTCACCCGCCGTCCCCGGCGGGGGGGCATGCCGGAGGCCCGCGCATCGATCTCCTTCTATAATGCTTGCTGGCAGGCAAATACTTCCCAAGCGAGCTGAGTGATGGCAATGACCCCGGACCTACACACAACTGAAGCCAACGAGGCGGAGGACACGGCCAGGCTGCGCGCCGTCATCGGCAGGCTCTCGCGGCGGCTGCACCCCACGCTCGCCGGCTCCGCCCTGACCCCCTCTCAGATCTCCGTCCTCTTCACGGTTGTGCGTCGCGGGCCCCTCGGCCTCACCGAGCTCGCCCACGTGGAGAGCCTGAATCCGACCATGCTCTCCCGCATCACCGCCCAGCTGTGCGACTCCGGCCTCATCCGCCGCTCGGCCGACCCGGGCGACCGCCGCGCCGCCTTCGTCCAGGCGACCGCTGCCGGCAAACGCATGCGCGAGCGCATCCACCGCGAGCGCACCCAGGCGCTCAGCGCCCACGTGAGCGAGCTCGACCAGCGCCAACGCGAGCTGCTCTGGCAGGCGCTGCCCGTTCTCGAGGAGCTCGCCGAGCGGCTCCCCGCGAGGCCCCAATGACACGCCTGAAGGGCGTCGGGCGTGTCACCTTCGCCGCACTCGCCATCCCCAACTACCGCCGCTACATGGCCGGTCAGTCCGTCTCCCTGATCGGCACCTGGATGCAGATGGCCGCCCAGTCCTGGCTCGTGTTGAGCATCACCCACTCCTCCACCATGCTCGGCCTCATCGTCGCCCTGCAGACCCTCCCAGTGCTCCTCCTCGGCCCCTACGGCGGCGTGATCGCCGACCGCGTCGACAAGCGCAGGCTGATGGTCATCCTGCAGAGCGCCATGGGCGTGCAGGCGCTCGCCCTCGGCCTGCTCACCGTCACCGGCCTCGTGCAGCTGTGGGAGATCGGCCTGCTCGCAGCCCTGCTCGGCCTCAACAACGCCTTCGAGAACCCCGCCCGGCAGTCCTTCATGCTCGAGATGGTCGGCCCCGAGAACCTGCGCAACGCAGTCAGCCTCAACTCCGTGCTCGTCAACGTCGCCCGCGTCATCGGCCCCGCCGTGGCCGGCATCCTGATCGCCACAACCGGCGAGGGTGTCTGCTTCCTCGTCAACGCTGCCAGCTTCGTCGCCGTCGTCGCTTCCCTCACAACTCTCGATCGCACCGCCATCTCCCCCAGCCCGCCCAGCGGTCGCGAGCCAGGGCAGCTGCGCGAGGGCCTGCGCTATATCAAGAGCAACCCCCAGCTCGGCGTGCCGCTCGCCATGATGGCTCTCGCCGGCTGCCTCGCCTACGAGTTCCAGGTCACCCTCCCCGTCATGGCCAGCCAGGGCCTGCACGCCGGCGCCACTGGATTCGGCTTCATGACCTCCGCCATGGGCGTCGGCGCAGTGCTCGGCGGGCTCGTCGTCGCCAACAAGGGCAAGACCGGCCTGCCCCCGCTCGTCATGGCAGCCACCGCCTTTGGTGTCGTGCTGCTCCTCGCTGCACTCGCTCCTTCCCTACCCGTCGAGATCTTCGCCCTCGCGCTCGCCGGCGGTGCCAGCATCTCCTTCATGTCCACCGGCAACTCCACCCTCCAGCTGACCGCTGCCCCCAACATGCGCGGTCGCGTCATGTCGCTGTGGTTCGTCGCCTTCCAGGGATCCACGCCAATCGGCGGTCCCATCATCGGCTGGGTGATGGCCGAGTTCGGCGCTCGCGCCGGGCTCGGTGTCGGTGGCGTCACCTGCCTGCTCGTCGCCCTGCTCGGCCTGATGGCGCTGCGTCGCCTGCTGCCCAGCTCCGGCCGCGCGAGCCTTGCCGCGAGCGCTCGCTAAGAGATGGACAGCGCCGACTCGATCCTCATCCGCTGGGCCGCCCGCCCCGAGGACATCCAGGGGGCGTTCGCCGTGCGCGAGCAGGTCTTCTGCCGCGAGCAGGGAGTGCCTGTTGAGTATGAGATCGACGAGCACGATCAAGGTGCGCTGCACCTCGTCGCGCTCCAGCCTGACAGCGATCGTGTGATCGCCACTCTCCGTCTGCTCCACGATGGGGCCAAGGCCAAAGTCGGACGCGTTGCCGTGGAACTCGACTGGCGCAGGCGCGGCATTGCCTCTCGCATGCTCGAGCTTGCTCTCCAAGCCGCCCGCGAGAAAGGGTGCACCAGCGCCAGGCTCGCCGCGCAGGTGCAGGCCACGGGCGTGTATGAACGGGCCGGCTTCCTCGTCGAATCGGATCAGTTCGACGAAGCGGGAATTCCCCATGTTTGGATGGGGCTCACCCTGCTCTCCGCGGGTCCGCCGTCGGGTTAACCCCCCAATTGGAGTTGCCCCCCGATTCGGGGAGTATGCTCCCAACCCGATCAACCCGTCGGTTCGGAACGTTCCGGCGACTGAGCCGCAACCTGCGGCAAGGGGATCAAGGGCAAATTGAGCCAAGCAGTCCCGGCGACCCGCGCCGTCACAGCCGGGAGTCCACATCCTGAAGGTGCGTTCTGGCGCGACACGCTCGCTCCCTACGCGCGCCCGCACCTCGGTCGCAGCCTTCTCGATCTTGCCACCTCCGTCGTGCCCTACCTGGGGCTCTCCTATCTCATGTACCTGTCCCTCGGGGTCTCCTACCTGCTCACCCTGGTCATCGCGATTCCCGCATCCGGCTTCCTGGTGCGCACCTTCATCCTCTTCCACGACTGCTCCCACGGCTCGTTCCTGCCGTCGAAGCGCGCCAACATGTGGCTCGGCACCGCCCTCGGGCTGTTCGTCTACTCGCCCTTCCTGCGCTGGCGCCACGACCACGCCAAGCACCACGCAAGCTCCGGCGATCTCGACCGGCGCGGCGGTGGCGATGTGCACACGTTGACCGTCGCCGAGTACGTCGAGCTGCCCCCCCGCGGACGCCTTGCCTACCGCCTGTTTCGAAACCCGCTGATCATGTTCGGCATCGGCCCCATCGTCGCCCTGCTCGTGGGGCCGCGGCTGGTCTCGCGCACGGCGCGCCCGCGCATGCGCCGCAGCGTCATCGGCACCAACTTCGCCCTCGCCCTGCTCGTCGCGTCGCTGTGCTGGCTGATGGGCTGGGAGAGCTACCTGCTCGTGCAGGCGCCCACAGTGCTCATGGCCGGCTCCGCCGGCATCTGGCTGTTCTACGTTCAGCACCAGTTCGAGGATGCCTACTGGGAGAGCACCGGCGACTGGAGCTACGCCGACGCCGCACTGCGCGGCAGCTCATATCTAAAGCTGCCCAGGGTGCTGCAGTTCTTCTCCGGCAACATCGGCCTGCATCACGTTCACCACCTCAGCGCTCGCATCCCCAACTACAACCTCCAGCGCGCCCACGACGAGAACCCCATCTTCCACGACGTGCCCATGCTCTCTCTGCGGGATGGCATGCGGGCGGTGCGCTACAAGCTGTGGGACGAGGATCACAGGCGACTTGTCACCTTCGCCGAGGCGCGCAGCGCGCCGCGGCCGTCCGCGCTTTGATTTCTGTTAAAGCTGCCATCTCGGGTGAAAAGCTCGCCCGGCGCGCTACCCTGGGTAGATGATCACCCAGGCAGATCGTGCAGCCGAGCGGCGACGTGTGAAACTCGAGGATCTGCAGCGTCAGCTCAAGGAAGGATCTCTCACGATCCGCAAGATGACCGACGAGGAGCGCAAGCGCTATCCGCCCGTGCCTGCAAAGGCGCGACGCAATGGACGATGACGGCATCCGTCTGCTCGTAAAGCGCCTCGCCCGGCCGCATGTCTCGGGCGGCGATGTCGTCGAGCGCGCATCGATCCTCGCCGAGGGCGCCGACTTCCCCTCGATCATGACCTGGATCTCAGATCACGCCGGAGTTCCCGAGGCCGCCGTGGTCGCTGCGCCGATGGGCTTGCACGGCGCTCGCCTCGACGGCCGCGGCGCTCCGCCGCGCGCGCCCCTGCGCTACGTGCTGCCCGCCGGCGCGCTCGGCTGATCCTCGCCGCTGTCCAGCTCCCGCTTGCGTCGTAGGGGCAGCACGAACCACATAAGCGCAAACGGGAGTCCCGCGCCCGCCACCGTCAGCACGCCCGCCGTCGCCCCGAACAGCTACGTGGCGACCAGCAGCATGCACCCGCACATAGCA
>JASLDD010000240.1 GCA_030151725.1 Solirubrobacteraceae bacterium
GGCGTGCTCGTCGACAGTGAGGTCATCTCCAACGAAGTCCTCGCCGACTTCCTCACCGCCGCGGGACTGCCGACCACGCTCGCCGAGGCGCGCCGTGACTATCAGGGTCTGCTGCTTGCGCAGATCGCGAGCGCCGCCGAGGCCCGTCTCGGGCGCGCTCTGCCGGAGGACTGGATCGAGCGCTATGTGCAGGTCCGCGCCGATGTCTTCCGGCGCGATCTGCGCCCCGTGCCCGGCGCCGGCGCACTCATCCAGAGGGTCCAGGGTGCGGGCATTGCCGTGTGCGTCGCTTCGCAGGGAGCCCTCGCCAAGACAAAGCTCTCGTTGGAGCTGACCGGCCTCGACGGCCACTTCTCTGCCGAGCAACTGTTCTCAGCTGGGCAGGTCAAGCGCGGCAAGCCCTATCCAGATTTGTTTCTACACGCCGCCGCTTCCATGGGGGTGTCCCCGTCGTGCTCGCTCGTCATCGAGGACACCCCCTCGGGTGTCCAGGCAGCCGTAGCGGCCGGCATGCGCGTGCTCGGCTTCGCCGCCGACAGCGATCCCCAGGCGTTGCAAGCAGCGGGAGCCGAGCTCGTCGGCTCGCTCGCCGAGGTGCCCGACCTGCTCGCGCTTTAGTCCGGAGCCGCTCAGCGCTCGATCACGAGCTTCGTCCAGTCGCGCTCCAGCAGCCCCTCCGCGGCGTCATGCCATGCGATCGTCCGCGTCGTCACGAGCTCCGGGTGCAGGGCACCGGTGGCGGCGAGGCTCAGCACGTGTGGCATCGCGGGCCGCGCATTTGCGCGGCCCGTCTTGAACGTGATGCCCTTCGTGTACATCTCGAGCAGCGGCAGGGAGGGCTGCTCGCCGAAGTAGATTGCACAGCTCGTGCACACGCCGTCCGGCGCCGTCGAGCGCAGCGCGAGCGCCAGGCCGGCCGGGTCCGCGCTCGCGTCCACCGTGATCGGGAACGGGCCGACGCGTTTGGGGATCGAGTCCAGCGTCTCTGCGCCGAGGGCAACTGCCGTGGCTCTGCGCCCAGGATCTGTGTCCACGTACAGCACCGGCCCGGCACCCAGCGCGACCGCCACCGCGGCCGCATACAGCCCGATCGAGCCCGCCGCCGCGCCGCCGACTACGAGCACAGCTGCTCCTGGCTCATCCTCGAGCGCCGGCGCGACCGCGCGCCAGGCGTCGCTGATGTTGTCCGACGCGCTCGCCAGTGCCGCCGGTGCCAAGCCCTTGGGCAGCGCCACCAGCATGTGCTCCGCATAGGGCACGCACACCAGGTCTGAGAGAAACCCGCCCCACCGCTCAACTGCCGGACCGAAGCCATACGTCGACATGAACGGAACGCCCGTGCAGTTCGACGTGCGTCCGCGCAAGCAAGCCGCGCACTCGCCACACGAGATCTGGAAGGGCACGCTCACGAGATCGCCCGGCGCGAACGAGCTGACGTCGTCGCCCACGTCCACCACCTCCGCCACGCACTCGTGGCCGATCGCAAACGGCGGGGGGAAGGGCGATGCGCCGGCGATGATCAGATCGTCGAGGTCGCATGTTGCCACCGCGCGGGGGCGCACAAGCGCGGCGCCTGCCGAGCTCAGCTGTGGCGCGGGCGCTTCGCGCCACTCGAGCTCATTGGGGGCCGTGTACGTGAGTTGCTGCATCGCGGTGCTCCTCCTATTAGTCAGTAGCCGGTCGATATTAAGGGCCGCCCGCTCACCGGCTGCGCGCGATGAGCTCGGGCGCCGGTGTCCCGATTCGGAGCGCAGCGCAACTTCTCAGCTCCCCGTAGGTTTGAGTGGCATCCGGCGCAGTTGTCCGGTTCTCGCAACCAATCCAATAGGGGGGATGCATGCTCAGCCGAGCCAAGGGCTTCACGGTCGCGCTCGCCGTTTGTCTCATGGTCGCGATGGTGACGATCGCGGCAGTCAGCACCGCCGCGGTCAACGTCAGCAACTCGGGCTGGTCATGGGCCAATCCCACACCACAGGGCAGGACCCTCTCCGCAATCTCCTTCTCCGGCGGGGTCGGCTATGCGGTCGGCAAGGGGGGGACCGTGCTCTCCACTGGGAACGCAGGCGCATCCTGGAGCGGTCTCACCACGGGGACCACCGGCGACCTGGAAAGCCTGCAGGTGCTCTCCCCGACCAACGTCATCGTGGGCGGCGCGGGCGGGTGCATCACGCGGATCTCCGCCGACGGCGGACAGACGTTCAAACGGATCTTCAACGTCGCCGAATCGAGCTGCCCGGAACCGGTGGCCGCGTTCAGCTTCGTCTCGCCGCAGGTGGGGCTGCTGCTGCTGCACAACGGCTCCGTCGAGGCGACAGCCGACGGCGGCGAAACGTTCTCGCGCAAGACCGGGATACCCGGCACGGCGGCCTCGAGCGGCGGCGGCACCGCCGTCGGTGTCGCTCTGCACTTCGCCAGCCCCACCAGCGGCATCGCCTTCGTCAACGACCCGGGCTCTGGGGTGAGCAGCGCCTACTCCACGCCCGACGGCGGCGTGTCCTGGACGCAGGTACTGCTGCCCGCCGGCTCCAAGATCACCGCCGTGCACTGGGTCGACGCAAACGACGCCTATGCGATTGGGTCAGGCACCCTGCTGCGCACGAAGGACGGCGGCCTCACCTGGGAAACGCGTCCCATCGCCAACGGCAACACGTTCAACTCGATCGACTGCACGAGCGTCTCCGAATGCATCTTCACGGTGTCCGCCGGCAACGAGCTCATCAAGACGACCGACGGCGGTGAAACGGACACTGTCAAAGCGACATCCAGCTCCCTGATCTACGGGGCTGCCTACGCGTCTCCGACACAGATCGTCGCGGTGGGTGCCAGCGGCGCAACGGTCCTCTCAAGCGACGGCGGCGCCACATTCACACCGTCGAGCTCCGACATCGGCGGCGAGTACAGCAAGCTGCGCTCAGGCCCCGGCGGCCTCGTCCTTGCCCCCGGCGCCAAAGGCAACCTCGCGCTCTCCACCGACTCCGGGCAGAGCTGGCGCGTGCTCGCCACCCAGACCTCCGCCGAACTCGCCGACGTCGCCTTCTCCAGTCCGCAGGTCGGCTACGCGCTCGACGTCAACGGCGGCCTGCAGCAGACGAACAACGGCGGAGCAAGCTGGCTGACGCTCAGTCCCGGCACGAGCACACCCGCGAAGGCCGTTGCCGCGCTGGGTGGCGGCACCGTTCTCTTGATCGGTCCCGTGGGGATCCACCGTGCGGTCAACGGCGGTCGCTTCGAGGGGGTCTCCGGCAAGGCACCCGCGCGCTCGCGCCTCTCCGACTACGACCTCGCCGGCTCCAGCGTGTTCGCGTTCGGCGCCAATGCGCTGGTTCGCTCCACCAACCTCGGGGCGAGCTGGACGGCGATCAAGCTGCCGCTGACGAACAGGCACGGCAGGAGCAGGATCTCGATCCGGAGCGTCGCCTTCACCAGCGCCACCCGCGGATTCCTGCTCGACGGCACCGGTCGTCTGTGGCTGACGAGCAACGGTGGCAAGCGCTGGCGCGAGCTGTCGGCCGTCGGCTCCAGCGATGTCCTGCAGGTCGCCTTCTCCGATCCCCTCAACGGGTTCCTCACGC
>JASLDD010000261.1 GCA_030151725.1 Solirubrobacteraceae bacterium
ACGTGAGCGGCGCTCCGCTTCCGCCGGTGTGCATCCTGGCGGGTGGGTTGGGGACGCGTCTGGGGGAGCGGGTCAGGGACACGCCCAAGCCGCTGCTGGAAGTCGCGGGGCGGCCGTTCCTGATGCACCAGCTGGCCCTCCTGGCCGCTCATGGCGCGCGTGAGGTGGTGGTGTGCGTGGGCTATTTGGGCGAGAGAATTGAGTCGGAGATCGGTGTGGAGCAATTTGGTCTGCGGATCAGATACAGCTTTGACTCGCCCGCGCTGGATGGCACGCTGGGAGCTGTGAGGAAGGCACAGGGACTGCTGGGAGACCGCTTCTTGGTGCTCTACGGGGACACGTACCTGCGGATCGACTACGGCCGCTTCGCGCAGATGTGGCTCGAAAGCGGGCTGCCGGGAGCGATGGCGGTTCTACGCAACGAAGGCCGGTGGGACATCTCAAACGCGGAGTACAGGGACGGTCTGGTGGTTGCATACGACAAGCGCCACCCGACGCCGGAGATGCATTGGATCGACTACGGGCTGGGCGCCCTGACGGCGCAGGCGCTGTCGCGGGTGGGCGATGAGGAGAGCGATCTGGCGGGGCTCTACCACGAGCTCTCGCTGGCGGGGCAGCTGTGCGGCTTTGAGGCCGAGAACCGCTTCTTTGAGATCGGCACGCCGTCGGGGTTGGTCGAAGCGGATGCGTTCCTGCGCGCGGGCGCGCTGCACTACGGTTCTTGAGGATGCTCGGTGAAGATGAGGGGCGTGGGCCGTCGCGGCTTTTGAGGCTGCGCGATTTCGCGTACGGCCTGCTCGGCCAGGAGTCGGGAGTCCTGGGCCAGGGCGCGCGCTTTGTGATTGCGGGAGCGACGGTGATGGTCGTATACCTGACGAGCACCACCGTGCTGGCGGATGTGGTGGGCCTGCCGTTTCAGGCGGCGCTGGCGATCGGCTATTGCCTTGGCCTGGTGGTGCACTTCACGCTGCAGCGGTTGTTCGTGTGGGCGCACGGCGAGGCGTTTGCGCTGGCGATGCACCACCAGGCGTTTCGCTATCTGTCGGTGGCGGCCGTTCAATACGGCGTGACGGCGGCATCGACGGCACTGCTCCCGGAAGCGCTGGGAGCCCCGACGGAGCTTGTTTATGTAGTGACGGTGGGAGTGGTGACGGTGACGAACTTCCTGGTGTTCCGCCACGGCATATTCCATGCGCAGGAGAGCGACGAGGCTCTGCTCACGGGCGAGGCGAGCGCGGAGGGCGAGTAAGTAGTCACGCGGGCGCGGGAGGCCACTGCCACAGAGACAGCTCGGGCGGCGGGCCGTCGAGGGCCACGGCGCCGGCCCCGGCTCCGGTGACGTCGAGATCGCGGATCCATGGAGGAGTCTGAGGGTGAGCGTCCTCGCCGAGGAGGGGAAGTCCGAAGCACTTGGTTGTGGCCTCGTGCCTGGTCCAGGCGCGCAGGAACTCGTGCCGGCGCTCATCCGGCTCTAGAGCCTGCAGCCGCGCCGCTTGGTGCTCTCCGAGGACGCGCTTTGCGATGGCGAGCGAGTTGCGCTCGCCGCGGTCGAGCTCGACATCGACGCCGACGGCTTTGTGCGCAACGGCATACAGGGCGAGGTCCCCGGAATGGGAGAGGTTGAAGGAGATGGCGGGTGGGTCGAGCGCGGGCTTGCCGTGCGGCCCGGCGTGGAAGCGCAGCGCCGCGGGATCGAGATCCAGATAGAGCGCGAGGAGCGCCCTGAGCACGGCGCGAGCGGCGCTCCAGCGTTGCTGCTCGCGGCTGCCCAGCAGCCGATCGGCCCGCGCCCGCTCGTCCTGGCTGAGGGCGCCGGCGAGTCGCGGATCGACCTGGTCGAGCTCGGCCCTCCAGACGTGGAGGGCTCCGTGCGCGAGCTCCGGGTTGTCGGGGCCGGGGACCCAGGCGCCGGGCTTTGCGGTGGGGGCCATGGCAGGGTCAATGTAACGGCGCTGACGCGGCGGCTGAGCGGGGATGGATACGCTCTGCGGCCATGAATGTCATCCCCACCCACATCGCCGGGCTCGTTGCGCTCGAGCCGGTTGCCCACGCGGACGAGCGGGGCTTCTTCATAGAGACGTTCAAAAGCCGGTGGCAGGAGCAGATCGGGATGGATCCGGAGGAGTCGTTCGTGCAGGACAACCACTCGCGCTCCACGCGGGGGGTCGTGCGCGGCCTTCACTTCCAAGTGGGGTCGGGAGTGGCCAAGCTCGTGCGGTGCGCTCGGGGGAGCATCCTGGACGTTGGCGTGGACCTGCGCAGAGGCTCGCCCACGTACGGAAAGTGGGCGGCGGTGGAGCTGGACGACAAGAGCATGCGCGAGCTGTTCGTGCCGGTGGGCTTTGCGCATGGCTTCTGTGCGCTGAGCGAGGTGGCGGACGTGATCTACAAGCAGACGGCCTACTACGACCCGCAGGTGGAACGGGGCATCGCGTGGGATGACCCGGACATCGCGATCGACTGGTCGCTGCCGGTGGACGAGCTGACGGTCTCAGAGCGCGACGCTGCGGCCCCGCATTTGAGCGAGATCGCGGCTGAACTGCCGTTTGAGTGGCATCCTTAGGGGCGATGCACGCCCGTCTAGAGCAACTGCGCGCACAGACCCACGGCTACACGGTCACGCCGGCGCAGTTCGTGTGGTTCGCGTATGGGGCGCTGGTTGCGCTCACGCTGATCGTGCTGAGCGGCGCGGCGGTGCGCCTGACGGGCTCGGGCCTGGGCTGCCCGACGTGGCCCAAGTGCTACGGCAATGTGTACCCGCCGCTGAACACGCACGCGGTGATCGAGTTCTCCAACCGCGTGATCAGCGTGCCGGTGGTGTTTGCGGCGGGCTTTGCGTGGCTGGCGGCGCTCAGACGGCGTCCGTATCGCCGCGATCTGATGTGGCTGGGGGCGCTGCTGCC
>JASLDD010000046.1 GCA_030151725.1 Solirubrobacteraceae bacterium
CGACTATGCGGCTGTGGCCGTATGGATTCCACCCGGATGCAAGGAGCTGTCGGACGAGGATGAGCAGCAAGTCGAGGGACTACTCGAAGAGCTCGTAGGAAGTCGTGCGGTGGAGATCGTGCAACTGCTGGAGCGCTTCGAGCACGCCCATCCACACGAGCGCCCTCATTACTACCTCAGTCTCCTGGGTACCCATCCAGACCATCGCGGCCGCGGTCTCGGGATGGGCTTGCTGGCAGAGAGCTTGAAGCAGATCGACGAACAGGGCATCCCGGCTTACCTCGAGTCCAGCAATCCGGCCAACGTCAGCCGCTACCAAGCGCTGGGGTTCAAGCGTGTGGGCGAGTTCTCCACGCCGGACGGTTCCCGTCGGGTGAGCACGATGTGGCGCGAGCCCGCGGTGGGGGCGGGATAGGGCGCGCTGAGCGGGACTTGTTATCAACCGTTTAGTTGATAAACTACATAGTTGAGTAAATTATGGCGACGGACCAACTCAGCGCAACCTTTGCCGCACTCGCCGATCCGACTCGGCGCGCGATACTCGCCCGCCTCGCAGAGGATGGGGAGGTTACGGTTGGCGAGCTCGCCGAGCCGTTCCCCTTCAGTCTGCAGGCCGTCTCCAAGCATCTGAAGGTGCTCGAGCGGGCAGGCCTGATCACGCGCGGAAGGACAGCCCAGCTACGTCCGTCGCGGCTGGAGGGCGCGCCACTGCGCGAGGCGTCCAAGTGGCTGGAGCAGTACCGCGAGGTCTGGGATGGACGTCTGGACCGTCTCGCGGATCGTCTTCGGGAGCTACAACGAAAGGCAGGCCCAGATGAGTGATCAGTTCGAGATGGCCGAGCACACGATCGTGATCGAGCGGGAGCTGGATGCGCCGCGGGATCTCGTCTGGAGGGTGTGGACAGACCCGGATGAGGTGGCCAAGTGGTGGGGCCCCGAGCATTTCACGACGCCTCGCGACAAAATCGAGCTCGACTTGTGCCCGGGCGGCGTATGCCGGATGACGATGGTTGGACCGGATGGGGAGGAGTACCCCAGCGATGGGCACTTTGGCATCGTCGAGCCGCCTGAGCGGCTGTCGTTTGGCGAGCAGAGCACCGACCACCCGATGATCGAGTCAGGCGAGACCACTGTCGAGTTCATTGAGCTCGATGCCGGTCGCACGAAGGTTGTCATCACCGCGCGCATGATCTGCGCAAACGAGCTGCTCGAGATGGCACAGGCTGGTTGGGGAAGCCAGCTGGACAAGCTTAAATCGCTCCTCGCCGATCGCCGCTAGGGTCTCCCAACGTCCCAGACCGAGGAGATCCTGAAATATGGCACATGAGTTCAGCGGGTCGGCAGTGATCGATCGCCCCATCGATGAGGTGTTTGCATTCCTGGCCGATGGAACGAACGACCCCAAGTTCAGCCCACGGGTGCAGGAGATTCGCAAGACCACCGACGGCCCGATCGGTGTCGGCACGGTGTTCGAGAGCACGGTCAAGGACGCCGGCATGAAGAGCAGCCGTAAGTTCGAGTTGACCGAGTTCGTTGCCCCCACCAAGATCCGCTGGAGCGAGCGATCGAAGAACATGGTCACAGTTCCTCTGGGGGGCTATGACCTGGAGAAGGTCAGTGACACACAGACCAAGGTCACGATCCACAACGAGTTCGCAGGCCACGGCTTCGGCAAGCTCATTGTCGGCTTTGCCGTGAAGGCCGCCATCAAGGAAGCACCGGAATTCGCCCAGCGAATCAAGGCTGCCGTCGAGGCGTCCTGACCCTAGGGCCGCTGCGCGAGTGGCCACCTGAACCGCGAGCGATCTACGGTGCGGTCACCGGTCCAGGATGCAGGATCTCTGGATCGTGTCCCGGTATGACGGTGAGGCCGCCGTCGCGCATGGCGCGCAGGCGCTCTGCTGAGCGGCCCTGCTGCTCGTGGTCGTCGGCGAACACAGGGAAGCGCTTCTCGTCCAGGCCTGACGCGAAGTGGGTGACGTCGATGCCCAGAACCAGATCGCCGATACGGATCGACTGGTGGCCAGGCGTATGCCCGGGGGTAAGCAGGAGCTCGACGCTGCCGTCGCCGAGCAGGTCGTGGTCGCCGTCGACGAGGATCACCTCGCGTTCGCTGCCCGCGTAGTCGCGGGGCAGGAAGACGTTGCGCTGAACGGCCGCGTCGTCGTGCCCGGCCTCCCATTCGCTGCGTTGGATGACCACCGGCACGGACTCGGGGATCGTCTGCAGACCACCGACGTGATCCCAGTGCAGGTGGGTGAGGACGACTTTGGTCAGCGTACGGACGTCGATCTGCTCGGCCAGGCTCTGTTCCTGCTCGAGCGCGAAGATCGCAAAGACCTCCGGTCGCTTGTAGTAGGTGGCGGGGTCAGCTATGGCCACGGGGTTGAGGCCCGTGTCGATCAGGATCCGCTCGCTCGCCGTCTCGATCACATAGGCGGGCACCGGGAAGCGAATGCTGCGCTCGAGATCGTCGCCTGCACGGAAGACTCCTGCCGGCGCCGTGAACCAGCCGACGTTCAGCCTCTCTACCTTCACGCTCACGCCGAGCCGGCGCCTGCTCCGCTTGCCAGAAAACGCAGAGCGGCCAGCCCGGGCACGAACAGGTACTCGCCCCCCCGGGTCGTCACGAACGACGGCTGCGGCGAGAGGAAGAACGGCGGATTGCCCTGGACGGTCATCTTGTCGGTGGTGTTCGAGTCGCCGAGCAGGAAGTCCTTGTCATGGCCGAGTCCAAATGCGTTTCCATCGTTGATCCATTGCGTTTGGATGCCCTCGAACTGCCGTGAGATGCTGGCATTGAAGCACACGAACATCAGGCCCCTGTCCTCGCCTCCATCGATCTCGCCGGCGTCCCGTGGCAGCGGCGGGCCGTAGGGCATGCCGCGGCGAATGATGCGGTGGCGGAAGCTCAACAGGCCCGAGTCGTTGAGGCCTTTCCAGCCAAGCGCATCTCTCGGGTTGGCTCGTCGGATGTGCGCGCCGAGCGGGCAGTAGGCGCCGTCTTCGTCGCTGTCGAGGTAACGGAACGCGTTGCCGCTGAGGTCTTCCGGGTTGAAGCTCGCATCGGGTGAGTTGGGAGAGCTGACGAGCGGCGTTCCATTGCGCCAGCGCCCGGCAACCTTGGCTGCGAGCTTCTCCTCATCGCCGTCCTCGTAAAGACGGGCGGCGGCTCGCAGCGTCTTGCGAAACAGTGCCACATCCTGGGAGAGCTTGCGGTAGATCATGTACGTGCCGGAGCGCCCCAAGGGCGCCTGTGGGGCGCTGGGCAAGGCGTGGAGTGGGTCAACCAGCGAGTCCTCGTCTTCGTAGCCCAGGATGAACTCGCCGAGTGCCAGCCCTCGCCATTTGTCTTCCTTTTCGGGAACTCCGCCGCCGAGTGTTCTGTGGTCCGTCACGCCTGCGATCGCTGGCTGGGCAAAACCGTCGGCGTAGCCGAAGTGTTCGCGTACTTCCTCCAACAGCTGGGCATGTTGTTCGTGGATGATGCTCACGCCGGGCGCTGCCTCGACAGCGCCGCGAAATGCGTCGAGCTTGTGCTCCAGCAGGTGGCCGTCCAGCGCGTTGATCGTCACGAGCACATGTGCAGTCCCGGTGCCGAGTGGGCTCTCCCAGTGTGCCGGTGCGTTCTCACCGAGGTCGCCCAGTATCTGGGCGCGCGCCGCCATGCCTTCACGGAACTCATCCGAGAAGGTCTCCAGCATGCTCTCGGGTACGCCGAGCGCGCGCAGCCCGGCGTACGTCAGTGCAACATTCAACGTTGTGTTCGGCCCTGGCCCGTTCCATGGCTTGGCGCTCGTGACCTGCTCGAGCAGGTGTTCCAGCCACGCCCGTCCGCCCGGCGCGTTCTCGATGTGCACGAGCATGTAGGAGGTGCGCTCGTAGCGTTTGCCGTAGGCGCGCAGGATGTCGCCCTGGATGTCGGCGTAGTCGACGTCCTGTTTCACTCCCGCCGCCATCAGGCCGCGAACTCCGCCAGGAACGCGCTTTGCAGAGCTATGGGATCCATGCCCTGCGAGCGCACCGCGAAGGCGATCAGCTGCTCCCGCAGGGCGAGGCTGGCCTTCACCTTCGCCACAGATGCGTTGTCATAGGCGCCCACGAAGAAGCCGATGTCGATCTGGTTGTGCAGCAGGTAGGTCTTCAGCGGGGCGCCCGCGGCGGGGGTGGGGCTGCCCGCGCAATCGCTCCAGACCGCTTCTGCCTCTGACAGGCCGCAGAGCTCGTCCAGGTATCGCTCGAGCGGGCCATCGAGGTTGCTGGTGAAGATCAGGTACTCGGAGTCGAGGTGGTCCTTGCTGGGTTGGGAGGGATCGTCGACCCAGTCGCTGAGGATCACCCATCGAGCGAAGTGTGTTTGTGTAAGACGGGCGAAGGGGCTCGTCGTTTGGGTGAACGCCTCGAGATATGCACGCAGCTGCACCTCGCGTCCTTTGAGGATCGGGGTGATGGACATGAAGGCATAGGCCTCTCCGGCTTGGTTGCTCACAGTTTGCCCTGCACTTCGGCCAGGAACCTCCGCCACTCGGTCGCGAACTCCTCTGGGCTCTTGCCCTCGGTCTGCGCCATGAAGCTCTCCAGCTTGGGTGCGAGATCCAGCGCCGCCCGCACCATCGTTGTGGTCGCCTGTGGGTAGGCGGAGTAGAAGTGACTGGCCTGCAGTTCGTTGGCCTTGATGTACTGCTTGAAGGGTCCCGTGGGCAGCGGTTGCGGGAAGCCATAGGAAGTCCCCCAGAAGAGCTTCATGCCTTTCGTGAGAATGTGGGAGAAGGCGTCGATGTACTCCTCCCAGCCGCCGTTGAAATTGCTTTCGAAGAACAGGCGCGGATAGCTCAGCTGCTCGCGCTTCTGCGGCGGTCCGTTGTAGGGAATCCGACGTACCAGCGTCCAGCGGGCGAAGTGGATGAACGAGAGCCGCCCCAGGGTGCCGCTCGACTTGGGAAAGTGGTTGGCGTACCAGAAGACCAGCGCAAGCCATAGCCGCCCAAGCCGTTTCACCGAGCTGAATACGGTGATTGCGATCGCCTGCCCGTCGACGTTGCGGGCGGTGGTGCCCGTCGCGGTGTTCGGAGCGCCCAGGGGCGATTCATCGCTCACCGCCAGGAATCTAATCAGCTGAATTATCGAAGTCAAGCTGTCCCCGGCGTTCGGCGGCACGGCCCTCGTTCGCTACGGTCAGTGAGCAATGCCGCGTGTGCGTATCTACGGATATCCGATCTCCACTTGGACGAGGACCGCACAAATGACGTGCCTGGAGAAGGGCATCGAGTATGAGCTCGTGCCCATCGCCTACGGCAGCGACCAGCATGGAGAGATGCACCCATTTCGGCGCATTCCCGTGCTCGACATCGACGGCATGCTCATCTTCGAGACGCTGGCCATCACAGGCTTCCTCGACGAGACTTTCGACGGTCCCTCCCTCCAGCCGGCGGCTGCTTCGGAGCGGGCGCAGATGCGAACGTGGATGGGGGTCTGTGGCGATTACCTGTTTCGCGACGTGGTACGGGCCATACCCAGGGGCAGGGAGCCACGCGAGGTCGAGCTCGAGACGGCGAAGGCCGCGTTGGTCGCCGTCGAGGCGCTGCCCAAAGGCGACTTGTTTCTCGTCGGAGACTCACTCACCCTCGCCGACCTCTACCTGGCGCCGCAGATTGCCAACTGCGAAGAAAAGGCCGGGGAGCTGCTCGACGGCCTTGACGGCCTCAAAGCGTGGATGGGTCGTATGAGTAAGCGTGACAGCTTCACGCTCACGCGCCCGAATTAGCAGTGCTCCGGATCTCTCGACGGTGACGACCGACACACCCCCCAAGCCCGAGGCCATTCGCGTCCACATCTCGGGAAGCGTCCAGGGCGTCGGCTTTCGCGATGCCACGCGACAATGCGCGCAGAGCCTCGGCGTAATGGGCTGGGTACGCAACACCGAGGACGGCTCCGTCGAGGTCCATGCCGAGGGTGATCAGAGCGCGGTGGTCGAGCTCGTCGAGTTCCTGCACAAAGGGCCGCCAGGCGCCGCCGTCACCGACGTGGCCGTGGAGAAAGCGCGCGTCGAGGGTCACGAGCAGTTCGCCGTGCGCGGTGTGAGCGCCGGTGCGTTCGTCGTGCAGGAGCACGCCGCCACCACCCATCACTTCGATCTGCGCCTCGAGGTGGACGGGATCATGCGATCGTGGGCCGTGCCCAAGGGTCCCTCCATGGACCCGGCCGCCAAGCGCCTGGCCGTTCAGGTCGAGGACCACGGTATGACCCACAATGGCTTTGAGGGTCCAACCGATGGCGGCGGCGTCGCCATCTGGGACCGCGGCCACTACGAGCAGGGTGGGAGGGTGCCCTGGCCCGAGGCGCTCGAGCGCGGGCACGCCGTCTTCGTGTTGCACGGCGAGAAGCTCCGTGGCGGGTTTGCGTTGCAGCGAACGAGGCCCGGGACAAAGCCGCAGTGGTTGCTGATCAAGCGCCGCGACGAGCACGCCCGCCCGGGCTCAGACGTCCTCATCGAGCAGCCCGCGTCGGTCGTGAGCGGCCGCACGCTCGAGCAGATGATGGGCGAGCGCGACGTCTAGGTCGGCTCCGCCGGGGGCCCCTCGCCGGCGATCAGCGTGCGCTGCATCCAGGCCACGTCGTGCCAGGCGCCGTCCGGCTGGGTCGGTGGCGCGGACGGCGAAGGTGTGGGTGCCGGTAGCGGTGGAGCCGGTCCATCTGAACGGTGAGGCGCAGGGATCGAAGCTGCCGCCGTCGATGCTGCAGCTGAAACGAGAGCCGGGTTCGCTGGAGAAGAAGAGGAAGCTTGGCTCCCAGTTGAGGGTGGTGCCGGAGTTCGTGCCCGAGTAGATGAATGTGTC
>JASLDD010000112.1 GCA_030151725.1 Solirubrobacteraceae bacterium
CTCCCCCGTGCTCACGCCCAGCCCACCCGACAGCGTGATCACCTCCCCCTCCGCCGCCTGCGTCTGCGTCGCCGCCACGATCCCCTCGACCAGGTCGTCGATGTAGACCGGGCTGTGCACTCCGCGCCCGCGCGCCGGGAGGAGCAGGCGCCCACGCCTGAGCTCCTGCAGCGCCAGCACGACCCATGGTCGCGAGCCCGGCCCGTACACATCGCCGGGGCGCACGACCGTCACCGCCAGCCTGCCTGCGGCGTGCTCCTGCAGAACGACCTGCTCGCCCGCGATCTTCGTGTCCACATAGGGCACGCCGAGCAGCCTCACCGGATGCTCCTCGGTCACGCCATCGGGGAAGTCGTTGCCGAAGACCGTCACCGACGAGAGCTGCACGAAGCGGCTGGCCCCGGCTCTCACCGCCGCGTCCAGCGCATTGCGCGTGCCCACCACGTTCACCCTGTGAAACTCATCCAGACCAGAGCGCAGCGACACGATCGCCGCTGTGTGAATCACCGTCTCACACCCCTGCGCCTGGTTCTGCCACTCGCCTGCCTGGGAGATGTCACCCGCCACCACGCCCTTCGCGGGCTCAGCCGTGACATCCACACCGCGAACCTCCGCCCCCTGCTCGCGCAGTCGCCGCGCGAGCGCACCGCCGATGAAGCCGCGCGCGCCCGTGATGAACACGCGCGTACCTTCTTGGATCACGGGGCGAGTCTAGTCCCGCGGCGCCCCCCCCCCGCCTATCCCGGCAGCAGGCACTAGATATGCACCGAGATCACCTTCGTGTCAGGAGTGAGTCTTTGCTGTGGAAATCGTGCGACTTCTTCGCACTTTCCCTTGTCCCGGGCCCCGCGTCTATCTAGGCTGGCCACGTCCTAAAAAAAATAGTGGCCCGGCGGTGCGTCAACACCCCGGGCCCGGCACCGAGTTGCTCTCCCTCGATGCCAGTCGATTGTCGCTCAGCTCGTCATTATGTGACGTCCCGAGCGCGCGGCCGGAATCGAGCGCTTGGCGCTCGGCGCACTCCAACCAGAGGAGGCGTGATGTCCAAGCCGCGGCACCGACCGCATTCCCAGCTCACCGATGCGCTCGTCCTTGCTGCGCTCGAGCGCGCTGTCCGCCATCGCACCGCCGACTCGCCCGCGGCGCCCATCTGGGCGATTCTCGACCACCTCTCCATTCCGCGCCGCTCAGCCGACGCCCGCCGTGTGCGAGCGTTGCTCGACGAGCTGACTGCCACCGGCAAGCTCAAGACCTCACGTCCCCACGGCATCGAAGCGTGGACCCTCACCGCCGCCGGCCAGCGCCGGCTGCGTGGTGCCCGGCGCGCGGACTCCCTCGCGCCCCTACCCGAGTCTCCGCAGCACCGGCAGTGGCAGAGCGCGCGCACGGCGGCGGGGCAGGAGATCGAGCGCTTCGCCGAGCGCCTGCGCGAATGCCTGGCCGACGCCACGCTCCTGCTGGACACGGATCCGCACGCACCCTCCGACATGTGGTTTGAGCTCGCGGAGGCGCTTCGCAACGACTGCTGGCGACTGGGGTCCGCTGTCCACTGCCTGGACGAGTGGCCCGAGCCGAGCGATGAGATCGCCGACGTCGACACTCACACCGAGGCGAGCGATGCGGCGCTGGAAGCAGATGAGCGACACCGACGCAGTGTCCGGCGAATGGGCAGGCGCAGCGTCAGGCTGTGGCAGGAGCGGGGATAGGCGAGACGTCGACCCCAGCCAACCGGCGCTCCTGCGAGATCATCCGATCGGCGAAGCGCCCAGCAGGATGGTCTCGGGCGCGCTGCACCAGCACGGCTGTCGCGGACGGGAGTGTCTCCAAGGCAGGCAGCGGGACGCCGTAGATGCTCGGCACGATCACCGGCGCCGCAAGCGATGCAAACGTCAGATCGGCCGCCCCGAAGCGCTCGCCGCACAGGTACGGACGGCCGTCTTCGAGCAGCCCCGCCACATAGTCGAGCTCGCGCCAAACCGTCGCCTCGTCCAGGACATCCACACCGGGAGCGATGCCCAGCGCCCGTCCCACCACACGAACCATCAACGGCCATCCCCAGCGCGCCGCGCGGTCCTCCCAGCGCGGCACGCCCTGGTTGTTGAAGGCCAGCATTTGCTCCGGCTGGGCGAGCATGTGGACATACATCAGGCGCCGTCCCGCGGGACCGAACTGCTCATCCAGATGCCGGCACAGGCCATCGACCTGTGTGCGCTGGGGCACATCCGCGGGCAGCAGGCGCTGATCGGGCGCGAGGCGCTCGTCGACCCACTCGATGATCTGCGCCGACTCGCCGATCGCGGCGCCGTCCTCGGTCACGAGCACCGGGACCGTGATGCCACCGCCCGCGCGGCGTGCGGCAAGGCGATGTATGCCCTGCACATGGCGCTCCTCCCGGTACTCCATTCCCGCGCGATCGAGCGCCCAGCGCGCCTTCTCGCAGTAGTGGCTGATCGGGATCGTGATCAGTCGCAGCATCCCGACCCAAGTATGACCCTTGCTAGGGTCAGCGACGAGGTGGGAAGCTGACTTCCAACCACGCCGAACCGGGTAGCGAGAGCGAGTCCCAGCCGTCCGCCCGACCCGTTGCGCTGCCCACGCCCGAGCCTCGGTTCGAGGAGTGGCAGATCGAGCTGCACGGTCGTCGCGTGATCTACCGGATCGCCGGCAGCGGACCGCCGGTGGTGTTGATCCACGGGATGCTCAACTCATCGAGCCACTGGCAGTCGGTGGCCCAGAGCCTCGCCGGCGACTACACGGTCGTGGCGCCTGATCTGATCGGCCACGGCGACTCGGCGGCGCCACGCGGCGACTACTCGCTGGGCGCCCACGCTGCCAGCATCCGCGACCTGCTGGCAGCGATCGGCATCGAGCGCGCGAGCATCGTCGGACACTCGCTCGGCGGGGGCGTCGCCATGCAGTTCTTCTACCAGTTCCCCCAGCGTGTGGAGCGCCTCGCGCTGATCTCGAGCGGCGGGCTCGGACGCGAGGTCAGCCCACTGCTGCGCACGGCCGCGCTGCCCGGCATGTCGGGGCTGCTCTCGCTGACCATCAACCCGCGACTGCTCGGTGCGCTGCGAGCCGGCGGCACCAACCTGCGCGATCGGGGCATCGGCGCGGGCGTCTACCTGCAGGCGATCGCCCGGGCGTTGCGCCCACTCGAGAACGCCGACGCGCGCCAGGCATTCCTGCACACGCTGCGCTCGGTCATCGACATGCACGGCCAGCGTGTCAGCGCCACCGACAGGCTGGGCCTGCTCGAGACGATCCCCACCCTGATCGTTTGGGGCGAGCGTGACAGGACCATCCCGATCGAGCATGGGCGTCTGGCCCACGCTGCGATCCCTCACAGCATCTTCAAGACCGTCCCAGGCGTGGCTCACTTCCCTCACCTCGAAGATCCGCACGCGCTCTCTGGGCTGTTGCTCGACTTCCTGGGCGAGACCCAGCCTGGACATATAGACGACGCCGACTGGGGCGCCGTCGTCGCCCGCCGCTCACCCCGTTCGCGGCGATTGGACGTCGCCTCCGCTTAGACGCCGCCTCCTCGCGCCCGCGACGCCTGTGGCGAGAGGCGTAGAGGCGCGCGTCGGCGTTACGCATCAGTCGCTCGAGATCGCCACCGTCGAGCGGGAAGCACGCCAGACCGACCGAACATGGCGCCCGCGCGCTCAGCCCCTTGACGATCCGCGCCGTCAACTCGTATGCCTCTGCCGGCTCGATGTCCGCCAGCAGCACCGCGAACTCATCTCCACCCAGCCGGCCGACGGAATCCGTGGGCCTGATCATGTGGCCAAGCGTGCGCACGATCCAACACAGGAGCTCATCGCCCGCCGCATGTCCCCGCACGTCATTTACCTGCTTGAAGTGGTCGAGGTCGAGCAGCAGCACCGCCCCCGTCCCGGCGCGGCGCCCGCTCGCTCCGATCTCGGCCACTGCGCGCTCCTCAAAGCCGCGGCGGTTCAAGCACCCCGTGAGCGGATCGGCGCGGGAGACCTCCATCAGGGCTGCTCGCTGGCGATCGTGGTTGCGTGCCTGCCATGCGCTCATTGCTCCTGTGCAGAGCAGCATCACGGCGAACAGCGCCTCGTGGCTCCACCGTCCCCCGCCCATCAGCAGCGCGAGGCCCATGTATGCGGCGACCGACAGGCCCGCGACGGCAGCCACCGAGCCGAGCGGGTAGGACATCGCCGAGAACACCACCGGGACGAAGAACACCAGCGCCAGCGGGCTCGCCGTGCCACCGTCGGCGCCCACCACCAGCAAGATCAAGGCCAGGTCTACGAGGCTCCAGCTGAAGAAGAAGATCTCGCGATAGCGGCTGCGCACGATCTGCTCGCGAGGCAGATTGGAGGTGATCACAGCCGCGGCTATGCCGGCGCCGAACGCCGCCAGCATCAGCGTGCGGTTCGGGCGCGTCCACGTGAGCGCCGCATAGATCGCCGAGCTCCCACACACCACATACGTCAGCCATACGCCGGCCGCGAACGTGGCCTCGCGCATGCGCAACGCCGACTGGTCGACGATGCCGCGCTCCACCCCATTGGACATGAGTGTTTATCGGGGTCTAGCGCCCTAAACCTTGAGCCCTGCGTCAGGGATGCTGGACGCGCCACTCAGGCGGGTACGGCAGCGGTGTGAGCTTGGCCTCCAACTGCTCGCGCAGGTGCTCGAAGGGAGGGGGAAGCGACAGTCGCTCGCCGAGGTGCTTCTCATCCTCGTCCACCGCAAAACCGGGACCGATGGTGGCGATCTCGAACAGGACCCCGCTCGGCTCGCGGAAGTACACCGATTTGAAGTAGAAGCGGTCGATCATCGGCGTAGGCGCGGCCCGCGCCTCCATCACCCGCTCTCGCCACAGCTCGAGGTCGTCCATTCGCGCCGCAAATGCCACGTGGTGGACGCTGCCGGCGCCCTGGCGGCGGTTGATCTCCGGGGGCGCCTGATCGTAGGCATAGAAGCTGCAGCGCTCATCGCCCCGCACCACCCAGTGCTCCCCCTCCCCTCTCGTGAAGCCCAGGCCGTCGCCGAGCAGTCGCTCGCTGCGCAAGGGCGCGCTGCTGTAGGCACGAACGCCCTCAAATCCCTGCAGGGCATGCTCGGCGGCAATCTCCGGCGAGTGGGCACTCAGCGGCGCGTCCTCGCTGTGATCCACCACCAACTCGTGTTCCAGGCCCTCCGGGTCGCTGAACAGCAGGCTCTCCCCCGTCAGCTCCGCCTCCACGCCCGCCTGCTGCAGGCGCTCACGCCAGAACTCGAGCGCCGCCGCTGCGGACACGCGCCACACGATCCTGTGCACCATCCCTGCACCCGCCACACCCCTGGCCGCGCGGGGATACTCGAAGAACGTCAGGTCCATCCCCGGCGAGCCGTGCTCGTCGCCGTAGAACAGGTGGTAGACGTTTGGTTCGTCCTGGTTGACAGTCTTCTTGACCATCCGCATCCCCAACACGCCCGTATAGAAAGCGACGTTTCCCGGCGCATCGCCGGTGATGGCGGTGATGTGGTGGATGCCCTCGAGCTTCATCTCTGCAGTCGCACTCTAGCCGTCGTGACATGATCGCCCCGTGCAAGACGGATCGCTCATCCCGCGCTTCGGGCGTGCGCGACGCGATCCCACGCTCGCCGTGCTCGAGGGCTTCCACCCGCTCAAGCATGCCCTGCGCTTCAAAGCCAACGTGCTCGAGGTGCTCACCCGCGACGCGGGCGAGCTTGGGCGCCTGGCGGAACTGCTCGCCCCTGACCTGGCCGAGCGCCTGGGCGAGCTCGTGCGCGAGATCGACCCGGCTGTGTTCGAGCGGCTCGCCCCGCTGGCGCCCAGCACCGGCGTGATGGCCCTGGCCGAGCGCCCCACGATCGAGCTACAGGAGACGCTCGGGCAGCGGCGCGACGCCCCTGTGGTGCTGCTAGAGGATCCTCGCGACCTCGGCAACATGGGCGCCTGCGTGCGTGTCGCCGCCGCGGCCGATGTCGCCGCCGTCCTCACCACCGGCAGCCATGACCCCTGGCATCCCGACGCTCTGAGAGGCGCCGCAGGACTCCACTTCGCGCTGCCCGTCAGCCGCTTGGACGCCCTGGAGGAGCTCGCTCAGCTGGAACGTCCGCTGCTTGCCCTCGATCCAGACGGCGAGCCGCTCGATCCCAACACACTTGAATCGAGCGCCGTGCTCGCCTTCGGCACCGAGCGCCACGGCCTCACAGACGAGCTGCTCGAGCGCGCCGATGCGCGGATCTCGATCCCCATGCGACCCGGCGTATCGAGCCTGAACCTGGCCACGTCCGTCGCGGCCGTGCTGTTCGCGTGGCGCCTGGCAGGGCACGGGGCCCCGCCGCAGCGAGGCCCCGCCCCAGAAACCTAGGCGCCGGCGTGGGCTTCCACGCCGTCGAGCAGCCGCCAGTTGCCCTGTAGCGCAGCGCTTGCGCGAGCGACCATCCGCTCGGCCTGCTCCTGCGGGTCGGCCACCGTTCCCATCAACTCGGAGATCAGTCCGGCTGCCTCGCGTGCGTGCTCGACGTCGCGCGACTCGTGCACCACGAAGTACTCACTGGCCGGGCCTTCCTGTTGGTAGCCATAGTGCTCGCTCAGCCCCTCGAGCTTCGTGCGGGCGATCTCCGGTTGGCCGGCCTCGATCGCGTAGAGGACAGCCAGGTGCTCGAGCAGATCCTCGCCCGCGCACCAGCTCTCCACGCACTCCGCCGTCTCCGGCAGGCTCGAGTCCTCACCGCTCCAGCCGGCGGCCTGCGCGAACTGATCCCACAGGGCAACGTGCGAGGACTCCTCCTCTGCATGGCGTCGCAGGCCTTCCGAGTGGGGAGCGGGCGCAATCTGCGCGGCCGAAGCCGACGTGTGTGCCAGGGCGAGCACCGCTTGCCGGTACTCGCCGGCGTAACAACCCAGCTCCTGGGCGCTCAGCCGGCCTGCACTCCAGCGCTCATAGAACGGGTGCTCGAGCACGTTGATCGCTGCGCGCGCCTCGTCGAGCTTTGCCAAGACATCCATTGGACGGTCCCTTCTCTTGGATTTTGTGGGCTGCGGAGGCAGGAATGAGCCCGCCTCATGCAGAAATGTACGGTCATAGCGGGATCGATCGCTGCGGCCATCTGGACTTGCGTCCGGGGACTGTGCGAGGGTCCTCTCGGGAGTAGAGCCGGCTGAGAGTCATGGGGGTGATTTCCGTGATCGTCATTGTCGCGTTGGGTTTGGCCGCGACTGGATTCAGCGCAGTGCTGGTCCTCGCTCTCGGACAGGCCGCGGCGCGAGCCGATCGCCACATGGAGGCGCAGCTGCTGACACGCGGCCCGGCGTCCGATCCACGAGCGTCCATGCGCCACGACTACGCCGCCGGGTTGGCCCGGGCCCACTCGACGATGGCGTGTGAATCGTCGATCACCGTGCCGTCATCGAGCAGGAGGGTCGGCACCCACCGGTTGCCCGTCAGCTCCTGTACCTCGCGACGCCCGCGCGTCTGGTTCAACACGCCCGGCAGCGGCGCAAACCCGTAGGAGCGCACCACCTCGGGGTTGTGGCCGGCGTCCTTGAGCGCGTGAAAGGCGTTGGCGCAGGGGTGTCCGCCGGGACGGGGCGTGGGAAACGTGCCCCAGCAGACGTACAGCTTCACGAGACCGTCAGCGTTCCTTCCATGCCCGCCTGCCTGTGCCCGGGCACCGAGCAGAAGAACGTGTATTTGCCCGGCTTCAGTTTGAGCGTGACGCTCTTCGAGCCACCGGTGAAGCTCGGCGTGGCGCCCAGCACCTTGCTGCCTTCGGCGATCGTGACGTTGTGTTCGACCGGGGAGGCGTTGGCCATCGTGATCGTCACCGTGCCCGCCTTGGCGCTCAGCTGCTTGGTGTTGTAGCTCAGCTGCCCTTCCGGGTTGGTCGCCAGATTCAGCGACGTTGTCGTCGCTTCGGAGGCCGGGGTGGTGGTCGTGGCCGTCGGCTGTGCCGTGGAGGTCGTGGCCGGCGTGCTCTGGGTTTCGGTTGTGGCTTCTGTCGTGGTGGTCGTCTGAGGGGTCGCGCTTGCTGTCTCGCTCTTCGATCCCCCCGACGTGACCACGGCCATCGAGACCGCCGCCAGCACCAGGACGGCGGTGATCGCTATCACCCCACGCTGCTGTCCCTCGTTGGCCGGGAAGTCGGTGCGGCGCATCCCGATCCCCACCCCGAGCAACAGCGCCCATGCGACAAGCAGCCCTCCCGCGATGTAGAAGGGAACCTTGCTCTTCTCCGCAGCGAGAACGGGTGCCAGCTGGAGGGCCACGGTGTGCATCGGGCGCGAGCCTAGCCGATGAGGCACGGACTATGCTCCCCGAGGACATGACCGACGCGGTGCGTACGCCCGATGAGGCGCTCGAGGGACTGCCGGACTTCCCGTTCAGATCGCACTTCCGCGACGTCGACGGGCTGCGCTTGGCACACCTCGATGAGGGGGAGGGAGCACCCGTGATCTTCCTCCACGGCGAGCCCACGTGGTCGTTTTTGTGGCGCAAGGTCATTCCGCCGGTCCGCGACGCCGGGTTCCGTTGCATCGCCCCCGACCTCGCCGGCTTCGGCCGCTCGGACAAGCCCACCGACATCGCCTTTTACTCCTATGAGCGCCACGTGCAGCTCACGGGCGCGCTGCTGGAGGAACTCGATCTCAGCGGCGCCACCGTCGTGGTGCACGACTGGGGCGGGCCAATCGGTCTGCGCCTGGCCGTCGAGCAGGCT
>JASLDD010000150.1 GCA_030151725.1 Solirubrobacteraceae bacterium
ATGCAGCGTCCGCAGGTCGGCGCCGTCGAGCAGCGAGGGCTCGCCCTGGCGCACCGTCAGCACGATCGCCACCGGATCGGCGAGCAATCGCCGGGCGGCGAACAGCAGCGTCTCGGCGCTCGATCCGTCGAGCCAGTGGGCATCGTCGACGAGCAGTAGCAGAGGCTCCTCCTCCGCGCTCACCGACAGTAGGCTGAGCGTTGCCGCGCCGATCGCAAAGCGGTCCTGGGCGAGCGGGGGACCGAGCGCTAGGGCTCCAGAGAGCGCGCTCGCCTGCGGCGCCGGTATCCGATCCAACGCGCCCAGCGTCGGGCGCAGCAGCTCCGCGAGACCCGCAAACGGGATCGCCGCCTCGGACTCGATTCCCCGACAGCGTAGGATCCGCATCCCCTGCGCGCTCTCAGCCGCATGATCCAGCAACGCCGTCTTGCCGATGCCCGGCTCACCGATGAGCGCAAGCACGCCACTGCGGCCTTCTCGCGCCTGCACAAGCAGGCGATCGAGGGCCAGCCGCTCGTCTTTGCGGCCTAGCAACATTGCTCGATTCTGACGAGTCGCCAGCCTCGATGCGAGCGGGCGTGCGCCGCAAAGAACTAGGTGGCCCCCCGATGCGAGCGCCAACGGCACGGAGCTACGGTCGGCGCAACCCAATCAGGAGGTGCATCGTGGCAACCGCAGAGGTCGACGGGCAGAAGCTCGAGCAGTTCGTGTTCCGCGCCGTTGAGGAGGTTGGAGCGACGCTCAACGCGGCGCTCGTCGTGATGGGCGACAAGCTCGGTCTCTATCGCGCGCTCGCCGGCGCCGGAGGACTGACAGCTGTCGAGCTCGCGCGGCGCACCTCCGTCAGCGAGCGCTACGTGCGCGAGTGGCTCAACGGGCAAGCCGCCGGCGGCTTCGTCGAGTACGACCCGCTCGACGGCACTTACACGCTCCCCCCGGAGCAGACCGTCGCGATGACCGACGAGTCGAGCCCCGCGTTTCTTCCCGGTCTCTTCCAGACTGCTCTCGGTGCCGTGATCGACTCGCCACGGATCACCGAGGCTGCACGCAGCGGAGCGGGCGTGGGCTGGCACGAGCACAACCACGACGTCTACGACGGCTGCGAGCGCTTCTTCCGCCCCGGCTACAACGCGAGCCTCGTGCCGTCATGGCTGCCGGCGCTGGAGGGTGTCGTGGAGAAGCTCCAGGCCGGAGCCAAGGTCGCGGACCTCGGCTGCGGGCACGGGTCCTCGACGATCCTGATGGCGCAGGCGTTTCCCTCCTGCACGTTCGTCGGCTCCGACTACCACGAGGGCTCCATCGAAACGGCGCGCCAGCGCGCGCAGGAGGCGGGCGTGGGAGACCGTGTGCGCTTCGAGACGGCCGCCGCCGCATCCGATCACGGCGATGGATACGACCTCGTGACGATGTTCGACTGCCTGCACGACATGGGCGATCCGGTGGGCGCCGCGCGCCAGGTCCACCGCATGCTCGCAGCGGACGGGACGTGGATGATCGTCGAGCCGATGGCGGGCGACCGCGTGGAGGACAACCTGAACCCCGTCGGACGCACCTTCTACGGGTTCTCCACGTTCCTCTGCACGCCGGCTTCGCTGTCGCAGGAGGTAGGGCTCGCGCTCGGCGCCCAGGCCGGCGAAGCGCGGATCGGCGACGTGGTCGCCGGCGGCGGCTTCACGCGCTTCAAACGGGCGGCCGAGACGCCCTTCAACCTCGTCTTCGAAGCGCGCCCATGAGGGTTAGCATCGAGCCTGTGGACCCTCGTGGACACCACACCGACGGGCGGGGGCGGCGTGCGCGCTACCCCGATGCGAGCGGCTTCGCCGAGCGCGACGGCGTGCGGATCCACTGGGAGAGCTTTGGCGAGGGCGAGCAGACTGTCTTGCTGCTGCCCACCTGGTCAATCGCTCACTCGCGGATCTGGAAGTTCCAGGTGTCCTATCTGGCCCATCGATTTCGGGTGGTCACGTACGATCCGCGGGGCAACGGCCTCTCTGACAGGCCGCGTGAGGCACACGCCTACGACCGGATCGAGTTCGCGCAGGACGCCGTCTCAGTCCTCGACGCCGTAGGCGTCGAGGAGGCGAGCGTGGTGTCGTGGTGTGGCGGCGGCGAGGAACTGCTGCTCGCATCACAGCACCCCGAGCGGGTCACATCGATGGTCTTGATCGCCCCCTTCCTGGCCCTGTCGCCGGTGCCGGAGGGCGAACATCTCTTTCCGTTCGACGAGATCCTCGACACCGACGAGGGATGGGCGAAGTACAACAGCCACTACTGGCGTCGTGACTGGGCCAGCTTCCTCGACTTCTACCAGGGGCAGATCTTCACCGAGCCCCATTCGACCAAGCAGATCGAGGACGGCGTCGCCTGGGGCCTCGAGACCGACGCCGAGACCATCCTGCTCGGCGAGCAGGCGCAGTGGCTGGACGAGCAGGGAGAGCAGGCGCGCGAGCTGTGCAAGCAGATCCACTGCCGCGTGCTCGTCGTCCAGGGCACCGAGGATGCGATCGTGGGGGCCGCGCGCGGCCCCGCTGTGGCGGCGGCGCTCCCCAACGCGAGCCTCGTGACGATGGAGGGCTCCGGGCACGCTCCCAGCATGCGCGACCCGGTCAAGTTCAACCTCCTGCTCCGAGACTTCCTCGGGGAACGCGATCCGCCACACGAGCGACGGCTTGTGCGCGCAATGCGTCGCCCACATCCACGGGCTCTGTACATCTCGAGCCCGATCGGACTCGGCCACGTGCAGCGCGACCTGGCGATCGCGCGCGAGCTACGCAAGCTGCGGGGCGATCTGGAGATCGTCTGGCTGGCCCAACACCCCGTCACCGAGGTGCTGGAGGGGTGCGGTGAGACGGTTCACCCGGCGTCGGGGCTGATGGCCAACGAGTCCGCTCACATCGAGTCCAAGATGGGCGAGCACGAGCTGCACATCTTCCAGGCGTGGCGCGAGATGGACGAGATCCTGCTCGCCAACTTCATGCTCTTCCACGACATCGTGCGCGAGGAGCGCTACGACATCTGGCTGGGCGACGAGTCGTGGGAGATCGACTACTACCTGCACGAGAACCCCGAGCTCAAGACCACTCCCTACGTGTTCATGACCGACTTCGTCGGCTGGCTGCCCATGCAGGCGCCGGGCTCGCGCGAAGCGCTGATCGCCGCCGACTACAACGAGGAGAACATCCGCCATATCGAGCGCTACCCGCACGTGCGCGACGTCTCGCTGTTCCTCGGCTCTGTCAGCGATGTGGTGCCCAGGCACTTCGGCCCAGACCTTCCGTTCATGCCCGACTGGATCGCCGATCATTTCGAGTTCCCCGGCTACGTGCTTCCGTTCAAGGCCGCCGAGCACGCGGACCTCAGCGGGCTGCGGGAGGAGCTCGGCCTCGACCCGGGTGGACCGCTGATCGTGGCGAGCGTCGGCGGCTCGGGCGTCGGCGTGCATCTGCTGCGGCGGATCGCTGCTGCCTTCGCGCTGTTGCGAGCCGAGGTGCCCGAGGC
>JASLDD010000207.1 GCA_030151725.1 Solirubrobacteraceae bacterium
GAGAACTTCGCCGAGGATCACCGCACCGCGCTCACGCGCACGCTCAGCATGCTCGAGCACCAGCACCCCCGCGCCCTCACCCATCACGAACCCATCGCGGCGCGCATCAAACGGCAACGAACGCCCCGTCGGCGACACAGCCTCCATCGCGGCGAACGAGCCGAAACCGAGGTCGGTGATTCCCGCGTCGGCTGCCCCGGCAACCACCGCGTCGACCTCACCCAGCTGAATCATCCTGGTCGCAACACCGATTGCGTTGTTGCCGGTGGCACAAGCCGCGCCGACAGCCATACTCGGTCCGCGTAGCGCGTGCTCGATCGCTAGATAGCCGGCGGCTGCGTTCGGCAGCATCCGTGCCACGGTGTCTCGCGCGATGGGCACGCCCTGCTTCATCAGGGTGTACTGCTCCTCGAGCGTCGAAATCCCGCCCACCCCGGTCCCCATGACGCATCCAACACGACCGCGATCGTAAGGGCCTGCTGTATCCCAACCGGCGCTATCGAGGGCGCCCGCGGTGGCCGCAACGGCCAACTGCGTATATCGATCGGTACGCCCCCTTGCCGCGTGCGAAAGATAGTCGGCGGGATCGAAATCGCGGCACGCTGATCGCGCGTCGACAATCCCGCTCTCACCATTCACCCAGCGCTCAGCGAGCAGCTCAGTTCCGACCCCGAGCGCCGACACGGCACCGGTGCCGGTGATGGCAACCGCAGGCCACTCCTCACGACTGTGCCGAACAAGTGTCAACGCACCGATCTCCCTTGCATCGTTGATGTCTGGCTCGGCAACCATGACACACCGATCATCACACACCAAGCTGGCAGCACAGCGGCAATGGACATTCACCAAAGTTGCATGAAACAAAACCGTGTGCGTAGCATCGCTCTCCAATGGCATCTTTCTCCGGCACTCACACCCAGCAGGCCAGCGTCGCCCACACGCGTGATTGCGACGCTGACGAATCGGTCGTTCACACCGGCGAGGAGTTGATCGCGGATCTCCTCGACGCGATCGCGACGCCCGCCGGGCATGCGCCACCACCCGATCGTCGACTCGCCCTGGATCTCGCGACCTCAACTCTGCGCGGTGAAGCCGCGCGCGAGGGCGAAGGGCCGCTCGGAGCGGCGACAGATCTCATAGAGGCCGTCGTCGACCGCGCACACGACCTGCCCGAGGGCGCACTCGAGCGCGCGCTCGACGGCGGGCGAAGCGAACACGAAGCATTCGACCTGATCGTTGCTGCAGCTGTCGGCGCCGGCCTCGCTCGCCGCGATATCGCGCTTAAAGCCATCTCCGACTGGGAAGCTGAGGTCGCTCTCGACGGAGACATCCTGTGAACCTCGCACCCCCCGAAACAGAGCACCCGCCGCGGTGGGAGCACATTCACGAGCAGATCCGTCAGGCGCTTGGTGGCGAGCAGGTGCCGGACGTGCTGCGGACTCTCCACCACAGGCCTGAGTTCTTCGGGGACCCGTTTTCGCGCTGGGTGGAGAAACTCCTTAGGGGTCCCTCCATGTGGACTGAAGGCGAGCGTGAGCTGATGGCTGCGTTCACCTCCTCGACCAACACCTACGAGTTCTGCACGCGCGCGCACAGCGGCGTTGCCGCGCTGATGATCGATGCTGAGACCGTGCATGGCGCGCTCGCTGATCGGCGTGCTGCGCCGATCAGCGGCAAGCTCCGCGCCACGCTCGACTTCCTCCACAAGCTCACCCTCAGACCGGCGAGCATCACACGCGAAGACGTCGCGCTCGTCGCCCATTCCGGCGTGGCGATCGTGGCGCTGCGCGACGCAATCGAAATCGCCGCTGCCTTCAACGTCATCAATCGAGTCGGGAACGCCCTGGGCTGGGATCGCCAGAGCGAGACGTCGCTGGCGATGAGCGCCCAAGCGCTCGTCGAACGCGGATACAACCAGTCACCACTCTGAGTCCAGGAGGATCAAACACGATGTCAACCAAACCCATCCGCTGCGCACTTCGATGGATTCGGCGCTGGTCGATTGTGCCCGCGCTCCTCTCCTCCGCGGTGCTCGTGGTCCCTGCGCAGGCGCTCGCTGGAACCCCCACCGGCGAATTCGCGACGTTCGCCGACTGCCCGCTTGCCGCTCCGGCGCTAGCCGGCTGCGTGGCCGGTCAGACCGTCGGTGGCCAACTCACGATTGGCCACGTCAGCATTCCGATCACGAAGCCGGTGATCCTCCAAGGTGGTCTGACGGAAGAAGAAGCCACGGAAACGCTCGCCTTCGTCGGCGCCGCCGACGGACACACGCTGATCTCGCCGGAGCTCGAAGTGCCAGGCGGGCTGCTCGGCGACGGCCACCGCGACGGCGATCGTCTGCCGCAGCGGCTAAACCAGCTAACCATCACCCTCGAGCTCGCAGGACCCGTCCAGTTCAACGTCGTGAACCTCTTCAGCGTCCAAGGTCCTGGGCTCGTTCTGCCCATCAAGCTCAAGCTCACCAACGCCCTGCTTGATCGCCGCTGCTACATCGGCTCAAATGAGGCGCCGATCGACTTCAACCTCACCGATGGAGTCACGAGCCCGCCGCCCCCGAACCAGCCAATTGCCGGCAACCCGGGAACTTCCTATGCGCTCGCGGAAGGTGCGATCCTCGCCATAAGCGGGAGCTCGCTCGTCGATAACGCATTCGCTGTTCCCAGCGCGCACGAGTGCGGCTGGTTTACCCACCTTGTCAACCAGCGCTTCAATTTGCCGTCACCTGCGGGATCCAACAGCAGTGTCCTCGAACTCACCCAGGAGCTCGCCGGAGCGGAATCCGTGCTCTCGAGCGAGAAGCAGCAGTGAGCAACCAGCGGGAGCCGCGACGAGTGGTTCCCGCTCCATCCAAGAACGAGCATCAACCCACCAACTCGACGTGAGCGCCCTCGACCGATCGGAGAAGACAAATGAGCACGAGCACCGACTTTGACGTCGCGGTCCTGGGCGGCGGAATGGCTGGGCTTACCGCAGCACTCCAGTTGCAGCAGCGCCGTCCGGGCACGCGGATAGTCGTTGCGGAGAAGCAGACGCTCCCGCACCCGGAGAGCGCGTTCAAGGTCGGCGAGTCGATCGCCGAGGTCGCCGCCTGGTATCTCAAGGAAGACCTCGGCTTCGATGAGTACCTGCACGAGCACCACCTACGGAAGATGGGACTGCGCTTCTTCTGCTCCAACAACGGCAATACAGATATCACGCGGCGCGTTGAGTATGGGCTGATCCGGCCGGCGCCCCTGGCCAACTTCCATCTCGATCGAGGCGCTCTGGAGAACCACCTCTCGCAGGTCGTCGCCGACCGCGGCATGGAGTTCCTCGAGGGCTCGCCGGTCACCAACGTTGACCTCGCGCCGGACCGGCACACGATCACTGTTGGCCGTGGCGCCGCTGCGCGTACTTTCACCGCCCGTTGGATCATCGATGCGAGCGGTCGCGCCGGCATTCTTCGCCACAAGCTCGGTCTTGGCACCGACGCCCCAATCGACGTCAACGCCTGCTGGTTTCGCGCGCCCGACCGCTTGCACATCGACGAGTTCTCACCGGACCAGGCTTGGCGGAACATGTGTCCCGTCGGTCGCCGCTGGACAAGCACCAACTCGTTCGTTGGCGAGGGTTACTGGGTGTGGGTCATCAACCTTGCCTCGGGCGCGGTCAGCGTCGGTGTCGTCGCAGACCCGCGCTTTCATTCCTTCGAGCGGATCCGCCGCTACGACGCCGTCCTCGAGTGGCTTCGCGAACACGAGCCGCAACTGGCCGAGCGTCTTCCAGAAGATGAAAGCGAACTGTTGGATTTCCGCAAGGTCAAGGAATACTCATACGGCTGCAAGCGTGTCTACTCGCCCGAACGCTGGTGCTTGACAGGCGAGGCAGCACTATTCCTCGATCCTCTGTACAGCACCGGTAACGACTTCACCGCGATCGGAAACACGCTCCTGACCGATCTGATCCGTCGCGAGCTTGACAATGAGCCCGAGGCCGATGTCGCCCATCGGCTGCGCGACTTCAACCGCTCGTTTGTGCGTCTGTTCGCGGCGATGATGCCGGCATTTCCGGGCCAGCTTTCGGTATTCCGGGATCCCCAAGCAACCGGCACCAAGGTGATCTGGGATAACTCAGGCTACTTTCTCATACCACTCAACCTGTTCACCAAGGGAGCGATCACCGATATGCCGTTCATTCGCTCGCTGGGGGATTGGCTCTCGCTCACATACCCGTTGAACGACTATATGCAGCAGCGTTTCAAGGAATGGTCCGCACCCGACTGGGACGCTCGCTCAGCCGGCGTGCCGATTGCGAGCGACTTTCTGCTCGGCACTCTCTTCAACAGCCCCCTCACCGAGATGACTCGTCCCGAGTTGGCCGAGCACCTTCGTACCAGCGTGCGGCGACTGCACACTTTGAGTCGTGCGATGGTGACACGGATGAGCGAAGCGGCCGGTCGACCGGTCCCCGAGCCCACCTACAAGATCCCGCCGGGGGGCGAGCTCGACGAGGACCTCATATGGTGGGCTGACTATGACGTGCGCACCGGGCCCCCCGCCCAACGTGAGATCCAGCCCGCCGACGGCTGGATGATCCGCTAGCTGACCCGCACAGGTACGTTGGTCGCCGAGCATCGCAGGCATGCTTGGCATTTCGCGCACAACCTACCGACGGTTCGAGTCGACGCTGAGAAACAGGCTTCGCTTGCGCCGTCGGCGACAGTTCGGCTGATGCCATTCTACGAAATGGGTCCGATTGGTGTGACATTTCTGGCGGCGTCCGTGGTTGAAGAACTGTGCGTCTCACACCGGAATTTTCAAAAGCGATACGAGCCGTTTCGGGTAGTGCTACCGGCACACCGACGTGCTCGACTGACCTCGGGTGGTGTAGGTGTGTCGCGACGCGACTCGCTCTCTCCCGACGTCGGGAGGCCCAGCGCCTCACTCCAACAAACGGTTGGCGAGCATGCTCTCGGCAGCACGGCCGTTCGATCCCAGCGCGTTGAGCCCGGCGCCCGCGATCGCGATCACCGGGGCCGGCGCGGTCAGCGCGCTGGGCAACAGCGCGGATGCGCTGACAGACGCTTGGTTGGCGGGACGGTCCGGCATCCACGACGGTCGGGGCGGATGCCTCGAGTTCGACCCGCTGGCATTCCTCGGCCGCAAGGAAGTGCGCCGCACCGATCGCTTCACCCAACTCGCGCTCGCCGCCGCCGAGGATGGGCTTGCGCAGGCCGGCTGGCTGCCGACGACGCCGCACGACCCTACCCGTGTGGCATGCCTGATGGGAACCGGCATTGGCGGCATCCAAACGCTTGAGAATCAGCACACCAACCTCACAGATCGCGGGCCGCGATCGATCTCGCCGCTGACGATCCCGATGATGATGCCCAATTCGCCTGCCGGCTACATGGTCATGACCCACGGCTGGCAGGGTTCGAGCATGGCTGTCAGTGCCGCCTGTGCCACGGGCGGGCACACGATCGGCGCAGCAGCCCGCATGATCCAGGCCGGTGATGCCGATGCGGTGATTGTCGGCGCGTCGGATGCTGGTCTGACACCCCTTGCCACAGGTGCGTTCGAGGCGATGGGAGCTGTGTCGCCGACGGGGCGTTCGTTGCCGTTTGATGCGCGCCGCGATGGGTTCGTGATGGGTGAGGGCGCGGGGGTGCTGGTGCTCGAGCATGCTGAGCGTGCGCGTGAGCGCGGTGCGGTGATCCTCGGCGAAGTTCTC
>JASLDD010000228.1 GCA_030151725.1 Solirubrobacteraceae bacterium
CTCCCGGCGCGCGGGCGCGGAGTGCACAGCCCGGTCTACATCGACGACCTGGTCGAGGGGATCGTGGCGGCGACGCAGACGCAGGCGGCGGAGGGGGAGGTGATCACGCTGTCGGGTGGGCTGGGCGTGAGCACGGGGGAGTACTTCGGCCGGCTCGGTGCGATGGTCGGACGCCCGCGCGTGCGCTCTGCTCCCGACCGGTTGCTGCTGGCGCTGACCGGGATGCAGGCTGCGGTCGACCACCTGCGAGGGTCACCCGGCGAGGTCAACCCGAACGCCCTGCGCTACCTCAAACGCACCGGCACCTACTCGATCGCCAAGGCGGGGGCGCTGCTCGGCTTCGAGCCCAAGGTGGGACTCGAGGAGGGCATGCGCGAAAGCGAGCGGTGGCTGCGCGAGCAGGGGCTGCTGGACAGCGGCGTAAGCTGAACGGATGGACCCTCGACAACAGCAGACGCCGTATCTGGATGCGCTTCGCGACTATGCGGCGCGCAGCCCGGCGCGTCTGCATGTGCCTGGGCACAAGGGTGGCCAGGGCGCCGACCCGGGACTGCTCGATGCGATCGGCGAGCCGGCGCTGAGCATGGATGTGCCGGCGCTCACATATGGCATCGACGTGGGCCCTGACCCGACGCCGTTCGAAGCAGCTCAGCGGCTGGCGGCCGAAGCGTGGGGGGCCAAACGAGCGTGGTTCCTGATCAACGGCGCCTCGCAGGGCAACCTGTCGGCGGGCCTTGCGCTGGCCCACCGTGGGCGTGAGGTGGTCGTGCAGCGCAACGCGCACTCGAGCACGATCGACGCGTTGGTGCTGTCGGGCATGCGACCCACGTTTGCTGCGCCGGAGGTGGACGCCGAACTTGGCATCGCCCACTGCCTCGCTCCGGAGACTCTGGAGGCGGCGCTCGTAGCCACGCCGGGGGCGGTCGGCGCATGTGTGATCTCGCCGACGTACTTCGGGGCGGTGGCCGACATTCGCACGCTGGCCGAGGTTGCGCACGCGCATGGGGTGCCTCTGGTCGTCGATGAGGCATGGGGCGCGCACATGGCCTTCCACGAGGCGCTCCCCGAGCACGCGCTGGCGGCGGGCGCCGATCTGGTGATATCGAGCACGCACAAGATCGTGGGCAGCCTGACCCAGTCGGCGATGCTGCATCTCGGCGACGGTGCCGCGGGCATGATCGGCGAGGACACCGTCGACCGCGCGGTGACGCTCACGGAGTCCACCAGCCCCAACTCGCTGCTGTTCGCCTCGCTCGATGCGCAGCGCCGCCAAGCAGCCGTTCACGGACGCGAGCTGCTCGAGCACACGATGGAAGCGCTGGCGACGGCGCGTGAGGAGATCCGCTCGATCGAGGGCCTGGACGTGCTCGACGAACGGCTGGCCGGCCGTCCGGGAGTACACGCCTATGACCCGTTGCGCCTGGCCGTGGACGTGCGTGGGGTGGCGGCCAGTGGCTATGAGCTTGCGCCGCTCTTGCGCGAGATCGACGACATCAACCTGGAGCTCGTCGCCGAGAACGTGCTCGTGGCGGTGTTCGGGATGGGAGAGCGGGGGCTGGGAGAGGCGCCGCGGCTAGTCAGCGCGCTGCGCGAGGCCGTGGCGCGCGTGGGCCTCGAACCGGAGGGAGCGAACAAGAGCTTTGCCGCCGCGCCTCCCTGGGGAGAGCTGGCCATGACTCCCCGCGAGGCATACCTGGGCGTCCAGGAGGTCGTCCCGGCGCACGAGGCGATCGGGCGCATCGCGGCCGAGTCGCTGGCCACATACCCGCCGGGGATCCCCAACGTGCTCCCCGGCGAGCGCCTGTCGGCGGAGACGCTCGCGTTCATCCAGCGCACGCTCGAGCAGGGGGGCAGCGTGCGCGGCGCAAGCGACCGTCTGCTGCGCACCGTGCGCGTCGTCGTGGAGAGCTAGGGCCTAGCAGGCGGGAAGCCCACCACACCCTCGAGCCAGCGCGAGAAGAGGGCTCGCGCCAGGGGCACCGTGCGAGGGGAGTGTCGTGAGATCTCGCTGAGCAGCCGGCCCGGCGAGCCCACGCCCGCCAACTCCTCGAGTTCGGCCGCGTAGGCGGGCACCTGCATCCACTCCGCGGCGAGGGTGTCGGTTACCTCGAGATGGAACTGCAGCGCGTAGGCGCGCCCGAGAACGAAGGCCTGCTGCTCGTAGACGCTCGAGCGAGCCAGTTGGACGGCGCCTGCGGGAAGCTCGTAGGTGTCGCCGTGCCATTGGAGCGTGGAGAAGCTTGGAGGCGCCTCCGCGAACACCGGGTCGGCGGCTGCGGCGGGTGTGAGCTCCACAGGTTGGACGCCCAGCTCGGGCGAAGGGCCGGGGGCCACGCGCGCGCCGAGCGCTGCCGCGAGCAGCTGGGCGCCGAGGCAGACGCCCCAGTAGGGAGTGCCCGCGCGCACGGCCTCCGCGATCAGCTGCTTCTCGGCTGTGAGCCAGGGATGGAGCGCGTCCTCATAAGCGCCCATCGGTCCTCCCATGACGACGATGGCCCCGTAGGAGCGCCAGTCGGGCAGCTGGTGGGGCTCGTCGAGCACGATCCTGTGCAGGGGGATGGCTCGCGCGGCCAGCTCGTCCTCGTAGGCGCCCGGCGGCTCGCAGGCGGCGTGCTGGAGGACGAGGATCGTGGGAGGATCTTCGGCGGGCAGCATGGGCGGGGAGTGTAGGCCCAGCTACAGTGCTCTCGAATGCTCGCTTTTGCCTGTCCGGTATGCGAGCGGCTCGTCACCTTCGAGAGCACGACTTGCCTGAACTGCGGCAGCGAGCTCGGATACGACTCGTCCCGGCGGGCGATGGTCTCGATAGGCGCGGGCGGCTCGGAGAACCCCTCACGTCGCTGCGCCAACGCGCAGCTGGCCGCCTGCAACTGGCTGGTGGCAGCCGAGGGTGAGCTGTGCGCGAGCTGTGTGCTGACACGAACGCGACCCAATGACGCAGACGTCCGCGGCCTGGGCGGGTTTGCGGCCGCCGAGGCGGCCAAGCGGCGCCTGCTCTTCGAGCTGATCGATCTGGGGCTGCCTGTTGAGGGCTGGAACGAACGCGAGGGTGGCCTCGCGTTCGACCTGCTCTCGAGCGAACAGGCTGCTGTCACGACCGGCCATGCGGACGGAGTGATAACGCTGGACCTAGACGAGACCGATCCGGCGCACCGCGAGCGCATGCGCGTGCGCCTGGGAGAGCCCTACCGGACCGTGCTGGGCCATCTGCGCCACGAGATCGCGCACTACTACCAGCCCATCCTCGTGGGCGAGGGCTCGGCGGCGGAGCAGCGCTGCAGGGAGATCTTCGGCGACGAGCGCGAGGACTACCAGGAGGCGATGGATCGCTACTACGAGTCGGGCGCGGAGGCAGGCTGGGAGCAGCGCTACGTGAGCGCCTACGCGACCATGCACCCGTGGGAGGACTGGGCGGAGACGTTCGCCCACTACCTGCACGTGCGCGACACGCTGCAGACGGCCGCCGCGTACGGCGTGCGCGTGGAGGGGCCGTCGATCGAGACGGCCGACAAGGCCCCGCTGCATTCGCGCCCCGAGCACACCGAGGACGACATCGCCACGCTGCTCGAAGCGTGGATCCCGATGACCTACGCGCTCAACGCCATCAGCCGCAGCATGGGCGCGCCGGACCTGTATCCGTTCGTCCTGAGCGCTGAGATCGAAGCAAAGCTCGCGTTCATCGACGGACTGGTCCGGGCGCGCCAGCCGGCGACGCTCTGATCAGCCCTCCCGGCCGATCGTGGCGACGTCGATGACGAAGCGGTAGCGCACGGCGCTGCGCTCGACGCGCTCGTAGGCATCGCCCACGTCATTGCCGCCGATCAGCTCGATGGCCGGCTTGACGCCGTGCTCGGCGCAGAAGTCGAGCATCTCCTGCGTCTCGGGTATGCCCCCGATGGGAGAGCCCGCGAGGCTGCGCCGGGCGCCGATCAGCGAGAACGCGCTGAACGTGTCCGGCTTGGAGGGCGCCCCCACGTTGATGAGGGTCCCGTCCACACGCAACAGCCCCAGGTAGGCGTTGACGTCGAGGTTGGCCGAGACGGTGTTGAGGATGATGTCGAAGCTGCTGCGCAGCTCGGAGAACGTGCTCTTCTCAGAGGTGGCGTAGTAGTGCTTTGCGCCGAAGCGAAGGCCGTCGTCCCTCTTGCTGAGCGTCTGGCTGAGAACCGTGACCTCGGCGCCCATCGCGGCGGCGATCTGCACGGCCACGTGCCCGAGCCCGCCCATGCCGACGATCGCGACCTTCATTCCCTCGCCCACCTTCCAATGTTTGAGGGGCGAGTAGGTGGTGATGCCGGCACAGAGCAGCGGCGCCGCGTCCTGGAGCTCGAGGCTGTCGGGGATGTTGACCACGAAGCGGTCGTCCACGACGACCTGTCGGCTGTAGCCGCCGTAGGTGGGCTCGCCGTCGTATCCGCGGCCGTTGTACGTGGGCACGGCCCGCTTGACGCAGAACTGCTCCTCGCCGGCCTCGCAGTACTCGCACGTGCCGCATGAGTCGACCAGGCAGCCGACGCCCACCCGGTCGCCGACTGCGAACTTGCTGACGCCGGACCCCACCTCTGCGACTACGCCCGCGATCTCGTGGCCGGGGACCATCGGGAAGATCGACCCGCCCCACTCGTCCTTGACCTGATGGATGTCGCTGTGGCAGATGCCGCAGAACTTGATGTCGATGAGCACGTCGTTCTCGCCAAGGTCCCTGCGCTGGATGGTCGTGGCTTCAAACGGCGCGCCTGCCGAGGGGGCGCTGAGTGCTGGAGTGGCGGTCATGGTGCTCCTGTCGTGAGATTGGGGGGGTTGTGGATCCGAGGCGCTCAGCTGTGGCTCAGGGGGAGGCGAGCCCAAGGAGCACTATCAGCGACCTGTTCAGTGCTATCAGCTCGGCGCCGTGCAGCCGTCAGAGGCGTCGCCGAGGCGCCGCCTCGGCACGGTCGTGACCATGTTCCCATGAGCGGCAGCCCCGCCGGCCGCGGAGACCCCTCGCCTACCGCTTCAGCGCGTTGTTCCCCAGCGTGGGATGCGAGCGGTTTGAGACGCAGGGGTGGTAGCCCCGCTGGGCGGCGTAGCGCCGACCGTGTGCGCCGACTCCTTCGATCCTGACATCGACGGCGCCCTGCGGCCTGCCGAGGAGGCTGATCTTCGTCGAGCGGGCCCCTCCGGGCAGGCTCCTGTAGATGACGCCGCCGAGGCGGACGACGACGCTGCGCAGGCGTATGCCTTTGCGAATGCGCCAGTGAATGACCTCGACACGCCTGCTGGTACAGGCCGGGACGATCTTCAGCGGGGAAGCCTGCGGGGCCGGGGTGGTGCTCGTGGTCGGAGTCGCGATGACACCGGCGCCACCCGGCGTGGTCGAGACGAATTCGGCGCCGACGGACGTCTTGATTTCGCGGAAAGAGCTCTTGATCTCGGCGCCGAGGGGAACTTCACCGTTCCAGACGACCACCGAATGGCCACTGTGGTCGAGCGCGACGTGCGGCCCGTAGGCTTCTTCTCCTTCGAGGCTGATCTGGTTCGAGGCTCGCCAGGCGCCGTTCGGAAGCAGGTTGCTGGTGCGCAGCGCGTAGTTGTGGGTGCTTTCGACCCAGCCGGACCAGACCACCTGTGCGGCACCCGCGGGCGACATCGCGACCTGCGGAGCTTCGGCTTCGGCGCCGACCGGGGAGATGCGCACCGGCGAGGCCCAGGACCCGCCGGCCGCCAGATCCGTCCCTTCTACCGAGCCGACCGAGCCATCGAACCGGTACCAGGCGGCGACGGCGTCGCCCGCCGAATCGACGGCGACTACAGGCGCGTGCGCTTCCAGTGCGGGGGTGGAGATCTGTTCGGGCGCGATCCAGCCGCCGGAGGCGGGTCGCGAGGCGACTTCGGCGACGAGCCCGGTGCCGCTGCGCGACCAGATCGCTGTGAAGGCCCCCGTGGCGGGATCGGCGACGACGTGAGGCGGTTCGGTGACGGTCGCGGGAGCGGAGATTGCTTCTTCACCGCTCCAGCTGCCGCCGAGCGCCAGCTCGTTCGATTCGACCACTGACGTGGCTCCGGAAGACGACTGCCAGACGGCGGCTGCGGTTCCGCTCGCGCTCATCGCCACGTCCGGCGCTTCGGCGTTGAGGGCGCTGCTCGAGATCGGGACCGGGCTCGCCCAGGAGCCACCCGTGGGCATCGAGGAGGAGATGATCACATGGTTGCCGCCGACCCCCTGGCGCCAGATGAGGACAGCGTCCCCGGCGGCGTCGATCGCGACGGCGGGGCTCTCGACCACCGCGGCGCCAAATTCGATCGTTGTCGGCCCTTCCCAGCTGCCCCCGGCTGGCTTGTAGTTGACTTCGATCGCTTCTGAGCCGGCCAACCGTTGCTTCCAGGCGACGATCACGTCGCCCGCGGGATCGACCGCCAGGGTAGGGCTTTCAGCATTGCCACTCGCCGCCGAGAGGTCGATCGACGCTCCCCAGCTGCCGCCGAGCGGGCGTACCGCCGCCTGTGCGACCAGATGCAACCCGTCGCTGCGGGTCCAGACCGCGGTCGCGTTGCCGGCGGCGTCGATCCCGACCTTGCTCCAGCTGGCGCCACCGCCCGGGACCGAGATCTCTTCCGGCGCGCTCCAAGGGGCGGCGGCCGCCGGGGCGGTCGCGATCGCGAGGAGGGCCAGCAGCGCGGTCAGCGCGAGGACGGCACGGCGAACAGCCGGCGGGACGAGACGGGCGGGGACGGGCAATGGGTTCCTCTCATGGGGGTCACCCCGTCATCGACCATCCACGCCCGGACACGAGCCGGTAGGCAGTAGAGCTGCTGAACGTCGAGGGCCCAGCCCCTTGGGGGACTGGGCCGGTTCGACCTTGCTTCCTATGGTGGAGCTAGGGGGACTCGAACCCCCGACCTCCTGGGTGCGATCCAGGCGCTCTCCCATCTGAGCTATAGCCCCGCGCAGGCGGGCCACCGGTAGGCCGCCAGCATGGGGAAGTGTAGTCACAGAACGTGGGCCAGCGATGGCAGTAAGGTTAGGAGGCGTTATGGGATTGCTAGACGACGCCATACGCGAGCACCTGGAGCTCAAGCGCCGCAGGGGCGCCGATCCGGGAGAGATCGCTCGCGCAGAGCACGAGGCCCTCGAGCCGATCTTCCCCGAGGAGGAGGTTTCGGGCGATGGCTCGGTGCCTGCAGATGAGGTCTCTTCTTTGCCGGGGCCGGCCGAGGTGGAGGTGGGGGGCGAGGACGGTGCGCAGCTGGAGTCGGCGGGCTATGAGGAGCCGGTTGGCGAGAGTGCGGACTTCGCGAACGTCGGCCAGGAGACGGCCGAGCTTGACATGCAGGCGGTGCTGGAAGCGGATGGGGAGTATGCGCCGCCGCAGCAGGCTCCCGCAGCGAGCGCTTGCCCGGTGCGCGCGGAGCGGGATGGGATCCCGGAGGAAGTGCCGGGCCAGGAGCGCATGAGCTTCGAGTAGGGGATGGGGATTCGGTGCCCCTGGTGGAACAGCAAGGCTGTGGACACTAATGTCGTCCTCCGGCTGACGGTCGAACAAGGGGGAGCATCGATGCGGTCTGGATTTGGAGGATCGACAGGAGGCCGGGATGGCACTTGGCGCGTCGGTCTACAGAACACTCACTTCTAAGAGGAGGCTGGTTTTCCCGACCCCGATGGAGCTATTGCGGGAACGTTTGTTGAGCCGCGAGGGATGGTCCGCTCGATCGTTGCCAGTGTTGCCGGCAAAGAGGTTCTCGGAGCGGTGGGATCCTTGGCGGCGGGGGCCGCCGCATCCCGGGGCACGGGCGATGCTTCGCCACTGGCCAAGGGTCAGATCGCATACCTGGCGGTCTTTGCGGATGAGGTGACGCTCTTTCGCGCCAAGCGAGGCGCGTTTCGGCCTAAGGCGACAACTGAGTCCATGGCTTCGGCGGCGCGGGAAGAGGTTCGCTCGGCAAGTGTGGAGAAGGGCCGGTTGGCGAGCGTGTTGGAGATCGAGTTCGGGGATGGGGAGACGTGGGCTTTTGATGTGCCCAAGGTGCATATGAAGGGGGCGGAGGGGATTGTGGGGGCGTTGAGTTAGGTCCGGCTCTCCGCGGGGGCACTCCGGTGTGATCGGCGCATGGCGGCTCCAAAGGCCGGAACCTAGCCCTGTAGGGCGTATATTTAGGGCTTCTGGGGCCTTAGCTCAGCTGGGAGAGCGCCTGCTTTGCAAGCAGGAGGTCACCGGTTCGATCCCGGTAGGCTCCATTTTTCTGGTCGGCAAACTAACCGTCGCTTGCAAGCGCGCTTTGGGGCGTCCAATCCCGACGGGATCTACGTGCCCGAGATGTCTGGCGTTGCCGCTGACATCGCTCGATCCTGCTGGAGCGTGGAGCGATGATGGACGGCGCCTTGACATCGGTGGCGGGGGCGCCACGTTTGAGTGCCCCGGACCTGAGGGCACCTTCACGCCGGGGGCTGCGTTACTCCGTCCCCGTAGCGTCGGCTTGCCGTTTCAAACCGCCACAGCCATCGACGGTCGCTTTCGGCGGCTGCACGCGCATCCCCGGTGTAGCGCACCGAGTACGACGGAGCGTGTGGATATCCACACGCTCGCGTCGGTTGAACCAGCATAAACGCGCCGGCCGCACTGGCAGCCACGGTAGTCTTGATCCGAGTGGCTAGTCGCCGCCGCGCCCTGCGAAGTATCCGTCTTGCGGTCGCCCGACTTACTCCAGCGAGTTCCGCTATTTCAGCCACAGAAACCTCCGCCACCGCAAGTAGTAGGGGTCCTGTAGGGGTAGCTTGGCAAAGGGCTCGACCATGGCGGTGCACCGACCGAAAAAGGGATCTGGGTCTGGCCCCTCGAAGGACCCGATCCACGGTGTGGCACGCGACAAGGGGCTCCCAGTCCGTCGCTTGCATGGACGTACCCCATACGAAGGGGAGCGTTGACCCCACTTGATACGGGACTCGACTGTCGTTAAGCAGAAGGGCGTCGAAGTGCGCTTCGAATACGTCTCCTAGGAGGTCTCCCACATCAGGAGCGCTCGCTGTCGCTTGAGCGAAATCCTCAAGCAGATTCATGCGGTAGTCGGAGACTATCGCGCTTCTGACGTCCTCTCGATCCTCCGGAACCTGATGCAACCATGCAATCGGAGAGTCACGCAGGACTGCGCGGACGGCCGCGCCGTGAACGGTGGTTGCGATAGCCAAACGCTTGGCAGCATCTGCGTCGAGTTCGGCCTGCTTTGCGGCCCGCGACTTCCTGTGGAGGCTTCTTCGTAGCGCAAGACCGTGCCAGGCAACCTCACCGATGAAGACGACACCTGCAGTTAGCGGCCGGTCCTTTGTGGCCGCTAGTTCGCCTAGCCACTCGCGCTCATAACGCTCGCGATGCGGCGGTGGCACAAGGAGCAAAACCAGCCTTAGGAGGGCTTCGAGCCCATACGGAAGCCACCCGGCCGCTTCCTTTGCTGCCATCAGCTTAACGGCGGCAACAACCGCGGTAGCAGCTATGGCCCCGGCAACAATCACACCGTCGACAACCGTATTCATGTGACCGATGGGCCCAGGCCTGGGGCTAGGCGATGCTTGATCGGAGCAACCGGTACCAGCAGCGAGGCTTGCGCAGAAACGGCCTCGCGCGCGCGCTCCGCACCTTCCTCCGTCAGTTTGTAGAGGCGACGCGCCGGACGGCCGGCCTCACGAGGATCGATCTCCTCCCAGTGGCTCTCAAGCCAGCCATTCTGCTCTAGGCGAGCCAACGCCGGATAGATCGTGCCTCCCCGTAGCCCAGCCTCACGTGCGAGTTGGCGTCCGTACCACTCACTGGTGACATCCTGAAGCATGATCCGAACTAGCGCGATCGTTTGAGGTGTCCGCCTCATGACCTTATTCTATCTAGGGTCGACTGCTTAGTCAAGCATTTATGCGGGGTGCGACACGCATGGCTAAGTGATCGTAATAGCTGGCGATACCACCAACACATGGTTTGCGCGCCGAGCAGTTTCGCCCATTTTTCTGGTCGGCAAACAAACCAGTTTCTAGAGCTGCGGGCAGACTTGTCTCGCCTGGCATAGTGATAGCGTGATATCGTTCGTGGCGTGGCGCAGATCTTGATCAGACGGCTAGATGACGATGTGAAGGCAGCTTTGCAGCGTCGCGCACGTCAGCATGGTCACAGCACCGAGCAGGAGGCACGCGAGATCTTGCGCAGCGCCGTACAGAGCGGTGAGCATGGCCGAGCCAGACTGGGCTCGCGGATCGCAGCGCGCTTTACGGGCGTCGGACTTGAGACGGAGCTTCCCGAGCTGCGCGGACAGCCGGCACGTCCGGCCCGACTTGAGTAAGTGAGCACTGAGCCGTATAGCGAGCAGCCGGATCGGTGTCCGCCGTGATCTTGCTGGACACGAATGTGCTCTCGGCGCTGATGCAGAGTGAGCCCGACCAGACTGTCGTGGCCTGGCTGGACGAGCAGCCCTCGGAGTCGATATGGACGACTGCCATTACCGTCTTCGAGGTGCGGATGGGGTTGGAGCTGCTTACAAAAGGCCGTCGCCGCAGCCAGCTGGAGCAGGAGTTCGACAGGCTGCTCACCGAGGATCTCGACAGCCGCGTGCAGCTCTTTGACCGCGCGGCCGCTGACGCCGCCGGCACGATCGCGGCATCACGGCAGCGCGCCGGCCGTATGGTGGAGATCCGCGATGTTCAGATCGCCGGCGTTGCGAGCAGCCGCAAGGCGACTCTCGCCACACGCAACGTGCGCCACTTCGAGGGTCTCGGCATCCGGCTTGTCAATCCCTGGAAGAAGTAGACACCCTCAGCCGACTCCAACCGGCGGTGGCGCCATCAGGACTTGGTTTGCGCGCCGAGCAGTTTCGCCCATTACGATAGTTCGCGTTTCAGTTCTCAATTTGGAGCTGTTTTCGCTGTAAACCGCTGGAAACGGCGTTTTTCTCAGGTTTGGCGGGCTGGTAACTGCTGGTTGCGTTGCCCTCCCAATGGCCTTTCTCTCGTTTGCGTGCGTAGTTGACCTCCAAGTCGCACGCTTTCGACAAAATCGCGTGAATCGCTGCCAGCGCACACAGGCGAGGCGACAGCCTCCCGTTGCCCTTGAGCAGGACCCTCCGCGTCCCACTCTTGAGGAATCGTCGGGGAAGCTAGACAGGATGCTTGAAGAGGATTGGTCAGACGATGCGGATTTCTACGACGCGCGAGATTAAACAGCAGTTATTGGGATGCACCTAACCAAAGGAGTCAAAACATAACTAGGAAATCACGAGCGCTTCTTGCGCTTATCTTCAAGCTCATCCGCCTTCGTCATCAGGACACCAATGCGGACACCCAAACCTTCACAGAGCCGGAGCAGAGTCTCAAAGGTCGGGTTACTCGTGCCTCTCACCAGACCGCCAAGCTGCTTCTCATCCAGACCGGAGCGACGATACACCGTGTCCTTGTCAATCTCGGCGTTCTCGGCTATCAGCACTTCAATCGCCTGGCCGAGCGCTGCGTGCGTTGGCGATCGCGGTGGGGCTTTCCGTTCGGGGGGCATGAGCGAGAGGTTTACTCAGTCGCCCGCGCGAAGGTAAGGGCATATATTGGCTATCATGCCCGCAGACAGTCGTCTGCATCGCAATTTGGGAGTTTTTCCGTTTCCGAGCACAATCAACAAACCGCGAACCTGCATCGTCTTGGCGAAGCATTCCAGCAGATACGCACTGAGCAAGGACGCGATGTCGCTGAGCTTGCAGCCACGACCGGCATAGAGCCAGAGCGCATCCATGCCCTAGAGCGCGGGGAGCTAGACCCGGACCTGGACATGATGATGGCCCTCGCAGAAGCGATGGACCTACGCCCCTCAGCGTTCGTGCTCCGCGCAGAAGCTATCGCCAAGGAGGCAAGCCATGAGGACTGACCGCGACAAGCTGGCTGCGCCCGCTTCTTTACCGCAGCGACAATCTGCCTCCTCTCTCGGGTCGCGTGCGGAAGCTCAGGCGGGGGAGCCACCAGGGCTGTCTCGGTGACCACACTCGCCAAATGCCCTCATGCGAGCGCGGAGCCCACGAGCAGCATTCCGGCCGGTTCTGCCTCCCTGCGCGAAGTCGTCGCCAAAACCATAAAGGGCGGCGGCTGGCTCCATCAGAACACGGAACTGACCGCATCCGACCAAGCTGAACTCCAAGCCCAAGAGCAGAACCCCAGTTTGACCTGTATGTCTTCCCGAGAGCCAAGGTGGCCACGGAAGCATTCAAGCTCATCAGCGCTGCCCCGAGCACAAGCGCTGAATATGGCGCGGGCGGCACCTTCCAACGAGGCAATGTCATCGTGAGCACCGAACAGGAGCCCCCATCCCTCGCTGTGGCACAGCGACACGAAGCAGTCGCCGCGCAGGTGAAGACCGCCCACCTCGATCTCGCTCAGCTCCTGCGTCACGAGGCGCACCGCGGGGGGATCCCGGTACTCCGCCAGCAGGCGTGCCAGCGTCCAGGCCGTCGTCCCACGGCGCGCGCTGTCCCCGAGACCGCTCATCTCGCGTGTAGTCGCGGGGCGACGTCTTGACGATCAACATCACCCGGTCGCGCGAGGTGAATGCGCGCAGGAACGCCTCGACCGTATTGGCTACTGCCTTGCGCGGCATCCACATTGCGATTGTGTGAAAGACCTGCACGTCCTCGGGGATCGACTCCCACAGCGCTCCCCGGCGCGGTGGAAGCGGAGATGGGGCGACGTAAGGAACGACCGCCACCGGCGTGCGTACCGGCGAGTCCTCGATCACATCGGCGTTGAAACGGCACGGAACAAGCAGGTCGGCTGGGCATCCAGCCGGCGAGCGCTTTGCTGTTTCCGCGGGATCTAGTGTCTGGCAGCGGTTGCGTGAGACGAGCTCCGGTGAGCCTCTGCATAGAGCGGCTCGGGGGCCATGTCGGCGCCGTTTGGCCAAATAATCCTGCCAGCCTCGGAATCCACGGTCACGCGTGCGAAGTGGTGGGGATCGCGCAGGGGCTCGAAGACGCCTCGCCACTCTCGTCCCGTGAGGTCGACTTCGCCGACCGTGCCGTCGTCGAAGGTCAAGCGAAGTCGATACTCGCCGCTGATCTCCACACCGATGACATCATGCGGTTGCTCCACGAAAGTCATCTTACGCCAGGGCATCGATCGTCTCCAGCGGCTCGTCTCGTCGTGTCTGCTCCCAGTTTGCCGCTAGTTCGTCCTTGTGCAGGACCGCCCACTCCGAGACCAGCGCGAGGGCGCGCCGCGGAATCGACCCCGCGATAACTGCGCCGGCGAAATCCACGGACGCGGTGTGTCTTGCATAGCGAGCATGGAAGTGGGGATGCGCGTGGGGCCCTCCTTCCAATCCATCCAAGTGGTGATCCGTAGAAGGCGCTGAGCCTCGGCACTCAGGGCACCATACGGTCGCCTTGTGATGAAACCCTCGTCTGCGTGTAGCGTGTGCCCATGATCGGCCGCAGCACAAATGCACCCGCCGACACCTCTGCCCGCAGCAGTCCTTTCTGGGACGTGATGGAAGGCCGAGCCCCTCCCCCGCCAGCAGCGAAGTTGCTGGGCTTTGAGCTCGTGAGCGTGGACCCGCAGGCGGGCACTATCGAGGTGGCGTTCACGGCTAGCGAGCGGTTCTTGAACCCCGCTGGGGTGATCCAGGGCGGCCTGTTGGCGGCGATGCTCGACGATACGCTTGGTCCGGCACTGGTGGCGACGCTGTCAGATGGTGAATGGGCACCCACGACCGACCTGCACGTGCAGTTTCTCTCCCCCGCTCGGCCGGGACGGCTGATCGGCCGCGGACGCGTGGTGCGCCGCGGCGCTCAGGTGGCGTTCTTGGCCGGCGAGCTCAGCGATGAGCATGGAAACGTGGTGGCGACGGCGACCGCCACGGCGATGATCCGCCACCGGGCCTAGCCGAGTCTGGCTACCAAACTACTGCGCAGGTCGCTGGGACAGACCCGCGGGGCGGGACGGCGATGCCGGGGTGACATAGGTTGGCACTCGCGGATCACGTCGACGTGAGCTGAAGGATGAGCACCGTCAAAATCGCTGCTATGCAGGCCAGATGCTGATGCAGGATCGATCTCGCCAGTGCGCTCTGCCGAGAGATGCTGTCTAGCCTGTTGCCGAGGCGGACGGCGCTCGGCACCGTGCGTAGTGCGGCCGTCGCGATCGCGCCGGTGGCGAGAGCAAGCGATACCCACGCGACCCAGCTCGGCGTTTCGCCGTCGAGGATCTCGGCCAGAATGGCTACGAGCGTGCCCAGCATCACCGCGGCGATCAGCAGATTCATTGGGCGAGCGGTTGTCGTTACTCGCCGGTAATAGCTGGAGACCGAGGCAAGCACATCCTCGGACAGCTCGTTGCGGTCCCGCACGCCCACCTGAATGTCGAACATCAGGTCGAACCACAGCACCGCAAGCAAGAATCCAGTGCCTGCGCTCACGAAGGCGATCATGCCCAAGTATCCCAGCATCCGTGAGGGAGGTTCACCGGGCCGCGCGAGTCCGGCGAAACGCGCGTTGAGTAGAGACTGTGCCCAGGTCTACGGGAGCCACCTAACCCCAAACGGCTTCCCAGCACGGTTCAAAGCGCCGCCCGTTAAGCGCAGAGGTTGAACCGCGCCCCTGAGATCTTGCCGAGCGCATCCGCGGCGCAGAACTGCTGCGTCGTCAGTTTGTACTCCGCGTTGAGCATCGGTCTGCCAGTTTCCAGATACGGGAGGTAGGCGCCGCATTCCGGCCACCACTGATTGCATTCCTCGCTCAGGGCGCGACGGGGCGGCAGCCCACGCGCGCGGAAGCGGACTCGATCACTCAGGCGAGACAAGCAGGGTGAGCAGCAACCCTTCCCGCGCGCTGTTCAGCACCGCCTCGAACTCCGTGTCGGTAATGCCCATGTTGCTCGGTCCCAGATGGCTGCACATGACGCCGTCCCACGCCGCCCACAGGAACCTTGCGGTGCTCTCCGGATCGACCTGACGCGCGACCCCTTCGTCGATCATGCATTGGATCTCATCCGCCATCCGCTTGGTCTCGCCAGTGATGCGCTGTGCCACCCGGGCAGTCGCCGTGGGCGTGAGTTCCGCTCCGGGGCGATCCGGTGGTGGAAAGCGAAACAGCTGGAAGTAGCCTGGATGCTCGCGTGCGAAGCGCAGGTAGCCCTCGGCCAAGCCGACCAATCGTTCAGCAGCGTGCTGGCCCGCGTTGAAGCCCTCGTCGCAGTACTGCTTGTCCAGCTCCAGCGCCCGCTCGATCAGGGCGCTGTATATGCCCTCCTTGCTCCCGAAGTGCGCGTAGATCGACCCGACGGCCACGTCGGCCTCCTCGGCCAGATCCTCCACCGTCGTCGCTGAGTAACCGCGGCTGATGAAGAGTCGCTCGGCGGCGTCCCTGATCGCGTTCGCTGTCCGCGCCTTGCGTCGCTCTGAGCGTGAAGGCTCGTGGTCCCTCGTCGTGGCGCGCACTGGGTCGGTCAGGGCCATTTGCAATAGCCTAGCATTAGTGTAATCTCACTCTAGTTCTGTAGTTTCACTCTAGAAAAGGGGCAAAGATATGGGCGCCGACACCAAGGCAGTCCTCTCGGCGGACGCCCTCATGTTCCTCTGCGCGCTACTGCTCGGAGTCTTGAAGTACCGCCAGATCGCGACCTCTGAGGAGCACACCTCACACGTCTATGTCGACATCGCACATCGCACAGCTCTGCTGTACAGCTTCGCGCTGCTGTTGGTCGCGACGTTCGTAGAGCTGAGCGGCTTCAGCGAGCTAGTCAATCTGTTGGCGGCCGCCGCGATGACGTTCTACTTCTTTGCGTCCGTCGCGAGCTATGCCATCCACGGCTGGCGGGAAGACACGGACAACCAGTTCCGCGACGCCATTCCGGGCACCCACGCTTACATGATCACCCTGATCCTTGCCGAGATCGGCGGGTGGCTTGTCCTGGTCGCCGGATTCCTGGACAAGCAAATCTTCTGAGCGAGGCCTCACAGGACAGGGCGGCCTTTGAACGCCGCCGTGATGACCCGTTCAGCGTTGCAGTGGAGGATCGCCTCCGGATCGCTATGGCCGGCATCTCGGACCCACGTCTCGAGCTTGGCGAAGTCCTCCGCCTTCTCGAACCCCGCGAGTGTCGGTCTGATGAACCCGTCGATATCTGTGCCGAGCGCTGCGACGCTACTCGCGTCGCCGACGGCCGCGCCGATCGCATCGAGGTGGGCCTTGATGAGCGCAGGGGACGCGGCTTCGTCGCTAGTGTCGCCGAGCTGGTGCTGGGCTCCGATCAGGCCGATCACGCCTCCGCGTTTGGCGATTTTGCAGGCAGTGTCATCGGAGAGGTTGTATTCCTGCGCCCGCGCGACCGGTCCGGCGCGCCGCATCCCCACATGCGTGGCGATGATCGGGTAGTCGGTCTTGGCGCTGTTGCCATCGAGGCGCTCGACCAAGTCGAAGGTCTCCTTCACGGCTCGCTCGGACATGTGGCTGATGTCGATCAGGACTTTGTGTCGGTACATCGCTTCGATCAGCTTTTCGCCCAGCTCCGTGAGCCCGACGTCATCGGGCTCGGGAAACACCTCGTGGAACTCCGCATCTGTGAATGCCGGTATCGCGGGGGCCTCGGTCGCCACCCGTCGATAGAAGAGATGGGCAACCGTGATGTACAGGACGCCATGCTGTGAGAGCCACCGCACGCGTTCGTCGAGCTTTGACACGTCTTCGCCCAGCTGGAAGCCGCCCTCGACGCAGTGGATGAAGCGGATGCCCTGCCTTTCGAGATCCGGGGCGGTCTTTGCCACGAAGACGGGCGCTCCGTGTTCAGCCGCGTGCTCCAGACCGGCCTCGATGAATTCGAGCTGGCGCTTGAGGTAGTCGAAATAACCGTCTACCGGCAGCTCGTCATTCAAGTGCAGCGGGTCGAACTCGGATGCCGGCCAGTAGAGCACCGAGCACACGATCCCGGCTCCTCCAGCCCGCAGGCCATCGAGGCTGACGCGCCAACCCGAGCTCCATCCGGCGTCGTTCACGATCTTCGCGATCAGCTCGACGGCCCCGCCCTCGAGTTTGTCCACAAACCGCCGTAGCCAGCCCTCCGTGGGACCCGCAGCATCCGGCTCATCAGCGACGAGATGCATCGGATAGTGACAGTGCAGGTCAGCGATCACTTCAGGCCCCCTTTGTTGGCAGCTGTTTGACCTGCCAGCGGCCATGGTCATGTCTCTCATCGAGCCAGCGTTGCGCGTCCTTGCCGCCGAGCTCGATAAGTCGCTCAGTGAACTCCTGCGCGAAGAGGAGGTAGCTGAGCAGCTCGCCGTGGCTGGTGTCCTTGGCGGCGTTTACGAGGTGGCCAAGCGCGCTGACGCTGGGCGAGCGTGCGAGCGCAAAAGGCGATCGATAGTGGGCGCGATAGACCTCGCTGGCGATGCGGCCGATCTCGAAGGGGTCCTCGGGGGCGATAAGCATGTAGGGGACCTGTCGCTTGCCGGTGCGGTTCTCATGCGCCTGGGTCTTCGCTTCGGTCTCGTCTTCGAGCAGTTCGTTGACGGTGGCGAGGGTGTGCACGTCGTTGACGAGTGGATCGACGAGGACAGCTTGGATGAGTTGTGTCGCACCGTCGAGAGCATCGGGTGGGCGATCTGCCTTCAACTCCTGAACCGGCGCAAGCGAGTTGAGCGCGATCACGATCAACCGGCTCGCCCCCAGCGAGAGCGCCGGCTTGATCGGCGCGTTCAGCCGCGTGCCGCCATCGAAATACCAGCGCCGCCCTTCCGGCCCATCGATCGGGACAGCAGGAAAGAGCAGCGGAATCGCGGCCGAAGCGCGCACATGATCCTCGGTCAGCTCGGCCTGGACGTAGGAGATCCCCCGGAGCGGGTCAAATGAGGGCGAGCCGCCACCGTCGTGAAATACGACGCTCACGCTCGTGCGTCCCGACGTGGCGACCACTGCCGCCGTGGCGAGATGCTCCGCCTCCACGTTTTTGCGGATGCGATCGAATGCGATCAGCTTTGCGAGCGTTCCCAACAGGGGCGTAGGGTCGAGAAGGCTGTCGGTGTGTGCCCGTCGGCTGCCGAGAACTTCGCGCATGTATGACCACAGGCGCACGCCCTCAGCCGGTGAGACGAGCGGCTTGAGCACGTCCCCGTAGCTGATGTTGCGCCACAGCTCCAAGCCCCCCTCGACGATTTGGGCGGCAGATTCGTCGGCGTGCGCCGCGAGATATGCCGTGTTGATCGCGCCGACGCTCGTCCCGACGATGATCTGTGGCCGCTCGCTCGCTTTCAGTGCAGGCAGCAGAACAGAAAGCACACCCATCTCATACGCGCCTCTAGCCCCACCGCCGGCCAGCACCAGACCCACAGGCTTGCTCGAATTGGATCGAGGCATGGTCGGAGGCTACAAGATTTCGACCACCAGAATCATCAGCGAATTCGATGGCACTGGGAGAGCCGTCGCGCGGCGGTGATTGGAACGGTGTGAATTAGTTGACAGAGATCTCTGCCGTTGCCAGACTTCCCAAGAGTCGGCGACCGGACAGACGGGGGCACACGATCGACAGGCGCTTCATCGTTGGCTGCGTTGCGGGGTTGGTGGTCGGGGCCCTGCTGACCCTCGGCGTGCTAAAGCTTGTCAACGGCTCGATCGGCACCGTCTCGGTGCGCAAGGTTGAACCGTTCTCGCTCGTCAATGAACCGCTCGCGGGAACGTTGGCGGAGCGATTCCGTCCCTGGCTGCTGTTCGACAGCAAAGAGAAATGGCGGCCGCTAAACGTCGACTCCATGTTCGATGAAGGCACTCAACTCTTCTGCACGCGCCAGGGGCGCGCTCCCAAGTGCTCCTCGATACACGACGCCGCTGCGTTCGACAGGCGTGTGGCGGAAAAGCAATCCGGCGCGAGCAGCTACGTCGACATCGCCGGCAGCACTGTCTCCCAATACCACGGTCCAGCCTCTTGCCGGCCGCTGCTCGATTGCAACGCCGGACCACGCTCCGCGATCTACTTCAACGCCACCGAATCGAACGGTCGCTATTACCTCGATTACTGGTGGTTTCTGCGCTTCAACCACTTTGCGCGGTTGGACCTCAACAAGACCTGCCTTCTCGCGCCGGCGCGAGAAGCCGG